>DASPOF010000074.1:0-5072 GCA_035626155.1 Binataceae bacterium (SeqCode)
CACCCTGCTAAGGGGGTTAGTTCCTTGATCCCGCGATCGATCAGTTCTTGCGCGCCCGCGAGCACCGCCCGGTGCGCGCCCTGTCTAGGATCATGTTAAGCTGTTCCGCCCGTTGCGGTAGGAGCGCCCATTCGCTTGACCGTTTGTTTCGGGGAGGCTGTAGCGTTCGAGCCAGTTGGATAGGCTCCGCCGCTTACCCCGGGAATTTCTCCCGCGCGCGGCTCGACGCCGCAATCGAATTGCGCGGCCCGCTCAGGGCCCGGCGTCGAATCCGCCTGCGGGACGCTGTCCCTGTTCCGGCAGACCGACCTGCGCGCGATGCCATCCGTCGCGGAACGCCTCGGTGCGCTCCGCCCCGGTTCCATGACCGCTCGCCTGACCGAAGAAATCGTCGCCGGTTAGCTGGTAGTAGCGCGTGATCTCGTCGGAATCGAGCCGCATGCCGAGACGCTGGAGCGTGTAGCCGGCGAACTGGTCGGCGGCGAGTTCCTTCGCCTTGGCGCCGATCCGCTCATTGCGCGGGTCGAAGTCCTGATGAATCAGATGGCCCTCCTCGTGCGCGAAGATCGCGTAGAGCATCGGGTTCATCGCTTCCGGGTCGCTGATATTCATCCAGTTGGCCAGCAGCCTGGCGAGGAACGCGGCGTTGTAGAAGATGCATCCGCCCTCGCGCACGTGCGGGCTGATCTCGGCCACCGATTCGTACACGCGGAAATTAACCCCGTTCATATCGTTGAGCTGCGAGACGATCGCCCGATACGAATCCGACGCGGGACGGGCGGCCTCGCCGCACGCCACCACGGTCTGGTCGGATTTGGGCGCGGATTCAGTGTCCGGGGCGGGACCCTCGGTATGCTTTTCGATTACCTTCCAGTCATCCTCGGCGCGCGCGGAGCGAGGCCCGGCGCCGAGAGCGAGCAGCACGAGCACGGCCACTACGCGCGCGATTGCAATTTGCCGCCGGCCGAAGGTCATCGGATCTCGCTCCCGCCGGGCGGTTCCTAGTTGGTCACCGCGCCGCGCGATGCCGACGAGACGAGTTCGGCGTATTTCGCCATCACTCCCGATTCATAGCGCGGTTTGGGCTTGCGCCATCCTTTGAGCCGATCGGCGATCTGCTCGGCGCTCAGCTCGACATCGAGGCGGCGCTTGGGGACGTCGAACGCGATGATGTCGCCCTCGCGCAGCGCTGCGATCGGCCCGCCGACGACCGCCTCCGGCGCAACATGCCCCGCCATCAGGCCGTGCGTTGCGCCCGAGAAACGGCCATCGGTAAGCAGCGCGACCGATTCGCCGAGTCCCTCGCCGACCAGCGCCGCCGTTACCTGGAGCATCTCGGGCATCCCGGGCGCTCCCTTTGGTCCCTCGTTCCGGATGACGACCACATCGCCGGGATTGATCTTGCGCGCCGAGACCGCCTTGAACGCGTCGTCCTCGGAGTCGAACACGCGGGCGGGTCCGCGATGGTTCATGCGCTCGTGGCCTGCGATCTTCGCGACGCATCCCTCCGGCGCTAGGTTGCCCTTGAGAATCACCAGGCCGCCCGTGGGCTGGATCGGGTTTGCCAGCGGACGGACGACCTCCTGCCCCCTGGTCTCGCGGGCGTCGCGGGCCTCCTCGCCGATCGTGCGGCCCGTCACCGTGATTTCCTCGGAATGAAGCAGGCCCGCCTCCTGGAGGCGCTTGGCGATGAGCGGGATGCCGCCGGCGGCGTACAGGTCGCAGGCCACGAAGCGTCCGCCCGGCTTGAGGTCGGCGAGCAGCGGCGTGCGCGCGCTGATGCGATCGAAGTCGTCGATCGAGAGTGCGACGCCGGCCTCGCGCGCGATCGCGAGAAGATGCAGCACCGAATTGGTGGACCCGCCGGTCATCGCAACCGCGGCGATCGCATTCTCGATCGCGTTGCGCGTGACGATGCGGCTGGGGCGCAAATCCTTCTTGAGCAGTTCGACGACGAGCTGGCCCGCGCGGTACGCGCTTTGCGGCTTGAGCGGATCGGTTGCCGGAATTGAATTTCCGCCCGCGGGCGAAATCCCGAGCAGCTCGCACGCCGTCGCCATCGTGTTGGCCGTGAACTGGCCTCCGCACGCGCCCACGCCCGGGCAGGCCGCATTTTCGAGCTGGCTGAGCTGCTCGACGGTAATCTTGCCCGCGGCCTCGGCGCCGATCGCCTCGTACACGTCCTGGATTGTCACGTTCTTATCGCCGAAGCGGCCCGGCTGAATCGAGCCGCCGTAGAGCATCACCGATGGCAGGTCGAGCCTGAGCAGCGCCATCACCGCGGCCGGGATCGTCTTGTCGCATCCCGACAGCGCAACGACGCCGTCGAACAGATGGCCGCGGCTGGTCAATTCGATCGAGTCGGCGACCAGTTCGCGGCTGATGAGCGATGCGCGCATGCCGGCGGTCCCCATCGAGATGCCGTCGCAGATCGCGATGGTGTTGAACTCGACCGGAGTGGCGCCCGCCGCGCGCACGCCGCGCTTGACGTCCTCGGCGAGCTTCCGCAGGTGGGCGGTGCAGGGCATGATCTCGATCCAGCAGTGAGCGACCCCGATGAGCGGCCGGCTGAGGTCCTCGTCGGAGTATCCAACTGCTTTCATCATCGCGCGGGCGCCGGCGCGCGACGGGCCGTCGAGGAGCACGCTGCTGTGCCGCCTGGGTAACTTGTTCTGATCTGCCATCGTGTTGAGCCTCTGCGGCCGGGGATCGCCCCGGCGGTTCGCGCCGGGTAATGCCGGCCTGCGTCGATCCATTTTTATTACACCCGCGCGCGGCGCGAAACCTGCTGGTAATCGAATCCCCATTTTCTCAATTGCCTCTCACGGGACTTGTTGCCAGCATCGTTAGGCAGCGTAGGAAAGCCATGTCCGCGTGGGGGAAACAGCTTTTCGCGTTCCTCGCCGGTTTGTCGATCGCCATCGCGGTCGTGATGCCCGTGCTCGCACCCGCGCAGGCCGAGGCAAAAGGAAAGGGGTGCCCGACGCTCAAGTTTGAACCGGACAGCCTCAACTTCGGCAAGGTCCCGGTGGGACTGAAGGACGATAAAGTCACCTATGTGACAAACACTTCCAAGACTGTATCCGCTGACATTGTGTTGATTGGGGTAGCGGACACGCCGCCGTTCTCTATCGAGAAAGGACAGT
The DNA here is from genome assembly GCA_035626155.1 of Binataceae bacterium (SeqCode). GTDB lineage: Bacteria > Desulfobacterota > Binatia > Binatales > Binataceae > DASPOF01. The sequence goes on from DASPOF010000074.1 coordinate 3,147, forward strand.
CCCAGACCACGTGCGAGGGGGGAGAATTTGCACCGAGTGCCGTCTGCGTCGTTTTCGTAGGTTGTACGCCGCCTTCCGTTGGGAAGTTCAAAGACAAGCTGAAATTCACCTTTGGAGTCGAGGGCTGCAAACCGCAAAGCATTCCCCTGCTCTGCCAGGGAGTCGCACCAAAGGCCACCGCCACGCCCACTCCGACCCCGACTCTGACTCCCACGCCGTCGCCGACGCCAACCACGACGCCTACCGGGACCGCCACTCCAACCGCCACGGCGACTCGCACGGCCACCGCCACGGCGACCCGGACTGCGACGGTCACCCCCACACCAACTCTGACCGCGACTCCGACCGCAACATCGACGGCAGCCACACCGACAGCGACCGCCACGCCGGGCGTCGCACTGTGGGTCACCAGCGGCGGTGGCGGCCCCGGCGTTGTGGACCAAGTGACGGCTTATCCGCTTCCGATCGGCGGCAATCCCGACATAGCACCGGCCGTCACTATCGTGGGCCAGTTCAACAGTCAGTGCACCTCTGCCGGGACGCCATATGCGTGTTGCAGCGGTAAAGGCAGCGGCACGTGCGTTGACAACACGGGGCTGGCTATCCCGGGCGGAATCGCGCTGGACTCAAGCGGCAACATCTATGTGGCGAACCAAAGTTTTGCCGCCTCCAGCGTCAGTGTCTTTGCACCGGGCAGCAGCGGTAATGCGGCGCCGATCCGCACTATCTCCGGCGCCAACACCGAGCTGGATGGTCCATACGGCCTTGCGCTGGATTCCGCCGGCGCGAATATCTACACGGCGAATGTCGCGAACATCGCCACCTCGTGCGCGAGCAATGGCGCCGTCCTGGTCTTCCCCGCCGGCGGTAACGACAACATCTCGCCCGGCAGCGAGATCCGATGCACCGGCACGCCGCCTGGCGACATGACCGCCCTCTTTCGACCATCCGGCGTCGCTCTGGATTCCGGGGGAAACATCTACGTGGTAAGCCCTGGCGGCCCATACATCAATTCCTATCCAGCAGGCTCCAATGGCGATATCGCCCCGACCTCGATGATCGCCTGTATCACTGTGCCTGAGGGAGGAACCTGCACCACCGACCTGACCCAAATCGGCGCACCGTACGGTATCGCGCTGGATTCCAGCGGGAATATGTACGTGACAAACGACGGCGGACCGCCAGGCAGCGGGGGCGTCAGCGTCGCGATCTATGGGGCGGGCAGCGGCGGAAATACGGCGCCGCTCGAGACTATCGCAGGTCAATTCGACAGCGCGTGTACAGGGAGTGGTGCGCCTTATCCATGTTGCAGCGGCTCAGGCACCGGCACATGCGTCGACAGCACCGGGCTCAGTCATCCGCAAGGCATCGCGCTGGATTCCAGCGGGAACATCTACGTCGCCAACACCGGGAACTTCACTGTGACAGTCTATCCCCCGTTCACGGGCAGCACCTTCGTCGGCACGGTCAACCAGGCGCCCATCGCGACCATCAACACGGGCTTTGTCGGTAATTCTCCCAATGACGTCGCGATCGGCCCGTTCACTCCATAGTGCGGCCACGCTCATGCACGATCCCTGAGTGACCCGCGTGTCCTGCGAACGCACACGCGGTGATCGGCCTTGGTATAAGGGCACGGTCATGAGACCGTGCTTCTTCGAGCGGATGCCGCAGCCGGCGGTTGATGTTCTCCGTCGCGCGGCTCTACCGCCGGATGCGGATGCCCTCAAATGTTTTTGCTCCTGGCCGTTCCAGTGTCCATGACACCGCATCGAGGCTCTACTTGGCAAGCAGGCTTCCGCAGGTTAGCCTGCCCGTCTGCGGGCTGGTGATCGTCAAACGGGCGTGCGCCCCCTTAGCTCAGATGGATAGAGCACAGGATTCCTAATCCTGGGGCCGTGGGTTCGAATCCCGCAGGGGGCGCCA
>DASPOF010000075.1:0-15265 GCA_035626155.1 Binataceae bacterium (SeqCode)
CGGCGGCACGCGCGCGGGCGAAGCGATTCGCGCAATCTTTCTCGATCCCTCGATCGCGCTCGATGTCGCCTCGGAGCTGCTCCTGGTGCTCGCCGATCGCGCCCAACACGTGCGCGAGAAACTCAAGCCCGCGATCGCGTCCGGTGAAATCGTAATCTCCGACCGGTATTCCGATTCCACCGTCGCCTACCAGGGCTACGCGCGCGGTTTCGACCTCAAACTCCTTGGCGAACTGAACCGGCTGGCCACCGCCGGCGTGATGCCCGACCTCACGATAGTCCTGGACGTCCCGGTCGAGACGGCGCTGGCGCGCACGCGCAAGCGCCACCAGGGCGGCGCGTTCGATCGCTTCGAGAGCGAGACAGCCGAGTTCCATCGCCGGGTCCGTGCGGGGTTCCAGGCGATCGCGCGCGAGGAGCCTGCGCGGGTGATCGTGATCGATTCGAGCCGCGCGCTCGATGCCGTCAGCGCAGATATTCGCCGCGCGGCCGAGGGGCTGATTTCGCGCCAATGCCCCTAAACGGAATCCGCGGCCATCGCGAGATCGCCGAGCGGCTGTTCGCCGAGCTTGCGGCCCGGCCATCGCATGCCTACCTGTTCTCGGGTCCGCGCGGAGTGGGCAAGGCGCTCGTGGCCGCGTGCCTGGCGCACGGGCTGCTGTGCGAGCGCGCCGCCGGCCCGAAATTCTGCTGCACGCCGGAGCGCTGCCCGGTCCGCGAGGCATCGGGCCAACCCGGCGGCGGGCGAAGCCGCGCGCGCGCGCAGTCTTTGCGATGCGATTGCTGCGCGGCGTGCGTCCAGGTCGCGTCAGGTGTCCATCCCGACTTCATCCGCATCGGACGCGCGCCGGGCCGAACCGACGTCCTGATCGAGCAGGTGCGCGAACTCATCGCGGGGCTCGGCACCAAGCCCTCGCGCGCCCAGGTTCGCGTCGCGATCATCGATGACGCTGAAACCCTCAATATCCCCGCTCAAAACGCGTTGCTGAAGACGCTCGAGGAGCCGCCCGGCCACGCGATCATCTTCGTCGTCACTGCGAGCGAACGCGCCCTCCTGGACACGGTACGATCCCGCACGCGAGCGGTCCGATTCGCCGCGCTTTCGGTCGCGGATATCGAGGCGATCCTGATGGCGCGCGGCGTGACCGACGCCTCCCGCGCCGGTGCGATCGCGCGCCTTTCGCGCGGGAGCGCCGCGCGTGCGATCGCGCTCGTGGATGGCGATGAGCCTCCGATGAAGGACCTGCTCGCGGCGTTTCGGGGCGCACGCACGATCGGATTTGCGGACGCGCAGGGCCTCGCGCAGAACTACTTCGCAAATCGCGAGCAGGCCGCCGACAACTTCGAGTTGATCGCGCGGTTGCTGGAGGAAATACTATGTCGCAAGCTGCTCGGGACCGAGCCTGCCGGCGGTGCGCCCGAGATGGCCGCGACCATGAATGAAATAGCGAGCACGTTCGAGACCGGCGCGATCGTCAGATGCCTCGAGGGCGCCGTAAGAGCGCGTGCGGCGGTCGATGCGATGGCCAACTCCCGCCTCCAGGCGGAGCAGTGGTGGATGTCGGTCGCGCAGGCGATGCGGAGCGAATAGTGCCGCCAGAAGAGAATCCATCCGAAGGCGGCGCCGAGCCGCAAAAGGACGTTGCCGAGCCGCAAAAGGACGGCGTCGAGCTTCAAAAGATCGTTGCGGTAAGCCTCCAGCCGGCCGGCCATCTTTACAACTACCTGGCGGGCGGCTTGACGCTCAAGCGCGGCGACCGCGTGCTGGTCGAAGGCGATGCGGGCACCCGCATAGGCACCATCGAGATCGAGCCGCGCGAACCCCCGGCCACGCTCGATTTGTCGGCGCTCAGGCCGATCGTGCGAATCGCCGGCGATGACGACTTGCACGGCGAAGCGGAAGACCTGGTGCGCGAGGCGCGCGCGCGCCGAATCTTCCTCCAGCGCGTGAGCGAGCGCTCGCTCCCGATGAAGCTCGTCAGCGTGGAGTACACGCTCGACGGGCGCAAAGTAACTTTCTACTTCATCGCAGAGGCCCGCGTGGACTTCCGCGATCTCGTGCGCGATCTTGCCAACACCATCCGCGCCCGCGTCGAGATGAAGCAGATCGGCGCGCGCGACGAGACCAAGGTGACGGGCGGGCTGGGGCCGTGCGGGCGCGAGCTATGCTGCTCGTCGTGGCTGCGCGACTTCGATGCGGTCACGGTGAAGATGGCGCGCGAGCAGGGGCTCGCCCTCAACCCGTCGCGGCTGGCCGGGATGTGCGGGCGGCTCAAGTGCTGCCTGCGCTACGAGTACGCGACTTACGTCGAGCTCAAGCGCACTCTGCCCGGGATCGGAAAGAGAGTGCAGTCCGTGAAGGGCGACGGCAAAGTCCTCCGCCAGAACATTCTCAAGCAGACCGTGCTGATTCAGCTCGACGAGGACGGCGGCGCGGTCGAGGCGACGCTCGAAGAGTTGGTCGCGTCGCGCCCGCCGGGAATGCCGGTCGCTCCGCGCGAGCCGCCGCAGTAACTCCGCGGCGATTCCCCCCGCCAGGGACAGTCGAATTGTTCGCGCGGGCGGGGTATCTTCGAATTCCTATGGCTGAGCGCATCCACATCACCACCGCGATCACGTACAGCAATGGTCCGCCCCACGTCGGGCACGCCTACGAGTACCTCGTAACCGATACCTACGTTCGGCACTGGCGGCGCAAGTTGGGCAGCGCCAATTTGACCTTCGTTACGGGCACCGACGAACACGGCCAGAAGAACCGCGACGCCGCGATCGCGGACGGTCTTTCGCCCAAGGCGTTTGCCGACAAGATCAGCGCGCTATTCCGCCAGGCGCACGCCGCACTCAATGTCAGTTATGACTACTTCGTGCGCACCACCGACCCGGCGCACAAGAAGTTCGTGCAGGAAATGCTCTCGCGCACGCACGCGGCCGGCGACATCGTATTCAAGGAATACGCGGGGCTTTACTGCATCGGCTGCGAGCGCTTCTACACTGACAAGGAATTGATCGACGCAACCATCTGCCCGGTTCACAATCGCCCGGTCGAGCACTTCAGCGAATCGAACTACTTTCTGAAGCTTGAGAAATATCGCGACGCGATCCGCCGCCTCATCGAGTCCAACCCCGGTTTCATCCGCCCCGAGCGCTATGCCCACGAGGCGCTTCGGATGCTCGATGAGCCGCTCGACGATCTTTGCATTTCGCGTCCCAAGGCGCGGCTGGATTGGGGAATCGACCTGCCGTTCGATGACAAGTACGTCACCTACGTCTGGTACGATGCGCTCTGCGCCTACTTAAGCGAGCTGCCCGGGAACGACTACACCGGGCTGCGCGAGATACTTCCCGTAACCGAGCACTTCATCGGCAAGGACATCCTGAAGCCGCACGCGGTGTATTGGCCCGCGATGCTGATGGCGGTCGGGCTGCCGGTTTACCGCCGCCTGAACGTGCACGGCTGGCTCAATTTCCGCGGCGGGCGCTTCTCGAAGAGTTCGGGCAACATCGCGGACCCGCTCGAATACGAAAAGACCTACGGGCACGACGTTTTGCGCTACTTCGTCTTGCGCGACGTCGTGTACGGGCTCGACGGCGACTTTTCCGATGAGCGGCTGATTGAACGCTACAACGCGGATCTTGCAAACGATCTCGGCAACTTCGCAAGCCGCGTCCTGGCGATGGCCGCGCGCTACTTCAAGGGTGAGATAACCGTTGCGCCGGCCGCCGCCGACAGCGACGATGCGGGCTTTGTCGCCTCCTTCACCAGTTCACAGCCTGGAGAGAGCCTCGATTACCAGGTCGGAAAGATGATCGAGATGCTCAACTTCAAGGGCGCACTCGAGCGCGTCTGGCTTTCCCTGGACGCCGCGAACAAGTACGTCGTCGCGACCTCACCATTCACGCTTGCGAAAGATCCTGCGAAGCTCGCGCGCGTGGCGCAGATTCTTTCGAATCTGCTCGAGGGATTGCGCGTGATCGCGGGCGTCCTTGAGCCTTTCATGCCCGCTACCGCAGTGCGGCTCTTCGACCTGCTCGGAATCGACGAGCGCGCCGCCCATCTCCCGTTCGGGCAGGGCCTCAAGCCCGGCCATCGGGTGAAGCCGGCCACGGCGCTCTTCCCGCGCATCGAGAAGCCGCCCGCCTGACAGGCGGCGCGCCGAAGCGCTCGATGAGATGGCCGATCTTGTCGATACGCACTGTCACCTGGCCGATCCGCGCCTGCACGGCGACCTGGAAGCCGTGCTCGCGCGCGCTTCGGAGGCGGGAGTCGTCAAGATCGTTTCGGTCGGGGCGATTGGCCCGATCGAAATCGACCGGCTGACCGTCGAAATCGCCGAGCACCACGACAACGTGTTCGCCGCGGTGGGAGTTCATCCGCACGACGCGAAGGATTGCACCGCCGATCGGATCGCCGAGCTCCGCGAGCTTGCCCAATCGAAAAAAGTGGTCGCGATCGGCGAGAGCGGGTTGGATTTCCACTACCTGCATTCGCCGCGCGATGCGCAGGAGGCCTCGCTCTGCCGCCATCTGGACTTGGCGGGCGAACTTAATCTTCCAATCGTGATTCACTGCCGCGACGCGGAGGCCCGGCTCGTCGAAATCCTGCGCGAGCGGGGAGTTCCGCCCGCCGGCGGTGTGATTCATTGCTTCACCGGCGATGCCGATTCGGCAGTGCAGTTCCTCGAGCTTGGCCTGTTCATTTCGTTTTCCGGGATCGTGACGTTCAAGAACGCGCGCGCGGTTCGCGAGGCGGCCCGAGTCGTGCGCGATGATTCCCTGATGATCGAGACCGATGCGCCCTATCTGGCGCCCGAACCGTATCGCGGAAAGCGCAACGAGCCCGCCTACGTGCGCCACACATTCGAAGTGCTCGCCGAGGTGCGCGGAGCCGACCCCGATGTGCTGAGCGTGCGGATTGCAGCGAACGCCGCGCGCCTGTTCCGCCTTCCTGCCTGAATCCAGCCCGCGCCCGTCAGCCGAGCGGATGTCCCCCGAAGATGTAGGGATGCAATACGACGAGGGCGAGCGTCACCCCCACGCCGATCAGGATTGCCGCCCTGGGGGTGTCGCCCGCCTCCCAGCGCTGCTTGCCGCTGATCAGCGCCTGGCCGGGAATGAGCGAAGTCTCATCCATGAATTTCCGGTAAGGCGCACCCATCTCGCGAAGCTTGCGGCTGTCCTGATGCACAGCGCCCAGGCACCCGAGCGCGGGGAACGTCGCGAAGAAGATCACATCGCCCAGCCATCCGTTCATCATCATGTGCGCCACGCCGAACAACGTGAATGCGGTGAAGGCCGGATGACGCGCGATCTTGAGAACGCCGCGCGGACCGGCGGCGGCCGCTGACGCGCCCGCAGTGGCCGGACTTGGATTCATGGAGCCGGCAACTATGAACGTGATCGAAAGCAGCATGAGCAGCCATGCGAACCCGCGAAACGCCGCGACATCGCGCAGATTCCACAGCATCGCGCCCGCATGCTTGTGACGACCGAACATGACGGCGAGCGGGATGAACGTGGCGAGGCTCACGAGCGAGTAGATGCCTCGGTATGCCTGGTCGCCGACGGCCGCGAGCAGCCGCGGACGCACATAGCCCGACGAGATTCCAAGATGGGTAGCCAGGAAGAGAAACGCCCACAATGCGATCGCCCCCACTGCGTTCATAATGTCCTCCTGACGAGGCGGCGCGCGTCGAATTGGACGCTCGCCGCCCGGATCCGCACATCGTTGTACCGAGCCCGGCCTGCCGCAACCTTCGGGAACGAAATTCCAGCCCCGTTGCGATCTCGCCGATTCACGAATCGCCGCTTGCGGGGTTATACCTATCAAAATGGGCTCATTCGGCAAGCTCCGGCTCCCGCCGCCTTTCGAGGAGGCGATGGCGACGGTCGAGCGCGATTTGATGCGCTTTCTCCTCCGGACGACTCGCGACCGCGAGGACAGCCTCGACCTGTTTCAGGAGACCTGGCTGCGCGCGTACCGTTCCTATCCGAAGCTGCGCGCGGCGGAGGGGCTTCGGCCATGGGTATTCAGTATCGCCGCGAACCTATGCCGCAACCGCGCGCGCGACAGGATGCGGCGCGAGCGCGTATTCGTCAGCGAGAGCGGAGAGCCGGCGGCAAGCACGAACCGAATCGCGCCGGGTGCGCCCGGCTCCCCTGATGGGGTGCTGAATCTCAAAGCTGCAATCTCGCGGCTGCCCGGCAAGCAGGGCAGGGCGCTCGCGATGCGAAAACTCGCAGGCCTCGACTATGCGGAAATCGGCGCCGCGCTCAACTGTTCGCCTCAGAGCGCGCGCGCATCGGTATACCAGGCGCTCAAGAAACTGAAGGCGGCACGATGACGACAATGAATCGGAGTTCGCATCGCGATCAGAACAAAACCGGCGCCGGGCGCGACGATCGCACGATCGACGCGATGGTGCGAACTGCGCACGCCCGAATCCGCCGCGCGATGAGGTTCATCCGCAGGCCCGAGGCGCGCATCGGTGTGGTTCGCTCGGCAATTGGCCGGCTGCTCGTCGCCCAGAGCCCGCGCGGCCTGGCCGCGGTGCAATTTCTCGGCGGAACCGCGGCGGAGCCGGCGCTCGACGCCCTGCGCCGCAAGTTCGATCTGGTCGAAGACGAGGGTGTGGCCGAGGAGATCCGCCGCGAGATCGAGCGTCACTTCGCAGGCCATCGGGACGCGCTTGCGCGGCCGGTCGATCTCAGCCTGGTGGATAGCGAGTTCCAACGGCGCGCGCTTGGGCGGCTTCGCAACGTGCCGCCCGGATCGGTGATCACGTATCGCGGGCTTGCCGCGGCGATTGGAGAGCCGGACAGCCAGCGCGCGATCGGCAATGCGATGGCGTCGAATCCGGTGCCGATTTTCGTCCCGTGCCATCGCGTGATCCGGTCCGACGGCTCGATCGGCAATTACGGCGGCGGCGTCGAGCGTAAGATCAGGCTCCTGCGCGCGGAGGGCTTTGAGATCGAGAATGGCCTGCGGCTGCCCGGCCAAGCCGTGCTCGGCCACCGAAAGACGCACATCTTCTGCCGCCCCGGATGCGCCGCGGCGCGGCGCGCCGACAGCTCGCAGATGCTCATCTTCGCGGACCCTGAGCACGCGCGGCGGGCCGGGCTCAGAGCGTGCAAACTTTGTCGCCCGATCTAACGCGACTGGCGGAGGATTGAGGGAATAAGAGCGGAGACGCGATGCGGTTGTCTCCGCTCGCCGTTGGACGGGAGCAGCGCGCTATTCGGTCTCGTACTGCTGGCGCATCTGCTGAATCTGCTCGCGCTGCGTCTCGATTTCCTGCTGTTGTTGCTGGACTTGCGTTTGGGTCTGCTGGTTGGCCGTCTCCTGGTTCTGCATCGCGTTACCGACCGCGAAGCCGGTTCCGCCGCCCAGCACACCGCCGATAAGTGCGCCGGCCAGCGGATGATGCACAGCCGCGCCGATTAGCGCGCCGGCTCCTGCACCCACCGCGGTACCGCCAAGCGTCCCTTCTTCACGCGTGGAAAGCGGCTGCCCGCTGCATCCAGCGACGATGAACGAACCCGCAAGCGCAAGTCCCGCGACAACTGACACGTGTTTGCGCATAACCCGCCTCCTTACCGAACTAAGGTACGAAGGCGGGCGTATTCAGTTTCGTGCTGGTGCTATTCGGTCTCGTTCTGCTGCTTGAGCTGCTGAATCTGCTGGCGCTGCTGTTCCAGTTCCTGTTGCTGCTGCTGCATCTGGGCCTGAGTCTGCTGCTGCTGGGTCTCCTGATTCTGCATCGCGTTGCCTACCGCGAATCCGGTGACGCCGCCCAGAGCGCCGCCGATGGCTGCGCCCGCGCCCGGAGCGCCAACGGCCGCACCGACAATTGCGCCGGTCGCGGCGCCGATACCCGCACCGCCCAGCGTGCCTTCTTCACGGGTCGATAGCGGGGAACCCGAGCATCCCGCGAGCAGGAACAGCCCAGCCAGTGCAAGCGTAGCCGTTGCTACTGCATATTTTCGCATGATCATCCTCCTCGTGACGTTACCCGGTCTCGCTTTCCTGTTTCAGTTGTTCGCTGGCGCGAGAAACCCGCGAAAAATTTTAGCAGTTCCGCCGAGCGCGAGCTTCCTCTCCGGCTGCCAGGTCGAAACCCCTGCGGATATTCTACCCGACGATCGACGGACTTGCATACGGAACAAGAGGCCAGAGCAGAACCGCGATGAGTCCCGCGGCAGCGCCGCATCCCGGGCCAGTCTTCACGCGGATGCAACGGATTGTCACGAACCTGCAATAGTCGATCGCGATGCGGTCGGGCGAGATCGTATTGCCGGCTGCGCCGACCGAGTGCCGGGCATCTGCCGCGCAAACCGGCATCGACGCATCGCCGCTGATCGATGGCGGATGTCCGAGCGGGCCGCCGCGTCCCTGGATGTAACCCTGGTCCCTATGGCAGCGGCGCCACTGGAATCGCGCTCGACTGACCGGATTCGGTTACGAAACCGCAAATCGCCGGAGGCTTGCCGCTTCGAATCGATGTTTGAATTCGCGCGGATGCCACGCAAGCCCCTATGAACATTGGCTTATATCCGAATCGCCGGATGAAACCTCCGCGTCGATTTAGCGTCTAAGAGTTAGGCGCGATCATTGCTAACATGGAACACAATGCTCAACTCTCCGGGTGACCTGGCTACCGTAAAAGGCGTGAAACACGATGGTTAGTTTAGATGTCGAGGCGGTGGTGGGGCGGAATTGCCGATTGCTGAAGCCCGTTCGCGATCGCGAGGGGCGCAGTCGGTTCACTGAGAAACCTCGGATCCTGCGCGAGATCGACAATCTGGAGCGGCGCATGTATCTCGTGCAGTTCGCCGACGGCGCTACCACGTTCCTCTTTCCGGACGAGGTCGTACTCGAATAGGTCGAGCGGCTCGCCGGCGGATCGAAGCGCAAACCCACTGGGGGCAAATCTGCCCGCTGCCGTGGACCGTCGCCATCGCTCCGACTGCAAACCTTCCACGATTCTCGGCTGGCTCGATGCTATCGCGGGTTGGCCGCCAGAAAGTCACGCGCACGGTAGAGCGCCGCGATCGTCTTCGCATCCACGATTTCGCCCCGCGCGATCATGGCGAATGTCTCTTCGAACGGGATGCGGCGCACGCGGATGACCTCGTCGTGATCGAGCGCGCCGCCTCCCGTGGTGAGGTCGCGCGCGAGGTAGAGCTCGATACGCTCATCGCAGAAGCTCGGGATCGTGACAATCGATCCGAGATGGTCCCATCGCCCGGCCGCCAGCGCGGCCTCCTCGCCCAGCTCGCGCCGCGCGCACGCATCGGCATCCTCGCCCGCGTTTCTGCATCCCGCGGGAATCTCCCACATCCACCCTCCGATCGCGTGCCGCCACTGCGAGAGCATCACGACCGTCCCGTCGCGATCGAGCGCGACGGCCGCCGCCGCCCCGGGATGGCGGACGATCGCGAGGTCCACCTCGACTCCGTTGGGGAGCGAGGCGGTTTCCACTCCGAGGTCAACGACCCCGAGCTTGAGCACGGGCCGGCGGATCTTGGTCATGGGTCACAGGATGCGGTTTTGGAGCAGCGCGGCGCAAGCGATTGCGAATTGCGCGGCGAGCAGAAACGCGCCAAGATTCCGGTCGGCCTGGCGCCAAGCGGCTGCATATGCCTGCGATCCTGATTCCCATCTACTTCGATTACGCATCGACGCTCTGTTACATCGCCTGGCGAATCGTGCGCGAGCTTGAGCCCGAACTCGGATTCGAGGCGCTCTGGAAGGGCATACCCATATCGCTTCGCGATTACCGCGCGAAGGCGGGCCGGGAGTTCGGCGAAAGAGAGCGTCAGAAGGTGATCATGGTCGTTGCGGAGACCGGGGTTCCGGTCGTCCCGCCGGCCAGATGGCTCGACTCCGTGGCGGCAATCGAAGGTGCGGAGCTTGCGCGCGAGGCTGCGGTCTTCAGGGCATACCACGACGCGGTTTTCCGGGCCGCATTCGAGGAGCGCCGCGATATCGCATTGCTCGACGTGCTTGGCGAGATCGCCGAGCGCGCCGGGATGGAGCGGGCGCGATTTGAGGCCGATATCAAAAGCCGGCGGATGGCCCCGCGAATCGAGGAGCACAAGCGCGAGGCGGACGAGTTTTCGGCGCTTGGCTATCCGACGTTCATCCTCGGCGATTTTCCGCTCACCGGAATCCAGCCGATCGAGACGATGCGCATGGTGCTGAAGCGATTCATCACCCAGCGCCTCGCCGAGCCCCAGGCGTAACGCACCTCGCTAGCGCGAGAGGAACACCGGGCAGCGCGCGCCTCTTTTTCTTTCCCTGCCCCCGCATTCAGTTGCAGGGGAAGGTTAGGAAGGGGGTGCTGATTCCTGGCGCTATCCCTGAATATCAGAGTACGACCCCCCACCCGCGCGTCACGGATGCTGCAGAACAAACCGGCAGCAGACTCGCCTCGCTAGCGCGAGAGGAACACCGGGCAGCGCGCGTTGCGCAGCACATATTCGGTCGTCGAGCCGATCACCATCTCGATTATGCGGCTATGGCCGTATGCGCCGATAAAAAGCAGGTCGGTATCGTGCTCCTTGATGAAGCGGTTGATTTCCTCGTTGGCGTGGCCGGCGAGCAGGTGGAAGGTGGCGGCGGGGCGGTAGGGTTCGAGATACTTTCGCGCTTCATCGAGCGTGCGTTCGCCGAGTTTGGGGTCGCGCGCGACGGTCACGACCGTCACCGGGATGCCGAATCCGCTGGCGAATTCCGCCGCCGCTCGCATCGCGCGCGATGACCGTTCGCTGCCATCGTAGGCGAGCACGGGGCTGGTGATCTCGCGAAACTTAAGCGGCGAGATAAATACCGGCCGCGGACACTTGCGCGCGACACTTTCCGCCGTGGAGCCCAACAGGCCGGTGGAGAAGCCCTCGTTCATCCCGCGATGGCCGATCATCACCAGGTCTGCGCTCTTGGCCCGCTCGCAAATCTGGTTGGGCACGATTCCCATGTCGAGGACGGTCTCGACCGGGAGTTTCTCGCGCCGCGCCTCCTCGGCGAACCGATCGAGGACCTCGCGCCCGCGCGCGGTGAGCACCTCGCGCATCTTGGAGGAAAAATCCAGATATGGTTCAAGTCCGAGCGAACCTGATATATCATGGAAAAACGACCCTTCGATCGAGACGATATCGACGACGTGAAGCCCGATGAGACTGGCTCCCAACCGATGCGCGATGTAAAAGGCGTATGCCTGCGCGTTGCGGGAATGTTCGGAGGTATCGATGCCGACCAGGAGTTTTTTGATCAACGGCCTGACCTCCGTCTAGGCTTCCGCGGTATCACGGGCCGCGGGGATGCCTCAAGAGGGTAATGAGCGAGCAAAAGGAATCGCGGTTGCTTAGCCTGGTCGAGGAACTGGCCGAGGCCGCGGTGCGCCTGGGCCTGGAAGTCAGGCGCGAGAAGATCCTGCGGGAGGTCGGCTATCGCGCGCGCGGCGGCGCATGCCGCCTTCATGAGAAGGATCTCGTGATTCTCGACCGCGAGCAGCCCGCCTCCGAGCAGCTCGAAGTATTGGCCGAGGCGCTCCGCTCGCGCGACCTCGAATCGGTCTATCTTTCACCCGCCGCGCGGCGGATGATCCAGGCTCAATCCGGGCAACCCTAGGTGCCGCGATGCCGCGCGCCGACGTAGAGGCAGGAACCGGCCGCACGATTTTCGACCGTAAGCCGCAGGTCAACACCGACGAGCGGATGACGACCTTCCATGCGCGCCTGAAAGATCGCAATCTCAAATCCACCGCACAGCGCGATGATATCGCGCGCGTGTTCTTCGAGTTCGGCCGCCACATAAGCGCCGAGGAGCTTTACAACGAGGTCAAGAAGGTCAGCCCGCACGTCGGGTATGCCACGATCTACCGCACGCTTCGGCTGCTGAAGGAATGCGAGCTGCTGCAGGAGCGCCACTTCGATGACGGGCAGGCGCGCTACGAGGCGGTCGCCGAGCGCCATCACGACCATTTCATCTGCGAACGATGCGGCAAGATCATCGAGTTCGAAAACGAGGGAATCGAACGCTTGCAGCAGGTCGTCGCACGCCAGCTCAAGGCCGAACTCCACCGCCATAAGATGGAGCTTTACGGGAGCTGTGCGGATTGTCTCAGGCGCGAGGGCGCATGAACCGCGCCCGGCGTTGCGTATCCCGGCGCGCGATCGAGCCGGCTGCTTGCGCAAGCGTATCGGGCAACCCGTGAAGCACGCGGGGCAGCGCGCTCTCAATCAACTCGAGCCGGTCCTCGTCCTGCTGCGCAATCTGCCCGGGCTCAAGGAGCGCAAGCGCGGCCTATTCGACCACGCCGGCAGGGCATTCCTGCATTTTCACGAAGATCCCGCCGGGTTCTTTGCCGATCTCAGGGTCGGCGATGACTTCGTCCGCCTTCCGGTGAACTCGAAGCGGGAAATCGCGATGCTCGTGCGCCAAGCGAGGCGCGCGGTGGAGGCCTGACGTCAGCGGCGCTGCCCGCGCGGCTCTGAGCGCCGCCCGGCCCGCGATTCAGCACCCAGGCGCGCCAGCATCTCGGGGCCTGCACGATGGCGGCCCTTCATGTCGGCGCCGCAGTGAGGGCAGTTGATGTCCTGCCATCGTACGATTCGCCCGCAGGACGGACAGCGGTAACGCCGCCGGCCGGCCCACCAGAGTCCGAGCGCGGTCAGCGCAACCATCGCAAGGCCGATTATGATCCGGAGCACGGAAAATTCTCCGTGACCATTTTCAGGCGATCGTCCGCCGCCGCGCAAGCGACCGGGCCGGCCCATTCGCGCCCGGCCCGCGCCGCCTGCACAGTCACATCGTCGCGATCACCGGGCAATACGCGGCGAGAAACGCGCCGTGGCCCTTGATCGCCGCGCGGATTGCGCTCGCCAGCGGGTCGAACGCGCGTCCCGCATAACCGAGCATCGAGCTGGCGCCGGGAAACCTGCCCATGAACAGGCTCTCGAGCAGTCCCGGCGCCACCGGCAATTCGGCGATCCTCACTTCCTCCTCGACCGGGATTCGCGCGAGCGCCTTGGCCGCATCCAGCGCGTCATCGAATCCGCCGAGCGAATCGACCAGCTTTGCATCGAGCGCCTGCCTGCCGGTCCACACGCGGCCCTGCGCGACTTGCTCCACCTGCTCGACGCTCATGTGGCGGGCCGCCGCGACGATTTTGATAAAGTGCTGATAGGTCCCGCCGAGCTCCTGCTCCTGGAGCAATTTCATCTGCGCCGGTGTGAAGTCGGAGTACAGATCGAACATCTCGAAATTCGCGCCGCGAACGATCGAGCCGGTGTTCATATAAATCTTCTGCGCCGCGGGCGTGATGTTGAATTTCCCGCCCAAAACGCCGATCGATCCCGTGATGGTCGCGGGCTCGGCGATCATCTTCTGGCCCGCAGTCGCGATCCAGTAGCCACCGGAGGCGCCGTAGCCTGACATGCTGATGACGACCGGCTTGCGGCTGGCGGTTATCTCGGCCTCGCGCCGGATTAGCTCCGAGGCGATCGCCGATCCGCCGGGCGAGTTGATCCGGAAGACAACCGCGCGCACCGAATCATTCTCGCGCGCCTCCTTGAAAGCCTTGACCATCTCGTCCGATCCCATCGCATCTGAGCTCTGCGACAAAGGATCGAAACCAGCCTGCCCGCGCTCGATCGAGCCAAGCCCGTAAATCACCGCGATCCGATCGCCGCCGCCAAGCCCGGCAAATATCCGCGGCCGCGTGTAGTCGGCGTAATCCAGGCGGTAATGATGAGCGCCGCCGTACTCCTCGATCCGGTTGGTGAACTCATCTTCGTACTCGAGACGATCGACGAGGTGCGCCTTCAGGCTCTGGCTGGCGGGGAGCGGCGCCTGATCGATCAAGGCGCGCACCGAGGCGGGATCGAGATGGCGTTGCGACGCGATCGTGCCGACGAGCTGGTCATACAGGTCGGTGACCAGCGCCTCATCCTCTTCGCGCGCCGGCGGCGTGAAGTCCTTCTCCATAAACACATCCGCCGCCCGCTTGTACTTGCCGATCGCGGCGAACTCGGGACGGATCCCGAGCCAATCGAGCGTGCCGCGGCCGAACATCTCGCGCAGCCCGACGCCCACCACGCCGATTTCGCCCTCCGGCATAAGAGAGACCTCGCCGGCCGAGGCCGCGACGATGTACGGCAGATTGCCCGGTTCGCCCTCGCCGGCGGTCTCGATGTAGGCGGCCGCCCATTTCCCGCGCGCGCGAAACGCCGCGACCATCGCGGCGATCTCCTGCGCCTGCGCAAAATCCATCTCGGGATCGATCACCTTCACCGCCACGCCCGCGATGCGCGAATCGCGCGCGCCGCGGTAAAGGGCGCGGCGCACCAGGTTCAGCGGAGTCTGATGCGCGGTCAGCAGGCCCAGCACGCCGGGCGATTCGCGCTCAACCACCGGCCCGGTAAGCCTGATCTCGAGCACCGATCCGGCGGGTACGCGATGCTGGTAGAAATCGGATATCGCCGCGATGAGCACCAGCACCACCACCGTGATCAACGCCCTTCCGATCCACCGAAGAAACTTTCTAATCATCCGACCATCTCCCTTGCACGGGTTAAGGAGGCTGCGGGCGTCTGCTTGACAGGCGCCCATCCGCAGCGCTAGCCAACCATACCTTCCATGATGGGGCCAGCCGCAGGAGCGGGGCGGCGGCCGAAACCGCGATGATGCCCGAACGAAAAGCCGACACGTTGCTCCACCAGATGCCGGTTGGCCGAGCGCACCGGCGCATTGCCGCGCTGTGCTTCTCCGCCTGGATTTTCGACTTCTACGACCTCATCCTCTACTCCTTCCTGCTGGTGCCGGTCGCGCGCGAGCTTCACCTCACGCCCGCGCAATCGTCGCTCGCGCTGGGGACATCGTTCCTGATGACCGCGGCGGGCGGCGTCCTTTTCGGTTTCGTAGGCGACCGCTACGGAAGAAGGCCGACCATCGCCGCGACGGTTGCGATTTACGGGGTCGGGACATTGATGTGCGCGGCGAGCCGATCGCTCCCGGAGCTGATCGTTTGGCGCTCGATTACCGGGCTCGGAATCGGCGGCGGATGGGCTCCCGGCCAGAGCCTCATCGCGGAGACCGCACCGCCGGAGCGCCGCGCAAGTTTCGCCGCCTTCGTGCAGACCGGCTCCCCGCTCGGCGTCTTGCTGGCAGCCGCGGTGAGCGCGTACGTCGAACCGTCGGTGGGATGGCGATGGACATTCGCGCTGTCGGCGATGCCGGCGGTAATCGTGATGTTCGCCGTGCTCAGATG
>DASPOF010000076.1:0-4071 GCA_035626155.1 Binataceae bacterium (SeqCode)
TATCCCGTACGGACTGGCCCTTGATCCTTCAGGGGACCTTCTTG
Organism: Binataceae bacterium (SeqCode); assembly: GCA_035626155.1. GTDB lineage: Bacteria > Desulfobacterota > Binatia > Binatales > Binataceae > DASPOF01. The sequence continues at coordinate 45 of DASPOF010000076.1, forward strand.
TGACGAACAACGGTGGCAACAGCGTAACTATCTATTCGCCACCGCTGGATAGCGGCGACCCTTCGCCGGCTTCCACCATCACCAACGGCGTCAGCTCGCCCGTAGGGATTACGAGTGTTTACGTAGGCGGGGAGCAACTGACCTTCGTGGCTGACTACACCGGCAGCGTCACGGTATACGACTCCAGCGGGAACCTGCTGAGCACCCTCTCCGGTGGCAGCACCGGTCTCCAAGGCCCCGCCGGAGTTGTGGTCATTCCAGTGCCATAGAGAATTCGACCTCTTCCGGTCTCCTTCTCGCCTTGGCGGTGAGGTCTCGGCAGGAGACGGAGCCGCACGACGAGCGAATTGATCGATCCGGCAAGACTGGCGCGGTCGGCGGAGACGGCGACCGACTGATCGCTGCGCCATTGCGCGGGACTCGGGCCCGGCCGAATCTCGTCACCGGCTAACGCGCCGGTTCGAACGACAGATCCGACCACGATTGCTGGACCTTGACGAAGGCGCCGGGGGAGACGCTGACTTCGCCGCGAAAGGGCCAGTCGAGCGCGATTATCAACGCGATGACCAACGCGAGAGAAGTCGCGACGCATGCGGTCATCGCCAGATGCATTCGGAAATCATGAAATCCGAACAGGTAGGTGTAACCGATCGTAAGTGCGGCGCCGAAGAATATGATCCACCAGATCACGCTGGGAATGTGTCCTCCCGCCGCCGACAGCCGGGTGGCCCGCGCACGATAGAGGTCGTTCAATGTCTTCAGCAGCTCGGCCTGGATTACGGCCTCGCCGAGATTGGCCGGATGCATCGTGACGATGGCGTTGTGAATCTTGCGCAGCGGCTCCCAACCCTGGCTTGGCGTACGTCCCGACTGCTGTACCGGCCACTCCTCGTCGATCACCGTATTTACATATCGGCGCGTATTGCTGCGGATGTCCTGGCCGACACTCGCGGGCAACCCCTGCGTATCGCGGTAGATACTTTCGACGTAATCGGCCTCATTATCGACGATATGCCCCGCATCACTGAAAGATTGCCAGGTCGCGACCGCGATGAAAGCGAGTAATACCGCATAACTGACGCTGATGATTGCAATTGTAAAACCCGTAAGATCGTTGTGATTCTTGCGCGTCTCCAGGTGCACGAGCCGGTGAAAGAAGAAAAGGCCGCTGCACGCGCTGGCTGCAAAAAGCCCAACGACGATAGTTCCCCATAGCCAGGTCGGACTGCCGTAGATCCAGTTCAGAACCATTTTCGCCCCACGCCAATCGAGTAACGCGCCGGCATTCACGCCCACCGAGCCGGCGCAAGCCCCCACGAATATGCACAATATTATCTGGCGCAGGCCCCCGGTGATATCCGGTCAGGGGCGCGCCGAGGAAGTCAGGCCCTGGTACTCCCGCAATAGCGCCGCTCGATCCGTATCTTCCCACGGTAGCGAGATGTCCTGCCTGCCGACGTGCCCGTATGCGCCCAATTTCGCGTAGAACCCATCCTGGGAGGCGGATGGCAGGAATCTCAGATTGAACTGCTTGAGGATCGCGGCGAGGCGAAAATCAAAATGCCGCTCGAGCAGGGCCACGAGATCCTCATCCGGAATCGAGCCGGTGCCGAACGTCTCCACCTGGACGCTGACGGGGCGGGAAAGGCCGATCGAGTAAGTCAGTTGCACCTCGCATTCGCTGGCCAGTCCCGCGGCGACGATATTCTTGGCGGCATGACGGGCGGCGTACGCGCCTACCCTGTCGATCCGCGTCGGATCCTTGCCGCTCAGCGCAGCGCCGCTGTTGCGCGAGTACGAGCCGTAGGTGTCGATCGCGTTTTTTCGTCCGGTGAGGCCCGAATGCACCGCCGGCCCGCCGACCAGTTGGGTGCCCTCGGGATTGATGAAGACCCGGGTGTTCGCATCGGGCCTCACCTCTTCATCGCGGAACACAAAGTCTATGACCGCATCCTTCAGATCGCTTTGGAAACGCTTCGGGTCCGTTCCACCCGAGTCGGCGTGCGGGCTCTGACTGCCGACGAGCGTGATGCTGTGAACTCTCGCGGGCCGGCGGTTGCGATATTCAACGCCCACCTGCACGGTTCCGTCGGGGCTCAGGTACGGAAGCACTTTTTCAAGCCGGACCTGCGCCAGTCTCCTGGCGAGCCGATGGGCCAGCCAGATCGGCACGGGCATCAGGGCGGCGGTCTGATCGCAGGCAAAGCCGAAAACCGTGACCCCGGTTGTGGCCGCGATGCGCTCGATCTCATCTTCGGTCAGCGTTCGTTCGTCGAAGGCAGGCCGGTGATCTCGCGGCAATTCCATAACGCTGGTCACGACACTGCAAGTTTTGGCATCGAAGTCCGACTGGTCGTAACCGACGCGGGCGATTACCTGGCGCGCCGCGGTTGGGATGTCCACGCTCGCCTGCGAGGCGAAATGCGCGGCGATGAAGATGATCGCGGTCGAGACGGCGCATTCCGCGATGATCGCGGAATAGGGATCCTGCTGAAGGAACCGATCGACAACCGCATCGCTGATCTGATCGCAGAGTTTATCGGGATGTCCCTCGGTGACCGACTCTGACGTGAGCATAAAATTCTTTTGCACGATTGTTCCCTCGGGCGGCGGCGGGCGCGTGCCTTCTAAATCTGCTGCTCGCGGCCTCCCTTCCCTTTGGTTGCTTCATTGATCGCAAACGGCAGCAGGATGCTCGCGCCGATCACGCCCGCGTCCGTGAGTGTGATCGGCGCGATTCCGAGCAGGCTGCGCAATTGCGGAACGGCAAAAGTGAGAGCTTGCGCGCCAAACGATGCGGCCAGCGCGATGGTGAGGTAGGGATTGTGCGGCAAGCTGGTCGTATCGAAGACGCTGTGCGTTTCCGAGCGGCAACTGGCCGCGTGCAGCAGTTGTCCCGAGGCCAGGCTGGTGAAGGCCAGGGTTGCCGCCTGAGGGCCGCCGCCGTAGCGCGCCAGGCCCCATCCGTACGCCCCGAGCGCGCCGGCGGAGAGAGCGCCCGCCTCCATGCTGATCCGGCCAAAGTCCGAGGCCTTGAGAATCGGCTCCGCGGGGTCGCGCGGCGCCTGACTCATCACATCCGCCTCCGGGGGCTCGAGCGCCAGCGCGAGACCCGGGAAGATGTCCGAGATCAGATTGATCCAGAGAAGCTGCATCGCAGTCAGCGGCTGCCCCAGGCCCGCGGCGATCGCCGCGAACATCACTATTATTTCGCTCAGATTCGTGGACAGCAGGAAGTGCACTGATTTCCGAATGTTGCGATAAATCGTCCGCCCCTGGCCGATTGCGACCAGCATCGTCTCGAGATTGTCATCCTCGAGCACAACGTCGGCGACCTCGCGCGCGACGTCGGTCCCCGCGCCTCCCATCGCGATGCCAATGTCGGCGGCCTTCAATGCGGGGCCGTCGTTGATGCCATCGCCGGTCATCGCGACCACCCTGCCGGCGCTCTGCAAGGCTTGCACTATCTGAAGTTTGTGGGCGGGGCTTACGCGGGCGAATATCTGCACTTTCTCGGACAGCGCCTTCAGCACCGCGGGGTCGATATTCGCCAGATGGGTCGAATCGAGGATTTCCAACGGGCCATTGCGGCTTAGGCCCAACTGCTTGCCGACCGCGTAGGCGGTTGAGCTTTGGTCACCGGTAATCATCACGGTGTCGATCCCGGCGACGTGAAACCCGCCGATCACATCCTCGACACCCGATCGGACCGGGTCCGCCATGCCGACCAGGCCAAGCCAGGTGAGACCGCCGGCAAGCTCGCCGCTGGCCTCTTCCGCATCGATCTCGCGATACGCGCAGCCGAGGACGCGCAGTCGTCTCCCGGCCATTTGTTCGTTCTCGGTTCCGATCGCGAATCGCTCCTGGTCCGTAAGGGGTATTCGCTCGCCATCTTTGAGTTGCCACGCAGACATGGCGAGCACTTCGGACGGGCTCCCCTTGATGGCGACGAGGAACGGACCGCGAAATTGGCTCGCGCCAGGGGAGGAGATTCTGTGCAGCGTGGTCATGAAGTTGCGGTCCTCGG
>DASPOF010000077.1:0-6821 GCA_035626155.1 Binataceae bacterium (SeqCode)
GCGGCACGCGAGCGGAGATCGCAGGCGCGCTGCGCGAGGTGCTCCTGCCCCGGATGCGGCAGGATGGCCTGGAGCGCCTGTTCGCCGAGATCGAGATTCCAGTCGTGTACATCCTGGCTGAAATGGAAGCGACAGGGATCGGAATCGATGCGGCCGCGCTGAAGAAAATCTCCGCGGAACTGGGCGAGCAAGCCGCGCGGCTGGAACTTGCGTGCTATGAACTTGCGGGCCGGCGCTTCAATCTCAATTCGCCGGCGCAACTGCGGGAAGTCCTGTTCACGGATCTGAAACTATCGGCCAAGGGCCTCAAGAAGACCAAGAGCGGATTCTCGACCGATGCCGACACGCTGGAGAAACTCGCCGCGGCGCATCCGATGCCGAAGAAGCTGCTCGAATACCGAGCGCTTGCGAAGCTCAAATCGACTTACGCCGACGCCCTGGGCGATTTGATCGATCCCGCAACCGGCCGGATTCACACCACCTTCCACCAGGCGCTGACGGCCACCGGGCGGCTGAGCTCGAGCGATCCGAACCTCCAGAACATTCCCACGCGCAATGAGGAGGGCCGGCGAATTCGCCGCGCGTTCGTCGCCCGCGATCGATTTCTGCTGCTCTCCGCCGATTACTCCCAGATCGATTTGCGCGTGCTCGCGCACCTGTCGGGCGACCCGACGCTGGTCGATGCGTTCCAGCGCGGCGAGGACATCCATGTCCGCACTGCGACTGAGGTCCTCGGCATCACGGCCGATCGGGTCGATGCCGCGGCGCGCCGTCTCGCAAAGACAATAAATTTCGGGATCATTTACGGGATGGGTCCGCAGAGGCTGGCGAGCCAGCTTGGGATTTCGCTCGCCGACGCTTCCGATTACATCAAGCGGTACTTCGACCGCCTTCCCGGCGTTCAGGCGTGGGTCGATGAAACTGTAAAAAAAGCACGCGCCGACGGGTATGTGACCACGATGTACGGGCGACGTAGATATCTTCCGGAACTCAACTCGCCGCCCGGCGGCGCACGTGCTCAGGCCGAGAGGATCGCCATTAATACGCCAATTCAGGGCAGTGCTGCCGACTTGATAAAAGTGGCTATGATCAGGCTACATTACGAGATTCGCCGCCTTGAGATCCCCGCGAGCATGATCATGCAGGTACATGATGAATTACTCCTGGAAGTGCAGGCAGATGCCGTGGCGGCGGCCGGCGAGGCGGCTCGGCGCGAGATGGAGGGGGTAGCGTCGTTGAAGGTGCCGCTTAAGGTCGACGTCAAATGGGGACCTAACTGGGCCGAAATGGGTGGGGGAAGCTGAGAATTCGGCTGAATTTCGTCCCCCTGACCCCCGTCTAACCGAATTGAGAAACCCAAGCCGCCCCGACGGCGATGAAGCCGAACTCATTGAGCGTGCGAAAAAGGGTGACTCGCACGCGTTTGGCACGCTCGTCGAGCGCTATCAGCGGCGGGTGGTGGGTGTGGCGCTTGCGGTTGTCCATAACCAGGATGACGCACTCGAGCTTGCGCAGGAGACCTTCGTCAGAGCATATGAGAACCTCGGCAAGTTCGAGTCGCGATCGAGTTTCTCGACCTGGCTCTACCGAATCGCCGCGAACCTCGCGATCGATTTCTGGCGCCGCGAGGGACGTCACGTCGTGCTGCGCGGCGAGGATGCCGAGGCCGAAATCAGCCGGCTGCCAAGCCGGCTCGGCGACTCATTCAAAGATGCCAGCCGCAGTGAGCTTTCCGCGCGTCTAAGCAAGGCACTTGAGGAGTTGACGGCGGAACATCGTGCAGTGATACTTCTACGCGAAGTCGAAGGAATGTCATACGATGAGATCAGCGAAGTGCTTCAATGTCCGCGCGGGACGGTGATGAGCCGGCTGCATTACGCCCGCAATCGGCTGCGCGGGTTGTTGAAGGACCTCGCCTCGAGCTGAGCTGATTATGACTGACTGTAGCGAAATTAGCCTGATGCTCGGCGCATTCGAGGACAACGAGCTCGAACCCAACGAGATGCAGGACGTTGCTTTTCATCTCGCCCGATGCGAGAGCTGCACGGCCCTGCTCGCCGAGTACGGAACCATAGGGCGCGAACTGCGCTCGATCGTGACGCCGCCCCCGCTTGGAGGGTTCGTCGCGGCGGTAATGGACCGAATCGAGAACCTCCCCGTGCCGCTGACGGTCCGGACCCGCCGCTTCTTCGACCGCATCAGCGATCACATTTCATCGGGGTTCGCGCTGGGAGCGGGTGTCGCTCTGGCGGCGATGCTTACCGTGGTCATCGCGACTCCGTATGCGCGTCTGATGTTGAACCCTAAGGCGCCCGCTCAGCAGTTGGCGAAAGAGGCGCCGGCGGAGCCGGCCGCGAACATCGAGCACGAAACCGAAAAGTACCAAGCGCCTGAGGGTCTCTCGATGGCGAGCGGCTCCAACGCGGTCATCTCGAGAATCGAGTCGGGCACCTCTTCGGTCGCCGTCTGGAGCGAGCCGCAGACCGACACCACGGTGATCTGGCTGCCGGACGAGCCGTAATTCGCTGATGTTCAACCCTCGCAGCCTCGCCTTCCTCATCGTCGTGCTCGTTGCGTTGGGTGCGCCGGCACGCGCCGGCGCGCAATTGCATCCCGACACGGTCAGCCTCCAGGTTGATTCCGTGCTTGCGACCGACACCAACCAGGGCGTCGATCCTCAGCTCGCTCCCGTCGAGCCGCATCTGAAGGCATTCCGCTACAGCACCTACCAGCTTGTGAGCCGCCAGAAGGGCGAGACCTCCTGCGGTACGACGACTCAGTTCCAGCTACCCGGCGGCCGCGTCCTTCACCTCGAGCCGCGCGGATTCGACGGCAGGATGATCTCGATGGGGCTGGTTCTGACCCAGGGGCCGCGCCCGCTGCTCAGCACCGATCTCGAGGTGAGGAACCATGGCGTATTGATGCTGGGAGGGCCGCGGTACGAAAAGGGGATGCTCATCATCTCGATTGTGGCGAGTTCGCCGAACGGTGCGTCGCATCAGGCGTTGCCCGCGCAGGCGGCCCCAAGAGCTCCATTTCCCCTTCCAGTGGTCCAGTTACATCCCGAGATAATCAACGTCAGGGTCGATTCAGTGCTCGCGAGCGACACCAACGGGGGCTTCGATACGCAGCTTCGCGCAATACAGCCCGAGCTCGATGCCTTCCGCTACAACACCTACAAGCTCATCAGCAGCCAGGATAAGGAAACCCCGTGCGGCATCATGGTTCCCTTCATGCTCCCCGGGGGTCAAATCCTGCACTTGCAGCCGCGCTCAGTCGTGGACCAGACCATCGCGATGGGATTCGCGTTGTTCCAGGGACCGCGGCCGATGATGATGACCGACCTGAAGCTCAAGAATAACGGCGTCCTGATCGTCGGCGGACCGCATTACGAACAGGGCATGCTGATTCTCTCGATCGGCGCGCATACGCGCGAGCATCATCCGACCAACTCCGCTCAGGCGGAGACTCCCCGCAACTGAGCGGCGCCCGCACGGGCTTCTACGGCCGCGCCGTCGCGCGCGCGCCGCGATTCGCTTCTCCCTCAGGTACGCGCTCTCGATGGCCGCTCGCGCTTAGGCCGCCACGGCAAATCCGGCGGTACGAGCCAGAACGCAGCTACAACCAGGATCGCGAAACCCGCGTAGAGCGCCGCGAATACCCAGTGCGGCCAATCGTAGAAGATAAGTTGATGCGCCCAGTAGGCGATAAAAGAGCCGGGATAATCCGACTGCCCTGCCCTCTCCCGCAGCCAGTTCTCGATCGTGGTGAGAGGACATACGAGGCCGGCCAGGGTCTGCAGAAGCACTAGCGCGATCGCGGCGAGGTGCGCCGCGCGAAAATAGAAGTTCCTGACCCATCGCCACCGCGCGGCCCCGCCGGCGAGAATCGCGAGAAGGCCCAGCACGACGAACGCGACGTAGGCCGCGTGCGCAATTACCACCAGGTCCGCCAGTACCCGCCATCGAGCCATAACTTATCGCTCGAAATTATCACTTTCCCGGCAGCATCGTCGCGACGCCGACGCAGGGCGGTCGCAGGAATAGTAATTTTTCTCAGCGGACCTGGATGACGCGCCTCAACCATGCGAGCAGGTCGGCCGTCACCTCATCGCGATTGATCTCATTGAACATCTCATGGCGGCCTCCCGCGTAGTATTTCTCGGTGACATCGCGGAGACCCGCAGATCGATAGCGCTCGGCGAGCGGCCGAAGGTATTCGAGGTGATGGTTAACGGGATCTTCATCTCCCGCAAAGATATAAATGGGAAGGTCTTTGCGAATCCCCCGCAGGGCGTCCGGATCGCTTACGCGTCCCCAGGATGCGCGCGCGGATAATCGCGAGCGCTTGCGCATGCTGAAGCCGCAGAGCGGGTCCGCGATATAGGCATCGACCTCGGCCGGGTCGCGGCTCAGCCAATCGAAGGGCGTGCGTGCCGGTTCGAATGAGGCATTGAGGTCCTCGAGGCGGCCCTCTCGCCCCGAATCAGCCCGAGGCGCGGCGGGGTCGCGTGCGGCCGATCCCGAAAGCGCGCAGCCCGCGATCAGTGCGCTGTGGTCGAGAATGTATTGCTGGGCGACGAACGAACCCATGCTGTGGCCGAGCAGTACGACGGGAAGTCCGCCTTCGGCTGCCTGCGCGAGATGGGTTAGCTGGAGCGCGTCCTGGACGACCGCATCCCATCCGGCTTCGCCAAAATCGCCGAGTGCGTCCGGTCCTGTTGCGGTGCGCCCGTGACCGCGATGATCGTTGGCATAGACCGCGAAGCCCGCGGCATTCAGAGCCGCCGCCAGACGTGCATAGCGCAGCGCGTGCTCGCCCAGCCCGTGCGCGATCTGCACGATCGCGGCGGGCGCCGCCGCGCTCCGCCATCGGTAGTACGCCACGCGCAGGCCGTCGCTGGAACTGGCGAACGAAAAATCCTCTCGGCTCATGGCGATACTCCTCGTGGGCGGCGGACGAACCAGCCGCGCGCCGCGACTGACTTTAGCTCGCTCGGCCCGCCAGCTTAAACCCGGCGACGCGGTGCCGGCTATCGGGGTTTGAAGCTGATTTTCAGTGGGAAATGTGGCGCGCTCCGGACAAGTGAAGCGTGCTCGGATGCCCGTGACGGATGGACTTATCCCGGGCCGAATGGCGGCTCACCACCGCGATCGGAAAATCCACCTCCGCCAGCCGCTTACATTCCTTAGAAATCATCGGGCACCCAGTCAACGCTAATCCTTTGGCCGCTGGCTCCCGGCGAGTTCCTCCGCGGCACGCGCGCTGGCGAGGCTAAGGCGCTGGTTTGCGACCAAACCACGCCAACTAAGCACAGATCCGTCGTGAGGTGGGTCCTTCGCTATCTTGAGCAATTCGCCGAACGCAGCGATCGCGCATAAGTCCCCGTCGCTGAGGCGGTACGCTCCTTCCTTATTCAGGAGCACTCGAACAAGCAGCGGAAACGCGACGATAGCCAGGGGAAGATGCCTCACCCCATAATCGCTGGTGGCCGGGGACTTCAGCACACCATGCGCGTAGAATTTCCCGCGCAGCGTTTGGAAGTCTCCTTGCCATTCGCGGAGAAGACCTGTGTCGATCGGCAACGGATAATTGGCTGGAACGAAGCACGCAGTGAACTTCTCTGCTACGGCCTCGCTCCTTCTACCGGCGTCAAGGAGACGTTGGAAAGCGCTGCATAAGAGCACCCAGTCAGCCTGCCATAGCACGTAATCGGTGCTATCGGTGTTGGCGCGGTTGAAACACACGATCGCGTCACGCCACCTCGCCCAACTTCCTCCTTGCCCCTTAAGCTTCGTGTCCCTGAACCGGGCGAGGCCCGCTAACAGGGCTCCGTCGAGAGTGACCGCTGCGACTTGAGAAACGTGACGCGGTTCGAAGAACGACACATCCTTGAGCGACTGGTAAGAGAGCACGAGTTGCCCGCAGCGAACCGTGAACAAGCTCGTCCCTAGCAGGTGGCCAACCCTCTCGGGAAATCGCTGCCCGTGAATGAGAAAACAATCTGCATTGCAATACGGATCGTCGTTGATCAGGTATTCCCGAGCGGCAAGCCCCGATAAGCACGCCAGACAAACCGAGTCCCACAGGTACTCGCGTTGGGCCTGGTTGAGGTCGGCGAACAATTGGTGGTCGGCGAATCGGGCAACAGTAAAATGACGGACTGGTTCTCTGTTCGGCGATTTGTAGCTGGACAGGATCGAATGGACCTTCTCCCTCTCGTAGGAGTTGAACTCTTGAGGTGGATTATCCGTGTGCCACGGAATCAGCCTGCTCTCGCCGACTGAGTATGGCTCCTGAAGACGTAGCCACGGCATGAAGTGGAAACTTGCCATTCCTGTTTTGTCAGTTGCCTCCGTGGCCATGCGCCGCTGGCCAACGCTGCGATCTTGAGCGCGTAGTGGTCAATCTTGCGTACCGCTTCCCATTCAAGCTGCGCTGGGTCGCGCCGGTACCGGCTTGGGACCTGATGCGCTCTTGCAGCTAGTGACGACGTAGAGCGAGTAGCAGTCGCGCCGATCCTCAGAGGTCCGCTTTTCATTCGGCGTGAGTGATACGACGCCCTCGTCACCGGCGATACCCTTGATCCCCATCAGCCGAAGCTCGCCCGAATTGGTGTCGAGGCTGCTAACGTCGCTTGTTTCCCGGCCACGCGATCGTTCATACTCCATCGCGACGCGCATCGCGATCATCTCGGTTTCGGAGCGGGGCGGGGAAGTTGGCGCGCCCTGAGGGATTTGAACCCCCGACCCGCAGATCCGTAGTCTGCTGCTCTAATCCGCTGAGCTAAGGGCGCACCGGGATCAATGAAATTTTCACAT
>DASPOF010000078.1:0-14455 GCA_035626155.1 Binataceae bacterium (SeqCode)
AGATCTCGCGGATCTCGGCCTTGGTAAGTTCGGCTTCGACCAGCGGATGGCGCACGCGTTTTTCCGTGGCCGCTTTCATGCCAGGCCGATAATCGTGCAGGTCGTCGAGGTTGAGACCGTCCACGATCTCGGAGATTTTGAGTTCCGCCGCCTTTGCCTCGCACACCGTAAAAAGGTTCGACTTGCAAAGATAGCATCGGTTGAGCGGGTTTTGCGCATAGCCCGGGACCAAAAGTTCGTTCGATTCGATCACCACGTGGCGCGCCCCGATCCGACGCGCCATCGCAAGGGCCGAATCCCGATCCTCATCGGGCATCGTGGGCGACGTCGTGGTGAGCGCAAGCGCGCGCTCGCCGATGACCTCATGGGCGACGTTCAGCACGAGGGTCGAGTCGACGCCGCCGGAAAATGCCACCAGCACCGACCGCATCGGTGCGAAGATCGCGCGCAGGCGCTCAAGTTTTGCGCCGAGCGCCGGCGCTAAAGCCGGCAGCCCATTTTTCTGCCCCTGCGCCATCGCGCTAATTCTCCCCCGCCGGGAACAAATCCGTCGTCAGGTAGCGTTCCCCCGTGTCGCTGAAGACTACCGCGACTACCTTTCCCTCGCCCAGCCGCTTTGCGACTTGAAGCGCCGCGAAGCAATTGGCGCCCGATGAGATGCCCACGAGCAGCCCTTCCTCGCGGGCGAGCCGCCGCGAGTACAAGGCCGCGTCCTGGTCGCTCACCGTTATTACCTCGTCGTATATGTTGGTATCGAGCGTCTTGGGGATGAAACCGGCTCCGAGCCCTTGGATCTTGGTAAACCCCGGATCGCCGCCCGAGAGCACGGCCGAATTCTTCGGTTCGACGGCTACGATGTGCACCGCGTTCTTGCAATGTTCGCGGAGATAGCGGCCGGCGCCGGAGATCGTTCCGCCCGTGCCGACGCCGGCGACCAACGCATCGATTCGCGCAAGCTGCTCGACCATCTCAGGACCGGTCGTGCGGTAATGAATCTCGGGATTGGCGGGATTGCTGAATTGCTGCGGCATGAAGTAGCCGGGATTGTCGCGCACCAGTTCCTCGGCCCTGGCGACTGCAGCGTGCATCCCGCGCGTGTCGGATGTGAGCACCAGCTTCGCGCCGTACGCGGCGAGAAGCGAGCGCCGCTCCTCGCTCATCGTGTCGGGCATCGTAATGATCAATTTGTAGCCCTTGACCGCTGCGACCAGCGCCAGCCCGATGCCGGTGTTGCCGGAGGTCGGCTCGACGATGGTGTCGCCCGGCTTGATGCGGCCGGTCTTCTCCGCCTCCTCGATCATCGCGAGGCAAATCCGATCCTTGACGCTGCCGCCCGGGTTGAAGTTCTCGAGCTTGGCCCACACTTCGGCATCGCCCTTGCCCGGCAGGCGGTTGAGCCGAACAACGGGAGTGCGCCCGATGAGGTCCAGGGGTGAGCCCGCGACGCTGACCGGCATGGCGGTGATTCTAACCGGAAAACACTGGGCTTGGCGACTGATTGAATCGGTTTGGTCCCCAAAAGCTGGCGATCCGGTTCCTTTCCGCCGGGTATGCAGCCGGGGGGCGGCTTGAATGGCGCCGGATCGGCAAGCCACACTCAGTCGATGCGCGTGCTGGTCATATTTCCGGGGGCGCTTGGAGACCTGATCTGTGTGGCGCCCGCACTGGCGGTGCTTGAGCGGCGCCATCGCGGCGCATCGCTGGAGTTGATGGCGCGGGCTGAGCTTGCGCGTTTCGCCGCCGGGAGAATCGCAGGCATCGCGCGCGGTCATTCGATCGACCGCGTCGAGGTGAGCGCTCTATTCCGCGAGACGGGGCCGGGATCGGACGATGCGCGGGGATTTTTCGGGCAATTCGCGCACATCCATTCGTTCTTCGCCGCGGAGGACGCGCGTATGCGGCGCGCACTGGGGCAGGCTGCGGGCGGGCCGGTTTCGTTTTATCCATTCAGGCCCGATGGCGACGGTCATATCGCGGCCGAATACCTGCGCTCGATCGATGCGGCCGGGCAGCCGCTCGAGGTGCCGATCGACCTGCTCCCTTCGGACCTCGAAGAGGCCGAGCGCGCGCTGCGTGAAGCGCAAGCGCAACCGGGCCGCTACGTTCTGATCTTTCCCGGCAGCGGGAGCCCGGCAAAGAGCTGGCCGGCGGAAAACTTCGCGCGGCTGGCCGATGCGATCGCGCCGGTGCAATCCGCGCTGGTTGTGCTCGGTCCTGCGGAGGAGGAAATCGCGCAGGCGTTCGCCGGCCGCCGAGCGCACGTGCTCACCGAGCGCGAGCTCGGCGCGGTTGCGGCGCTGGCGCGGATGGCGGCGGCATTCGTCGGCAACGATTCCGGGGTATCGCATCTTGCCGCGGCCGCAGGCGCGCGCGGGGTCGTGATGTTCGGGCCGACCGATCCGGCGCGATGGCGTCCGATCGGCGCGGTGACGGTCATCCGGCGCGAGCCGATTGATCAGATCGAAGTCAGCGAAGTGGCCGGTGCGCTGGAGTCGATCGTTTCGGACCAATGATCGCGTGAGCGAACCGGCCAATCGCCGGCGGTGAGGGGCGGTGAACTATCGAATGAAATTCGGCCTAATGCGTCTTATTCTGCTGAAGATCGGCAGTGTACTCGCGGAGCGCGATGCTTACATTGACTAGGAAAAAGCCGTGGCGTAGCTTCAATTTGCAACTGCGATCCTGCCCTCAGAATGATGACACGGCGCTCTTACGCGGCATCTGATGAAATCGGGCAGCCGATCGAGGCTGAATGCAGGCTCTCACGGCAGGCACTAATCAACCGCCGCCGCGCAAAAGCATGAACAGTTTCCTCAAGACGACCTTCCTGCTCGGCCTGATGACCGGCCTGCTGATGCTGATCGGCGGGCTCATCGGCGGGCAGCGGGGTGTCGAGACCGCATTCATATTCGCGGCGATCATGAACCTGGGCAGCTACTGGTTTTCCGACCGGATCGTGCTGGCGACCTACGGCGCGCGAGAGCTCGACGCTCAATCGGCGCCCGAGCTCTACTCGATTGTGAACGAGCTTGCGCAATCGGCGGGCATCCCGATGCCCCGGCTCTACCTGATCGACACCGACACGCCCAATGCGTTCGCGACCGGCCGCAGCCCGTCGCATGCGGCAGTGGCGGTGACCCGCGGAATCATGCGCATCTGCAGCCGCGATGAACTCAAAGGGGTGATCGGCCACGAACTCTCCCACGTCATCAATCGCGATATTTTGACCAGCTCGATTGCGGCGACGCTTGCGGGCGCGGTGATGATGATTGCGACGTGGGTGAGGTGGGGCGCGATATTCGGAATGGGGCGCAGCGACGAGGACGAAGGCGGCGGGATCATCGGATTGCTGCTGATTGGAATCCTCGCGCCGATCGCGGCGACTTTGATCCAGCTTGCGATCTCGCGAACGCGCGAATATCAGGCGGATGCCAGCGGAGCGCGCCTGGCGCACAATCCGCTCCTGCTCGCGAACGCGCTCAGGAAGCTGGAGGCGGCCAACGAGCGCATGCCGCTGGATGCGAGCCCGGCGACGGCGCACCTGTTCATCGTCAATCCGCTCAGCGCCGGCGGCCTCTCGCGCCTGTTCTCGACTCATCCCCCGATCGAGGAACGGATTCGGAGACTCGAACGCATGGCGGCCGGACCCGCCGCTTGAGAGACAAAGATGGCGTCATTGCTTAATCCTCTTGCCCCACGCAGGAGATAAGAGGGCGGAAAAGGGGGTGGCGGCGATGGAAGAAGCCGGCGAGAAAAAAGGATTCAAGGTCGAGGACCGTCGGCGTTTCTCCGCCGAGGGCGAACTCAAACCCGAGCATCGCGCGGAGGAGCCCAAGCCGGCCGCGGTCGAGAAGCCGCACGGCCCGGAAGCTTCATCCGCCGCCAGCAAACCTCCCGAACGTCCGGCAGGCCCCGAGCCCGAGATCAACTTCGCCACTTTTATCGTGGGACTCTCCACCGAGGCGCTCGCGGCGCTGGGCGAGATGCCGGATCCCGCGACCGGGAATCGTTCGCGCGATTTGCGGGCGGCGCAGCAGTTAATCGATATAATCGGGATGCTGCGCAATAAGACGCGCGGCAATCTGGACCGTAACGAGGAAGGCCTCATCGATGCCATTCTCTTCGACTTGCGGATGAAATACGTTGAATTGGCGAAAGCGCCGGTCGGGTAGCAGGCCAGCGCCGCCGCTTAAGCAAATGCCGCGCAATTTTTTCCGAGCAATCCCCGTCTTCCCGGCTATGGCCGTCTTCGCCGCCGCCATGGCGGCGCATGCATTCGGGGGCAGCACTCCTGCCACAGAGCCCTTGTGGACCGAGCTGCCGGTCTCCGGTCACATACAAAAGGCGCAGGCGCTGCCTGATTTCGTTGACCTGGCCGCGAAGTTAAGCCCGGCGGTGGTCAACATCTCCACCGAAGAGTCCGAGCAGTCTTCGGGCGAAGTCTCCGGCCGGGAAGAACACCACGGCGAGTTCCCGAGCCCTTACGAGGAATTCGGCCGGCAGCGCCAAAAGAGCCTCGGCTCCGGCTTCATCATCACCAAGGACGGATACATCCTGACTAATGACCACGTCATCGAGAATCCGGGCAAGATAACCGTCACGACGCAGGATGGGCATGACTACCAGGCGAAGCTCGTCGGGCGCGACGCGAAGAGTGATATCGCGCTGGTAAAGATCGACGCGAAGCGCGAACTTGCGACCGCGCCGCTTGGAAATTCCGACGAGGTCCGGGTTGGCGAATGGGTAATGGCTATTGGCAACCCGTTCGGATTCGACCATTCGGTCACCGTCGGAGTCGTGAGCGCCAAGGGCCGCTTCATCCCGGGCAACTTCGATCAGTTCATCCAGACCGACGCGTCGATTAATCCCGGCAATTCGGGCGGCCCGCTGATCGACGCACGCGGGCAGGTGGTGGCGGTCAATTCGGCAATTTACACGACCAGGGGATCGAACATGGGGATCGGTTTCGCAATCCCGG
The DNA here is from genome assembly GCA_035626155.1 of Binataceae bacterium (SeqCode). GTDB lineage: Bacteria > Desulfobacterota > Binatia > Binatales > Binataceae > DASPOF01. The sequence goes on from DASPOF010000078.1 coordinate 4,979, forward strand.
TGAACCTGGTCAAAGAAGAACTCGCGCAGCTTCGCGATCGGGGCACGGTTGTTCGCGGATGGCTCGGCGTGTCCATCCAGTCGGTCACGCCGGAGCTCGCCGAGTCGCTTGGGCTCAAGGAAGTGCAGGGTGCGCTGGTCGCAGAAGTGCGCAAGAACGGTCCGGCCGAGGAGGCCGGCGTGAAGCGCGGCGATGTGATCGTCGCCTTCAACAACCAGGCGATTACGGACTCCCGGGAGCTTCCGCTGCTGGTCGCACGCATCCCGCTCGGACGTCAGGTGGCGCTCAAGATTATCCGGGAAAAGCACGAGATGGAGATGCCTGTCACGATCACCGAGTCTCACGAGGAGGAACTCGCAGCGGCGGATGGCCCGCACCGTCCGCACCCTGGCGGTTCCTCGGGGTTCGGGCTTCACGTCAAGGATCTGAGCTCCGAACTCGCGCGCGAGCTGGGTCTCGATATCCAGAGCGGCGTGCTGGTTGCATCGGTGCAACTCGGCAGCCGTGGGGATGAGGCCGGACTACGCGCCCGCGACGTGATCCTCGAGGTCAATCACGCAACCGTGAAAGATGTTGATTCTTACGAACAGGCGCTGAAGGCGGGAAGCCCGGGACAGAACCTACTACTGCTGATCAAGCGCGGCGACACCACGGCTTATGTCGTGCTGAAGCCGGAGGGCTAGATCGCACCTGGCCGCGCCCGGCGCCGCCGCCGGAGCCGGCGCCGTTGCGCGCAGCCTCGATGTCATTCAAGCGAATCTTCAAGATCGTGCTGTTGAGCATGACTGGGCTGGTGCTGTTCGCCATCCCGCCGATGCTTTACTACTTCTCGTTCTACTACCAGAGTCTCGAGCAGGAAGTCGTAACCCGCTTTTCGGGCAAGCGATGGAATATCCCGTCGCGAATCTACTCCGACTCGACCACGATCTATCCCGGCCAGCGCCTCGATGACGTGGGGTTTTTCGAGCGGCTGGCGCGGCTGAATTACCATCGCGTCGCTCCCGGCCAGGTGCGGGCGCGCGGCGAGTACAGCTACGATTCGAAATCGGGCCTGCTCGTCACCTTCCTGCACAACTTTGCTTACCCGTACCGTGACTACGGCGGCGAGATGGTCCGGATAGAGGTGAGCGCGAACGGGACCATCGAGGCGATGGACGATCCCTCCAATTACAAGCCCATCTACTCACTCGAACTGGAGCCCGAGCCGATCAGCGGGATATTCGAGGGCAACTGGGAACAGCGCAGGCTCGTGCGCCTGGCGCAGATTCCTCCGGCGCTGGTCGATGCGATCCTGGCCGCCGAGGACCACCGCTTCTACGAGCATCACGGAATCGACCTGGTGCGGATAATCAAGGCCGCCTGGATCGACATGGTCTCCGGCACGGTGCGCCAGGGAGGTTCCACGCTCACCCAGCAGCTCATGAAGAATTTCTTCCTGACCAACCAGCGAAGCTACCGGCGCAAGATCAAGGAAGCATTGATGGCGTATATCGCCGAGCGCAAGTACTCCAAGGATGAGATCCTGGAGAACTACATCAACGACATCTATCTCGGGCGGCGCGGGCAGGAAGGAATCTACGGAGTGTGGGAGGCATCAGAGTACTACTTCTCCAAGGAGCCGCGCGATCTCACGATCGGCGAGATGGCCACGATTGCGGGGATCATCAGTTCGCCCAACCGGCTCAACCCCCTGCGCCATCCTGCCGAGGCGCGCCAGCGTCGCAACGAAGTGCTCGCATCGATGCTCGAGGACGGTTACATCACGAAGGCCGCTTACGACGATGCGGTCGCGGAGGTGCTGCGCGCGCGCGAGGTCTTCAATGAGAACAACGACGCGCCGTATTTCGTCGATTACGTCAAGCGCGAACTCGCCGAGCGCTATCCGCCCGAGGTCCTGACCGCCGAGGGGTTGCGAATTTTCACGACGCTCGATGTCCACATGGAGAAGCTCGCCGAGAAGGCGGTTCGCGACAACCTGGTCGATCTCGAAACCAAACATTCCAGGCTCGTGCGCGAGGAGCAGAGCCAGCGGCTCGAATCCTGCCTGCTCTCGCTCGAACCGCAGAGCGGGAAAATCCGCGCGATGGTGGGCGGGCGCGACTATCATTCGAGCCAGTTCAACCGCGTTACCCAGTCCAAGCGCCAACCCGGGTCCGGTTTCAAGCCGGTCACGTACCTGGCCGCTCTGGAGGAATCGTTCGAAGGGGGCCCGGAAAAGTTTCTACCCACCACCTATCTCGACGATTCGCCGTTTACCTGGCAGTACGCCGAGAACATGAGCTGGACGCCCCGCAACTACAAGGACAAATACTTCGGGCGAGTCACGATGGCATTCGCGCTCGAAGAATCGCTCAATTCGGCGACCTCGCGACTGGCCTATGCGATCGGCCTCGATCGCGTGCGCGATGCGGCCAGGAAACTCGGCTTCGGCGACCTGCCGCCATACCCGTCCATCATTCTTGGCGGGATCGAGGTCACGCCGATGCAACTCGCGCACGCGTATTCGATCTTCGCCGACAACGGCCTCGAGGTTGAGCCGTACGCGATTACCGCGGTGGTCGATGAGAAGGGAAAGGTGATCGAGGGCCACGAGTTGAAGGCCGAGGAGGTGCTCTCGCCGCAGCTCGCGTACATGATGCAGTACCTACTCGAGCAGGTAATCGATCACGGCACCGGCTATGGCGCGCGCCTGATGGGCTTCACGCGGCCAGCCGCCGGTAAGACCGGCACCACCAACGATGCGAACGATGCGTGGTTCACCGGGTTCACGCCCAATCTGCTCGCCGTCGTGTGGACCGGATTCGATTCCAAAGAGCCGCTCGGCTTGACCGGCGCACAGGCATCGCTGCCCGCGTGGACCAACTTCATGAAGGCTGCGACCGCATCCAGGCCGGCGCTCGATTTTAGCCGCCCGCCGGGAATCGTCGAGGAAAAGGTCGATCCCGCGACCGGCTACAAGGCCGGGCCGTTTTGCCCCGTGGTCGTCGAGGGAGTATTTCCACAGGGGATGGAGCCGACGCAGGTGTGCCCGTTTCACCGGACGCCCGTCGCGACGGTCTCATCCGATCATGTGACGCCCGAGGTCCCCAACCCGACGACCGATCCGAACGATTGATGGCTTCTGTGCAGTCGTCGCTTCTCCCGGCCCTGATCTTTATTTCGTTCGCTCTGGCCGCGCCGGCCATGGCAGCGATGGGCGATCAGGGCGGCGTCCTTGCGTCCGATTTCGAGGAGGAGTCGATTCCCGCGGCGGATTTGACCCCGACGCCGACTCCAACACCGTCCCCCGGCGAGATGACGGTCACGCCGACCGCATCGCCCGGCGCGACCGAAGGCGGTGGCGCGCCGACTGTTGAGCCGACTCCCTCGCCGACGCCGTCGCTCGCGCCGACGCCCACGCCGACCCCGCTTGCGGAACCGACGCCGCTTCCGACACCCGCCGGCGAGGTGCTGCCGATGGACTTGGGATCGATCGCCCCAGCGCCACCCGTGGGGGACGCGCCGCTGGATCAGGAGATTTCAAGCGCTCCGAATCCCGCCCGGGTCGCATCGCTGCGCCTGACCGACCAGGCGCGCGCTGAGCTCCTTGCGGGCAGGACCGACGACGCAATTCGCACGCTCGGGCGCGCAATGTCGATCGACCCGAGCGACCCGTACCCGTATTTTTACCTCGGCCGTGCGTCTATCGCGAAAAAGGATTACGAGCAGGCGATGACGTTCTTCAAACGCGCCGAAATCGGCTTTGGCGATAACCCGCCATGGCTCGGAGAAACGCTCGCCTTCGAGGGACTCGGCTACGAGGAGTGGGGACACCCGCTTGCCGCCGAAGCCCAGTACCAGCAGGCATTGAAGGTGTCGCCCGGGAACCTGATGGCGAGAGTCGGCTATACCCGCACCGCGGCGAGCAATCAGCCCGCCGAGTCCGCGTCGCCCGAGGCTGCGCCGTCCGAGAGCGCTGCGCCACCGCCGCCGGAGGAAGCCCCGCCCCCTGCCGCTCCCGAAGAGTCGGCCCCGCCAGCCGCCGCGCCGACGGACTGAGACTTTCCGGCGCGCTACTGCGCAAGTATCATTGAAATTAACCGCGCGATCGCCGCGCGACCGCCTACCGAATGCTCATACTGGGAATTGAATCGTCCTGCGACGATGCCGCCGCGTCGGTAATCGAAACTACCCGCCCCGGCAGGGCAAACGTGCGTTCGAGCGCGGTCGCAAACCAGGATGATATTCATCGCGCATACGGCGGCATCGTGCCCGAACTCGCCTCGCGCAATCACGTGGTATCGATCCTGCCCGTGATCGACCGCGCGCTCGCCGAAGCCGGGTGCCGTCTGGGCGATATCGAGGGAATTGCGGTCACGCGAGGGCCGGGGCTGGTCGGCTCCCTGCTCGTCGGCCTCATGTGCGCCAAGGGGCTTGCCCAGACAAGCGGGCTGCCGATGGTGAGCGTGAATCACATCGAGGGCCACCTGCTCGCGCCGCTGCTCGAGCATGAAGTCGCGATGCCGTACCTCGCCCTGGTCGTGTCGGGGGGCCATACCGCACTGTTCGCCGTCGAGGGGTTCGGGCGCTACCGAAGGCGCGGCAGCACGCGCGACGATGCTGCCGGCGAGGCGTTCGATAAAGTCGCAAAGCTGATGGGGCTTGGCTATCCCGGCGGCAAAGTGATCGACGATCTCGCGCGGCGGGGGAACCGAAGACGCGTGAAGATTCCCCGGGCGCGAGTGCGCGGCGCTCCGATGGATTTCAGCTTCAGCGGGGTGAAGACCTCGGTCGCGACGTTCCTGAGAAGCGAGGCCGGTGCCGCAACCGCGCCGGAGGACCTCGCGGCGAGCTTCCAGGAAGCGGTAGTGGATATGTTGATTCGCCCGACGATCGGGGCCGCGCGGGAGCTGGGCGTCGATACGATCGCTCTCACCGGAGGAGTCGCCGCGAACTCGCGGCTGCGAGCGCGGCTTTCCGAGGCCGGCGCGAACGAGGGCCTTCGCGTCGTCGTCCCATCGCTCAGGTACTGTACCGACAACGCCGCGATGATCGCGCTGGCGGGAAGCTGGCGGTTGCTTGGGGGCGAGCGCGACGACCTTGGCATCGACGCCCAGGCGAGCCTTGCGCTCTAGCAAGCTGGTGATAAATCACAGCCTGCTCCCTCTCTCTTATCTCCCCCGGAAAAGACCGAGGGAGAAGATAGAGGAAAGAAGCATCTTTTACGCAGGATGTTGAGACCGCAGAGCGGCCGAAATGCGGGAATCTCGCCTTTCTCAACATTCTGCTAAGCGCGTGCCAGCCGCACGTGCTGGCGCGGCGCTTGCCGCGGCGGGCGTACGTCCGAGCAAAGCGCGCGGCCAGAATTTCCTCGTCCAGCACGCGGTTGCGAATCGAATCGTTGATGCGGCCGAACTGGCGCGCGGCGACAGCGTAATCGAGATCGGCCCGGGGCTGGGAATCCTGAGCGAGCGCATCGCCGCCCACCCGATCGCGCGCCTGACCCTGGTCGAACTCGACTCGCGGCTGGCCGCGGGGCTTGCCGAACGTTTTGCCGGCGACCGGCGCGTGCGGGTCGTCCAGGCGGACTTCCTCGATGTCGATTTCGCCGCGCTCGCCGGGCAGGCGCCGGTCAAGGCGGTCGGGAACCTGCCGTTCAGTTCCGCAGCCGCAATCCTGCGCAAACTCTGCGACAACGCGGGACTCATCACGCGCATGGTGCTGATGTTCCAGCGCGAGGTAGCCGAGCGGATTCGCGCGCGCCCCGGCGCGTCGGACTACTCCGCGCTCAGCGTGTTCGCATCGCTATATTTCGAAATCGAGTCCCACTTCCGGGTCGCGGCCGGCAATTTTCATCCGCGGCCCAAGGTCGATGCGGAAGTATTGGTCTTTGCGCCGCGCGCGCGGGCGCTGTTCGAGCCCTCCGAGGAGGGGCGCGTGCTGCGCACGGTGCGCGCATCGTTCTCCGCGCCGCGAAAGACGTTGCGCAATGCGCTCGCCCACGCGCTCGGGCTCGAGCCATCGCGAATCGACGCCGCGCTCGCGCGCGCCGCGATCGATCCCGGCGCACGCGCAGAAGCGCTGGCGGCGGCGGATTTCGTGGCGCTCTCGCGCTCTCTCGGCGCCGATCTCAACGCCTCGGACCGGTCGCGCGATGCCTGAACTTCCCGAAGTCGAGTCGCTGCGAAGAATCCTTTCCCGCACCGCGGTGGGGCGCACGATTACCGGCGCGCGGATCGCGCGCGCGCCGCTGCGCCGCCATGTGACCGCGGACTTCGCCGATGCGATCGCAGGGCGGCGGATCGAACGAATCACGCGGCGCGCGAAATACCTGATGATCGAACTCGATGGCGGCGCGTCCCTGCTCGTCCATCTCGGCATGAGCGGCAGCCTGACCCATCGCGACGGTCGCTTCGACTCCGCCGGCCTCGACCCGCGCCACGATCATGTCGAGTTTCGGCTCGATGATGGCAGCCGGCTGGTATTCAACGACCCGCGCCGCTTCGGAATCGTGAAGCTGGTCCCGCGCGCGAAGCTCGCCGCGGTCGCGGAGTTGCGCGGGCTCGGCCCGGAGCCGCTCTCGCGCTCATTCAACGCCGGGTACCTGGCGGCGAAGGCGCGCGGGCGGCGGGTCGCTATCAAGAATCTCCTGATGGACCAGCGAGTCGTTGCGGGAATCGGCAATATCTATGCATCGGAGATTCTGTTTCGCGCAGGCGTGCGGCCGGCGCGCCGATGTGGCCGCATCAAGCGGGCTGAAATCGAACGGATAGCCGGCGCGGTCCCGGTCGTGCTGCGCGAGGCGATCGGGAGGCGCGGCACCACGTTTCGCAGCTATCGCGACTCGCGCGGCCGCCCCGGCTCGTTCGCCGAGCGGCTGCGCGTCTATGGCCGCGAGGGAAAACCCTGCTATACCTGCTCGACGCCGATCAAACGCGTAGTGGTGGGGCAGCGTGCGAGCTATTTCTGTCCGAAATGCCAGCGATGAGCGAGATTGCCGCGCGCGATACGCAGGACCGATGATGAAATCGATTCAAGCAAGGCTTTTGGCGGGCGCATTCGCCACTATGCTGCTGCTCGGATGTCCGATAGCCGCGCGCGCCGCCGCCGCGCCTTCATCGCAATCGCCGCCCGCCGCCGCAACGCCCGGCGCGATCGACTGGAACAAGCTCGATAGCGAGGCGCTCGAATACTTCCGCACCTATCTTCGCTTCGATACGACCAATCCGCCCTCCAACACCGCCGCGGCGATCGCGTACCTCAAGGGCATCCTCGACCGCGAAGGAATCGAGAACGCGACATTCGAGAGCAAGCCCGGGATGGTCACGCTGGTTGCGAGGCTGCCCGGTCCGGCGGGCCTCAAGCCGTTCCTGCTGCTGTCGCACGCCGATGTAGTTCCCGCGGTCGCATCGACCTGGAGCCATCCGCCGTTCAGCGCCGACCTCGCCGGCGGCTATGTGTGGGCGCGCGGTGCTATCGACAACAAGGCGCACGGGATCATGGCGTTGATGACGATGCTCGCCCTCAAGCGCGAGCAGCTCCCGCTCAAGCGCGGAGTCGTGATGATGGTGAATCCGGACGAGGAGGCCGGCGGTGAGTTCGGCGCCGCATGGATGGCGAAGAATCACTGGGATGCTTTCGACCCGGCTTTCGCCGTAAACGAGGGCGGGTCGGCATCGCCGGACCCGTTTGGCGAAGCAAGCGTCGCGTTCAACGTCGCAGTCGCGGAGAAAGCGGCCCTATGGTTGCGGCTGACCGCGCACGGACACTCGGGTCACGGCTCCACGCCGATCGCCGACAATCCAAATCTCATCCTGATCAACGCCTTGCATCGGCTGCTCGAAAATCCGCCCGCGATGAGGCTTACGCCGATGATGGCCGAGGCGATGGCGGCCTTCGCGGCGCGCACCGCATTCCCGGCATCGTTCGAACTTGCGCACCTCGATTGGCCATTCATGCTCGAGGTCGCAGCGCGCGGGCCGCTTTCCCCCTATTACCTGCAAGCGCTGTTTCGCGACACGATTTCTCCGACCATGCTCAACGCAGGTTTCAAGGTCAACGTGATTCCCTCCACCGCCGAGGCGTCGCTCGACTGCCGGCTCCTGCCCGGCACTGACTCGAATGCGTTCCTCGGCTGGGTCCGCGACCTGCTTGCCGACTCGCGGATTTCCATCGACGTGATCCAGCGGCCCGAGGAGACGGCGCCGTCGCCGACCTCGGGCGAGGCGTGGGACGCACTTACCAAGGTCGTCGGCGGGGACTTCAAGGACGTCTTCGTGGTGCCGTGGATGACGGCCGGAGCGACCGACTCGCGCTTCCTGCGCCAGCATGGCGTGCCCGCGTACGGGTTTGTGCCGATCGTGCTCGATCGCAACGAACTCGCGCGCGTCCACGGCGTCGATGAGCGGCTGTCGGTCGAGAACCTCGATCGTGGAATCAAGGCGACTTACGATTTGACCGCCGACCTGTGCGTCGCGCGCAATGATGGAGGAAAATGAGAGCGGGGGAGGCTGGACGATGACACTCGAATTGCCGACTGGCTTGGGCGGAGCGCTGGCGTTCGTGGCCGGCGCCAGCGCAGGTAGTTTCGTGAACGTGGTCGCCTACCGGCTGCCGCGCGACATGTCGATCGTCACGCCGCGCTCGTTTTGCGAGAGCTGCGAGCGGGCGATTCCGTTCTGGGCCAATATTCCGATCATCGCCTACCTCGGCCTGCGCGGGCGATGCCTGATGTGCGGCGCGACGATTCCCTTCCGCCATTTTCTCGCCGAGACCGCGCTCGCCGTGACGGCGCTGTTCCTCTACCTCACGTTCCCGCTCGCGGATGCGATCGCGCGGTTCGTGCTGTGCGCCGCGCTGTTCGCGGTCTCCCTGATAGACTACGACTGGCGTTTGATTCCCAACCTGATCACGTTCCCCGGGATGCTCATCGGCTTTGCCGCCGCATCGCTCGCAATCCCCGAGGTCGGCTGGAAAAGTTCGCTCATCGGGGTCGCGGTTGGCGGCGGCGTCCTGTTCCTGACCGGCGAGCTGTATCAAATGGTGCGCGGGCACGAGGGCGTCGGGATGGGCGACGTGTGGCTGCTTGGGATGGTGGGCGGCTTCCTCGGATGGCCGGGGGTCGCATTCACGCTCTTCTTCGGGTCTCTGTTCGGCGCGGTCGGAGGTTTCGCCTATGCGTTCGCGGGGCGGCTCTCCAAGCCGATGGGCGAGCCCGAATCCGACCCGGCGGAGGCCGACGTATCGATCCTGCGCACGGAAGTCCCGTTTGGGCCGTTCCTCGCACTCGCGGCGGGAATCTACGCGCTCTTTCAGCCCCAGCTTACGCGCTGGTATCTTGGCGGCTGATGGCGCGCGGGCTATTCATCACGCTCGAGGGCGTCGAGGGCTCGGGCAAGACCACGCACGCGGCAATCCTGGCCAAATCGCTCCGCGAGCAGGGCCGCGCGGTTACCGTCACGCATGAACCCGGCGGCACGCGCGCGGGCGAAGCGATTC
>DASPOF010000079.1:0-4418 GCA_035626155.1 Binataceae bacterium (SeqCode)
GAGCGACACCGCCGGTTTCGGTTCCGCGCCGTTGAGAGTGAGGGTGGCGGGCGACGCCGATGCGGTCACGCGGCCGTCGCGCGGCGTGTACTTGATCGCGTTGTCGATGAGGTTGAGGAGCACCTGGTGGAGGCGGTCGCGATCGCCGACCAGCTTCGGCAGGCCGCTCTCGCACTTTATCTCGAGGTTCACGCCCTTGCGCCGGGCCTGGCCGCGCATCAGCTCGACCGCCTCCTCGACCACGTGCGCAGGATCGAGGTTCTCGAACTTGAGCGGCGTGACGCCTCGCTCGAGGTCCGACAGCGAGATCAGGTCATCGAGCAGGCGGGCGAGCCGGTGCGCCTGGCGGTCGATTATTCCGAGGAAACGGCGGCGCGTCTCGGCGTCATCGACGCCCTGCATGAGGGTTTCGGTGTAACCGTAGAGGGCGCTTAGCGGCGTGCGCAATTCGTGGGTGAGGTTCGCGATAAAATCGGAGCGCACTGTCTCGTAAGCCTTAAGCTGCGTGATGTCGTGAAAGACCATCACCCAGCACGGCCCGTGCGAGGTGCGCAACTGCGATGCGTTCACCGCGAGATAGCGAGGCGCCGGAATCTGGATCGCCAACTCCGCGACGGAAACGGTGCCCCCCTCCGAACGCATCGCGCGCGTCACGAACTCCTGCAGGCGCGAGTCGCGGCACAACTCGACGAAGTTGCGCCCGCGGTATTCCGTCTCCGCATCGAGCGCGAACAGGCGCCGCGCGGCGCCGTTGAGCAGGACCACCTCGCCGCGCGAGCCGGCCACCACGACCGCCTCGTTCATGCTGCGCAGCATCGCCTCGAACTCATCGCGCTGTTCCGCGAGCGAGCCGATCTCGGCCTCGACCGCATCGGCGGCGTCGAGCAGGCGATGTTCCGCGCGGTCCATCGCATCCATGTTCTCGGGCAAAAGATGCGGCGGCGGCAGCCGCGACCTGAGCGTCGCCGCGACCGCATCGAGCCTCTCGGCGCGCGCCTCGATGGTGCGCCCGATATAAATCGCCCAACCGATTCCCACTACCAGGCTGAGCGCGATCGCGCCCGCAGCGAGCACCGGCGCCACCGAACCGGTCGCGCCGAGCACCACGAGCAACGCCGCAACCGGAGCGAGCGCGGCAATCAACGCAAAAACAATGCGTGCCTTCGGGGAGCTAGCCAAGCGCCTCGGGGTTGAAGCGGTAGCCCACGCTTCGGACCGTGAGGATCAGGTCGGGATTGGCGTCGTCGCGCTCGATATGCTGGCGCAGCCGGCGCACGTGGACGTCCACGGTGCGCGGCTCGACGAAAGTATCGCGGCCCCAAACCATGTCGAGCAACTGCTCGCGCGTGTACACGCGCATCGGATGCAGGACGAAGAACTTGAGCAGCTCGAATTCGCGCAGCGCCAGTTCCCGGCGCTCCCCATCGACGAACACCTGGTAGGTGCCGAAGTCGATCTTGAGCCGCCCGCGCTCGTAGATGCCGCCCGGCTCGGGCTCGCTCGCCGGATTGGCTCGCCGGAGCAGCGCACGGATGCGCGCGATGAGTTCGCGCGGGCTGAACGGCTTCACGACGTAATCGTCGGCGCCCATTTCCAGGCCCAGCACCTTGTCCACCTCGGTGCCCTTGGCGGTCACGATTAGGATCGGCAAGTGGGCGGTGTCGTGGTTGGCCCTGATCTGCCGGCAGATCTCGAGCCCCGGGGTCCCGGGCAGCATCAGGTCGAGCACCAGCAGGTCGGGCAGGCGGCGGCGCAGCCGTTCCAGCGCCTGCGCGCCGTCGGCGGCCTCCTCGACCGCGAAGCCCTCGCGCTCGAGGTTGTAGCGCATCAGCTCGCGGATGTCGGCCTCGTCCTCGACGACGAGCACGCGGTAGCGGATGCCGCGCTGGCTTTCCTGGGCTGTCTGCTGCTGCTGATTCATGGGCTCTTCTTTTTGTCCATGTGCCGGACGAGCTTGCCTTTGACCATGAATATGACCATCTGGGCGATATTGGTCGCATGGTCGGCGATTCGTTCCAGATACTTCGACACGAAGAGCAGCCGGGTCGCCGGCCCGATGGTCCGGGCATCCTCGGCCATGTAGCTCAGGAGTTCGCGGTAGATCTGGTAGTTGAGGCCGTCCACCGCGTCATCGCGATCGATCACGTCCTGGGCCAGTTCGATATCTCCGCGCATGAAGGCGTCGATCGAGTCCTTGACCATCGTCTGCGCGATTTCCGCCATCCGCGGGATGTCGATGTATGGCTTGAGCTGCGGGTATTCGTTCAGTTCCACTGCCCGCTCGCAGATATTGACCGCGTTATCGCCGATCCGCTCGAGGTCGGTCGTGATCTTGAGACCGGTGGTAATGAAGCGGAGGTCGCTGGCGGTGGGCTGATGGAGCGCGAGCAGCCGGATGGACTGTTCGTCGTTTTCGACGTCCAGGCTGTTGACCTCGGCGTCGCGCGCGATTACCTCGCGCGCGTGCTCGGAGTCGCGGCTGACCAGCGCATCGACCGCATCGGCGATCTGCCGCTCGACGATACCGCCCATCTTGAGCAGGCCCGCGCGCAGGGTGCGCAAATCCTCATCGTACTGACGGTTGGTATGTTGCGCCTGCGTGTTATCCATTTGGTTCTCCGGCAACCTCAACCGAACCGCCCGGTGATGTAATCTTCAGTCTCGCGCCGGCCGGGGTTGGTGAAAATCTGCTTGGTCTCGCCGAACTCGATCAGGTTGCCCTGGTACATGAAGGCGGTGTAGTCGGAGGTTCGCGCCGCCTGCTGCATATTGTGCGTCACTATAACGATAGTGTAGCTCGCCTTCAGTTCGTGCAATAGCTCCTCGATTCGCGCGGTGGAAATAGGGTCGAGCGCGGAGCACGGTTCGTCCATCAGGAGCACCTCGGGCTCCACCGCAAGCGCCCTGGCGACGCACAGCCGCTGCTGCTGTCCGCCCGACAGGCTCGCGCCCGCCTTTCGCAGGCGGTCCTTGACTTCCTCCCACAGAGCCGCCTGGCGGAGGCTCTTCTCGACGATGCGGCCGCGCTCCGCGCGCGAGAGCGAGATGCCGCTGAGCGTGAGGCCGGCGGCGACGTTGTCCTCGATCGACATGGTCGGGAACGGGGTCGGCTTCTGGAAGACCATCCCGATTCGGCGGCGGACTTCCACCGGGTCCACGCCGGGACCGTAGATATTCTCGCCGTCGAGGGTGACCTCGCCTTCGGCGTGCGCCCCCGGCACAACCTCATGCATCCGGTTGAGGCATCGGACCAGGGTCGATTTTCCGCATCCCGACGGTCCGATGATCGCGGTGATGTGGTTCTCGAGGAAGTTCAGGTTGATGTCCTTGAGCGCAGCCACCTTGCTGAAGTACGCGTTCAGGTGGCGCGCGACCATCTTATCGACCATGGCTACCTTGCCGTTTTCGCTGTTCCGCCCGTTATCCATCTGACTCCCAGTTCGAGCGCGAGCACGATCCCGGTCAGCACCAGTGCGCCGGCCCAGGCCTGGCGTTGCCAATCGGGAAACGGAGATATCGCGTAAGTATAAACCTGCACCGTCAGCGTCGCGATCGGCTGCCCAAGCGACGTGGACCAGAACCGGTTTCCGAACGACGTGAACAACAGCGGCGCGGTCTCGCCCGCGATCCTCGCCACCGCCAGGATCACTCCGGTCGCGATGCCCGACAGCGCGGTGCGCACGATCACCGCGAGCGTGGTTTTCCACTGCGGCACACCGAGCGCGAGCGACGCCTCGCGCAGCTCGTGCGGGACCAATCCCACCATCTCCTCGGTCGTCCGCGTGACGAGCGGTAGCATGATCGCAGCCAGCGCGACCGCGCCCGCCATCGTCGAAAAACCGCCCAGCGGGCGCACCACGACGGCATAGGCAAAGATGCCGATAACGATCGACGGTATCCCCATCATCACATCGGCCGCGAAACGGACCGCGTTCGCGAACTGACCGCCGCGATGCTGCGCGAGGTAAAGCCCGGCGCCGACCCCGATCGGCACGCCGATCAGACAAGCGAGGCCTACGACCTCGAAGGTGCCGACGATCGCGTTCGCCATCCCGCCACCCGCCTCGCCGACCGGCTTGGGCAGGCTCGTGAAGAACGCCCAGTTGACGCTCGCGGCGCCCTTCGTAAGCAGGTAGCCGAGCACCAGGAAAAGCGGAATCAGCGTCACGAGGGTGGCCGCGACGGTGACCGCCATCATGAAGTCGCTCTTCGCCTTTCGGTAAAAATAATATCGGTCGCGATTCGTTCTGCTAGCCATCGTCACGCTTTCGTATCGAAGCGGCGCTGCACCACACCCGCCACCAGGAGTCGTCCGACCACGTTGAGAGCCACGCCCACCGCCAGCAGCACGAGTCCGAGCTCGATCAGCGCCGACACGTACATCTCGGTGGTCGCCTCGGCAAACTCGTTGGCGATCA
>DASPOF010000080.1:0-5353 GCA_035626155.1 Binataceae bacterium (SeqCode)
GAGGCCGCAGTCGGCGATGATCCCGGCGCCGCTGTAGTACACCACCATGAAGATCAGCACGACTGCCGCGCCGATCACGAACGAGATTTCGCCCTGGCGGATGGAGTCGCGGCCGAGCGATGGACCCACCGTGCGCTCTTCCTCGATTTCGAGCGGCGCCGGTAGCGCGCCCGACTTGAGCACGATTTCGAGGTCGTGCGCTTCCTCGATCGAGAAGCGCCCGGTGATCTGAACGTGGCCGGCGGGGATGCGCTCCTTAATTACCGGGGCGGAATAAACCGTGTTGTCGAGAATGATCGCGAGGCGGCGCCCGACGTTCTCCGCGGTCATGGTGTCGAAAATCTGCGCGCCGCGCGGATCGAGCTCGACCGTGACGTATGGACCTTCGAGCCGGCCGCCCGGCCTCACTCGCGCATCGGTCACGACGTCGCCGGTCATCAGCACCGGCGTCTCGACCAGGTAGCGCGTGCGCCCGCCGGCCTCGGCCTGGCCGTACAGGATTTCGTCGCCCGGAGGCGGGCCGTCGCGGACCGCATCCTGCACCGGATGCGTGTCATCGAGGAGCTTGAACTCGAGCACCGCGGTCTTTCCGATCAGTTCCTTGGCGCGTTCGGGGTCCTGGATGCCGGGCAACTGAACGAGGATTTCATTGTCGCCCTGGCGTGCGACGGTGGTTTCGCGCACGTCGAGCTGGTCGATCCGATTGCGGATGGTTTCGAGCGCCTGGTCCATCGCGGTGTTCCGGATTTCGGTGACCGTGCGTGCGCGGAAATTGAGGCTGTACGCGGGTCCACCCGTATCGCTCGCGATGCTCGATGCGGCCAGCTCGGGATATGACTTCTGCAACAGGTCGAGGAACGGCGTGCGCTCATCGCTCGTCTTCAGCTTCACAATCAGGGCGCCCGAGGAATCCGTCGAGATGTCCTGGAACGCGAGCTTGTTGTCCTTTAGTTCGCGCTTGATATCGTCGCCCCGGCGCGCAAGCTGCGTCTTGACCGCATCGTCGAGCTTCACGCCCCACAACAGATGGGACCCGCCCTGGAGGTCGAGTCCGAGCTGAATCTTCGTCGAGCCGAACCAGGTCCCCCACCAATCCGGAAGCGGAACGTTGAAGCTCGGCAGCAGAATGAGCGCCCCGACCGCGACCAGCACGGCGGTGAGATAGAGCCGGGTAAGCCCGCTTCCACCGGTCAGATGGAGGTAGAAGATCGCGACCATGATCGCGACCAGCAGCAGGGCCGGTCCAAAACCTTGAGTTTCCACTATTATTGTCCAGGCGCGGCGCGGACTGACTCGGCGATTCCCGGCACGCGCCCTATTCTCCCTTCTCTTTTTTTGACGGAGTCTTGCCGTAGGGCGAGAGAGAGCTGACCTGCGGCCTCTCGACCCGCACCCGCACGTTGGGCGCAATCTCGAGCGTGACGAGCCGGTCGCCAAGCTCGGTGATACGGCCGATCAGGCCGCCGGTGGTCACAACTTCATCGTTGCGCTTGAGATCTTTCAGCATCTTGGCGTGTTCGGAAGCCTTCTTGGTCTGCGGGCGGATGAGCAGGAAATAGAATATCCCGAACAGCAGCGCGATCGGTATGATGGTGGTGAAAAGCGCCTGCTGGCCGGCGTTCTGTTGACCGGCCCCGGCCGCTTGCGCCCATGCGATTCCTTCGAAGAACATCAGTTTGATTCCCCGCCCGCGCTATCGCTCCCGGCAAGCTCGGCCGCCCGATCCTTTGCGTACGCGGCGAAGGTCCGAGATGCGATAGCAGCTTGAGACTCGCGCATCAAGCGCGCATAGAAACTCAAATTATGCTCCGTCAGCGCGCGCGCTGCGAGTATCTCGCCCGACATGTATAGATGACGCAAGTAGGCGCGGGTAAAGGTCCGGCAGGGACGGCAATCGCAGCGCGGATCGAGCGGACGCTGGTCGCGCTGGTGGGCGGCGCGCTTGATCGAGATGCGGCCCTCGCTGGTGAACGCGGTTCCGTTGCGCGCGTTGCGGGTGGGCAGCACGCAATCGAACATGTCGTACCCCATCGCGACCGCGGCGAGGAGGTCCTCCGGCGTCCCCACCCCCATCAGGTAGCGAGGCATCCCGGCGGGCAGCATCGATGCGGTCAACGCCGCCATCTCGAGCATCGCATCCCTCGGCTCGCCCACCGATAGTCCGCCCGCGGCGTAGCCATCGAAGCCGAGTGCGGTGATCTGCGCCGCGCTCATCCGGCGCAGATCGGCATAGATGCTCCCCTGCACGATCCCGAACAGCGCCTGCGTTTCGCTGCGGCGCGCGCGAACCGTGCGCTCGGCCCAACGTGCGGTCAATTCGAGCGATTTGAGCGCACCGGCCCGCTCGACCGGGAACGGCGTGCACTCATCGAGCGCCATCATGATGTCGCTCCCGATCTGCTCCTGGATTTCCACCGCGCCTTCGGGCGTCAGCATGACCGGCGCCCCATCGAGATGCGATCGGAACCGGATCCCATCGTTATCGACCGAGTTGATCTTCGCGAGACTCATCGCCTGGAAGCCGCCCGAGTCGGTGAGCACCGCGCCGGGAAATCCCATGAAGCGGCCGACCCCTCCTAGCTCGCGCACCAGCGCAGGGCCGGGCCGAACCAGCAGATGGTATGCGTTGGCGAGCACCATCCTGTAGCCCATCGACCAGATCTCGTCGGGCGCCATCGCCTTGACCGCAGCGCGCGTGCCGACCGGCATGAAGGCGGGAGTTGCGACCTCGCCATGGCGCGTCACGAGGCGGCCTGCGCGCGCAGAGCCGTCGGTGGCGACGATGCTGAATTCGATCGATGGGGTCATTCGTTCTTCGCCGGCTCGCAGCGGCTGGCGCGGGCGCGATCGGGGTTATGCGGGCGGTTTCTCACAGGATCAGCATCGCATCGCCGTAGCTTAAGAAGCGATAGCGATGGCGAATCGCCTCGCGATACGCATCGAGGATGAGGTCGCGCCCGGCCAGCGCCATCACGAGCGCGAGCACGGTGGTGCGCGGCAGGTGGAAGTTCGTCACCATCGCATCCACCAGCTTGAAGCGAAACCCGGGAAAGATGAAGAGCCCGGTGGTGCCTTCCGCATCCCCCGTGATCGCCCATGATTCGAGCGCGCGAACGCTGGACGTTCCGACCGCCACGACCCGCCCGCCCGTGCGACGCGCGTGCTCGATCGCCTCGATTGCGGCAGGCGGAATCGTGAACCACTCCGCCTCCATGCTGTGACGTTCGACCTCGGGCGCGCGAAGCGGCGCAAACGTCCCGGGCCCGATGTGCAGAGTGACGGACGCGGTGCGGATTCCCGCCTCAGCGAGCGACTCGAGCAGCGCCGGCGTGAAGTGCAGTCCCGCAGTCGGCGCCGCGATCGCTCCGGGCTTGCTCGCATACACGGTCTGATAGGCGTCGGAATCGGACGGACCGGCCTCGCGATGGATGTAGTGCGGCAGAGCGAGCAGGCCGCGGCGCCCAAGCACCTCGTCGATCGGCGTTGAGTCGTCGCTTGCGATGAGCGCGCGGCCGCCGCGCGTATAGCCCGTGATTCGGAGCGCACCGCCGCCGTCGATGAGCAATCGGGCGCCCTCGCGAAGCGGACGATGCGCCCGGATGAGCGCGAGCCACGCGCCCGGCGGGTCGGGAACCGGCCGGACGAACAGCAACTCGATCTTGCCGCCGGATTCCTTGTGCGTGAAAAGACGCGCCGGAATCACCCGCGTGTCGTTCAGGACGAGCAGGTCGCCATCGCGCAGATGGTTTCCAAGCTTGTAGAAGCGCGAATGTTCGAAGGAGCGCGTCTTGCGATTGACCACCAGCATGCGCGCCTCGTCGCGGCGCTCAAGGGGCTGCTGCGCGATAAGCTCCTCGGGAAGTTCGTAGTCGAGTTCGGAAAGCCGCATGTGAGGGCACGCGCGCGATGAAGCGCGATTAAAATAATAGCGGGGCGCCCATCCGCGCGACACGCCACCGGCGCGCGCTCATCAGGCGGTCGCCGAAGATGCCGCGAACGGGGTGATTGGACAGTCGCGCAAACTCGCTCGTGAGTCGCGGAATACCAGGAAATTATGCCTCGGTGCGCTCTGCGATTGGGATAGGCGAATCCACGCGCCCGACCACAAGTATTGCCGCGGCAATCCACAATGCCGCCGCGCCCGCCGCCAGCGCGAGCCGCATTCCGATCACGGTTGCCATCACCGCGGCAACCATCAAGGAAATCAGGAGGCCGGTGAGGTGCACAAACCACAATCCCGAGTTGACGCGGCCCAGGACCTGCGTCGGCGCGACCGCCTGAACTATGGCGGTGCGGTTGATTTCGCGAATCGTCGCCGCCGCATCGCCCAGCAGTTGCTGACCGACCAGCAGCGCCGCCCCGACCGCCGTCGCGCCCGGAGCCAACGGCACCATCGCGAGCGCACCGCCTTCTAGCGCAAGCCCGAGCGCCATCGCGTTCCAACCGCCGAACACCGCCGCACTGCGGCGCGCAGCCAGCGCTCCCGCCAGCGCGCTCACTCCGCCAGTCGCAATGATCATCCCAAGCGCCCCGGCTGTGAAGCCGAGACGATCGAGCACGAAAAGCATGTAAAGGCTGCCGAATGCGCCATCCGAGAAGACTGCGATTGCGTTGCTCGCTGCGATCAATCGCAGCCGCCGGTCGCTCATCAGGTAGCGGGCGCCGTCGATTGCTTCGGCGAGAAATCCTGCGCGCGGCGCCGCCTCGGGTCGCGCCGGCTCGGATGAGCCGATGAGAGCGATCGACAAGGCGGAGACCAGGAACGACAGCGCATCGACCAGGATCGCGATTGGCGCCGTAAGCCACTGCACCAGCCATCCGCTGAGCCCGAAGCCCGCGACCTCAGCCACGGCATAACTCGCCGCAAGCTTGCTGTTCGCATCGACGAGTTCCTCGCGGCTGACGATCGTAGGCAGATATGAGGCGTACGAGACGTCGAACACGAGATCGAGCATCGCGGCGCCGAGCATCACACCATACAACTGGCGCATCCCGAGTGTTCCCCATATCGCGGCGGCGGGTATCGTCGCGAGCAGCGCGGCCCTGGCGAGGTCGGCGGCGATCATGACCGGCCGGCGGCGCAGACGGTCGACCCACACGCCCGCGACGAGACTGGTCAGAAGCATCGGGAGAGCCTGTGCGCCGCGCAGCAATCCCATCTGGATCGGAGTCGCGCCGAGCGCGATCACCGCCGCGAATGCGACCGCGACGCCGCCCATCCGCGAGCCGAACACCGAGACGGTTTCCCCCGCCCAGAGTTTGAGAAAGTCTCGATTTTGCCAGAGCCCGCTGGCGCGGCGCGCGTTATTCAAATCTGAGAATTATTTTCCCGAAATGCTCGGAGGCCTGCATG
>DASPOF010000081.1:0-6701 GCA_035626155.1 Binataceae bacterium (SeqCode)
AAGAATTCACTTTCGCCTGGCCGGCGCGCGCCATAAGGGTGAGCGCGACATTGGCCGTAGCGCTCGAACTGGCCTACCTTTTTGCCGACCTCCAGTTGGCGCCTTCGACCGCTGCACGCACGTTCCCGATCCACCTCGCGATGATCACCGCGGCCGCGGCGTTCCCGCTGGCCACGCACAGCCGATGGTTCGGACGCCATTGGGAACTGTGGGTCTGGATGGGCTGCGCGATGCTGATGGCGGGGATGGCGGCGATCGCGATCATCAACATGCGCTCGGAGCGGCTGTTTTTTTCGGTCCTCCTGGTTCTGCTCGCCGCCGGGGCAACATTTCCATGGACCAAGAACTGGCAGATCTCGCTGGAGCTGACCGGCGTGATTTGTCTCGCCGCCGCATCGTCGGCCGCGCCCGTCTCTTTCTACCAATGGCTTACGATCTGTGTGGCGATCGCGCTGGCGCACTACAGCAATGAACTCTGGGAGCGCAATCGCGCCGAGCTGACCGAACTCAAGCTTGCCGAGCGCCACGCGCGAGAGAGCGAGGAGGTGCTGCGGCAGGTAATCGAATCCTGTCCTGATCCGATCGCGATCCGACGGCTCTCCGATGGACGTTACATTGTCGTCAATAAGGCCTCCGAATTGACCGGTTACACTACCGAGGAGACCCTGGCCGGCACCCTGGACACCGTCAGGATTTTTGCGGATGAACACGAGCGCCGGGCTTACGAACGAAGGCTGCGCAGACACGGCGTGGTGCGCAACATGGAAGTCCGATTCATGAGGAAGGACGGCACGATCGTGCCGTGCCTGATCTCGGGCGCAGTCGTGGAGCTCAACGGCGAGCAGTGCGTGGTCTCCTTCACGCGCGACATCGCACGCCTCCGGCACGCGGAGCAGAAGGTCAGGGAGAGCGAGGCGGTGCTCAGGAAAATCATCGAGACCTGCCCAGATCCGATTTCCATTAACCTGATTGAGGGCGGCAAGTTCGTTGACGTGAACCCGGCGTGGGTAGATGCGAACGGTTATGCCCGCGAGGAGATCCTGGGCAAGTCGGCGCTCGAAGTGGGGATATGGGCCGACACCTCTTACCGGGAGGAATTCCTCAAGCGCCTGCAGGCCGACTCGGTGGTCAAGAACATGGAGATCGAGCTTCGCAGGAAGGACGGAGGCCGCTCTCCCTATCTGATTTCCGGGGTCTTGACGGAGCTGGGCGGCAAGCCGTCGATCATATCGATCGGCCGCGACATCACCGAACTCAAGCGGACCGAGCAGGAGCTGCGGGCGGCGCGCGAGGCGGCGCTGGCGGCAGCGCGCGCCAAGAGCGAATTCCTCTCCAATATGTCGCATGAGATACGCACCCCGATGAACGCGGTGCTGGGGATGGCGGAGCTGTTGTGGGACAGCCCGCTCACCCCCGAGCAGCGCCGCTACGTCAACGTGATGAGGGCCAATGGCGATGCGCTCGTCGATCTCATCAACGACATCCTCGATCTCGCCAAGATCGAGAGCGGACGGCTGGGCCTGGAGCGGGTCGGCTTCGGCCTCGATGATCTGGTGGACAAGCTCGGCGAGATGATGGGGATTCGCGCCCACGAGAAGGGGCTCGAACTCGCCATCCGCGTTGCGCCCGGCGTGCCGACGAACCTGATCGGCGACCCGCTCCGCCTTCGCCAGATACTGGTCAACCTGCTGGGCAACGCGATCAAGTTCACGGAACACGGCGAGGTGGTGCTTTCGATCGAGCGCGCCGAACCTGCCGATGGAGCCGGCGCGGGCGAGGGCCGCAACGGAGCCAGCGGTGAAGTTAAGCTGCGCTTCTCCGTGAAGGACACGGGAATCGGAATCGCGAAGGACAAGCTCGGGCTCCTCTTCACCAGTTTCACGCAGGCCGACTCCTCGACCTCGCGCACCTTTGGCGGAACGGGGCTGGGACTCGCGATCTCCAAGCGCCTGGCGGAACTCTACGGAGGCAAAATTTCGGTCGAGAGCGAACCAGGCGTAGGCAGTTGCTTCAGCTTCACCGTATCGCTCGGCGTCGGAGCGCCGCAGGCCAAGGCCGCGCCGAGCGAGGCGGTGAACTTGAGCGGGCTTAAAGTCCTGGTCGTGGACGATACCGAGATCAATCGCCTCATCCTGAAGGAAATACTCGAACGCGAAGGAGCGTTGGTTTCCGAGGCGCGAAGCGGCGCGGAGGCGCTCGCCCAGGCAGAGCGGGCGGCCACCGCCGGCGAGCCTTACCAGCTCATCGTGCTCGACTGCCGCATGCCGGAAATGGACGGGATCGAGGTCGCACGGCGTCTCAAGGCGTCCCACGATGGCGACGGACGCCAGGCACCCGTGGTGGTGATGCTCACGTCCGACGATCTCAGCATCACGCCGGCGCTGCTCGGCGAACTCGGGATTCACACCTACCTGGTCAAACCGGTCAGGCGCGCGGAGCTGCTCGATGCGATCGGCCGGTCGCTGGGTGGCGCGAAGGGACTTCAGTCGCCCGCGCAAGGGCGGCCGCAAGCGGAATTACGCGCGGAGCTTAAGGATCTGCGCATCCTTCTTGCCGACGATTCTCCCGACAATCGCCTCCTGGTCAGCGCCTTCCTGGGAAAGACCGGATGGAAGCTCGATGAAGCCGAAGATGGCGCCGCCGCGGTCGAGATGTTCAAGGCCGGGAAATACGATCTCGTGCTGATGGATATGCGGATGCCGGTGATGGACGGGCTGGCGGCGACTAAAGCGATCCGGGAGTGGGAGCGGCAGAACCATCTCGCCCGCACGCCGATAATCGCGCTGACTGCCTCCGTGCTGCCCGAGACCGTGCACGAATGTCTCGAGGCCGGTTGCGATTCGCACGTGAGCAAGCCGGTCAGCCGAGCCATGCTGTTCAGCGCGATCAACCGGACAGCGAGACGCCCCGCCGAGGGCGCTTCCCCCGCGCAAAACGCTTCAGCGTAACTCAACCGATAACGGGCGTATCGCGAAGGCGGCGGTCCGAGTGCGAATTTTTTGTTTCGGCCCGGCGCGCGCCAGGCCGCGGTCAAGGCTCGGGCGCTTCGCGCTGCACCGCACGGCGGGCGAAGCCCCTGCGGCGCTTGCGAAGCTTGAGCGCTTCGTTCTTCCTGCGTTCGACCAGATCGATCAGCGCCTGCTGGCAGTTGCCGCGGCGGTCGGAGCCGCCCAGGCGCACGTAACTCCCATCCGAGTGCATCTCCCACGCGCAGCGGTTCGGCGCAAGCTGGAGGTCGAAAATCGCGCGCAGTTCCTTGCGAAGCGCGGGATCCTCGACCGGCACGACGACCTCGACCCGGCTTTCGAGGTTGCGCTTCATCGCGTCGGCGGACCCGATGAAGTACTCCTCCTGTCCGCCGTTGCGGAAATAAAAGATGCGCCCGTGCTCGAGGAAGCGGCCGACGGTGCTGACGACGCGCACGCTCTCAGACAGCCGCGCAACGCCGGGACGCAGCGTGCAGGTGTCGCGCACGAGGAGGTCCACCTTCACCCCGGCCTGCGATGCGCGGTAAAGCGCGCGCGCGACGTCGGCATCCTCGAGCGCGTTCACCTTGAACTGGATGAGCCCCGGCGATGACGGCGAGTGCAGGCCGATCTCGCGTTCGATCCGCGAAATCAGCGCATTCTTGAGCACCGCGGGCGCGGGCAGGATCTTCCGGTACGATCGCTGCGGCGTGTATCCGGTCGTGAGGTAGTTGAAGAGCTGCGTCAAGTCCGCGCCGATCGTGTCATCGCAGGTGAGCAGGCCGAAATCGGCGTAGATTCTCGCGGTGCCCGGATGGTAATTGCCCGTGCCGATGTGCGCGTAACGGCGAAGCCCGTTGTAGTCCTGGCGCACCACCAGGATCACCTTGCAGTGGGTCTTGAGCCCGACCACCCCGTAGGTGACGTGGATTCCAAAATCCTCGAGGCGGCTTGCGAACTCGATGTTCGCGGCCTCATCGAAGCGCGCCTTCAACTCGACCACGACTGCGACCTGTTTGCCGTTTCGAGCCGCGTCGCACAGGTAGCCGATAATCTCGGCGTCGCCCGAGGTGCGATACAGCGTCATCTTGATCGCTCGCACCTTCGGGTCCGCGCTCGCCTCGCGCAGGAACCGCGCGACCGAGGTCGAGAACGACTCGTAGGGATGCATCAGCAGGAGCGAACCGGTTTCGCGGATGATGTGAAAGATGTTGCGCGTGCTCTGAAGGCGCGGATGATCGATGGGGTGATGCGGCGGGTCGTGGAGCGCCGGATTGTCGATCGCCGCAAGCTCCATGAAACTCCGTATCGCGAGCATCCCGTCCACCTCGAAGACGTCCTCGCGCTCGTCCAGGCCGAGTTCCGCGGCGAGCATCCCGCGATGCGTCGGGATCATCCCCCGGGCGACCTCCATGCGCACGATCGGGGCGAAACGGCGGTCGCGCAGCTCGGATTCAATCAGCGCGAGCAGGTCGTCCGCCTCGTCCTCGTCGCGTTCCGTGTTCGCATTGCGCGTGACGCGGAAAAATTCCCACGCCTCGATGGTCATCGCCGGAAACAACAGGTCGAGCGTGTGCGCGATCACGTCATCCAGCGGCACGAAGCGGCTGGAGTCCCCGATGCGCAGAAAACGCGGGATGCCCATGCCGACCGGCACCTTCACGCGCGCCAGCGATGACTCCGAATCCTCGCGTCCGCGCAGCGTCACGAGCAGGTTCAGCGACAGGTTGGAGATGAACGGGAACGGATGCGCAGGGTCCATCGCCTGCGGCGTCATCAGCGGGAAGATGTTGGCGACGTAGTACTCCCGCATCGCCGCCTGCTCCTCGCCGCTCAATTGCTCGAAGGTGAGAACCTCGATGCCGAAGGCGCGCAGCTTGTCGAGCAGCACGGGCAGAAGCTCGCGCTGCTGGCGCTCGAGCTCGCGCACGATCACGTACGCCTCGGCGATCTGCTGCTGCGGGGTGCGGCCGTCCACGGTCAGTTCATGCATCCCGACCGCGGCCTGCTGCTTGAGGCCGCCGATCCGCTTCATGAAGAACTCGTCGATGTTCGATGCGGTTATCGCGAGGAACTTGAGCCGTTCCAGCAGCGGATTGCCCTCATCGAGCGCTTCCTCGAAGACCCGGCGGTTGAATGCGAGCCAGGTTAGCTCGCGGTTGAAGAACAACTCGGGCGATGCGAGGTCGCGGTCGATTCGCGGCGCCGGCGCGCCTTGCCCATCGGGCCGCATGACAGGCGCGGCGCCATCGCCGTCAACGATGCGGGCCGCCGGTGTCTGAACCGTAGTGGCGACCGCGGGCGCCTCAGCCGGCGTGCGATCGGCCACCTGGGAAGATTCGACTTCGCTGCCCATCGGATTTTACCCTTTTAGTCTATCTCACCGGCCGATTTATGCCGAGTGCGCGGTTTTCCGGGGTCGCGAAGGAGGATCAGAGGTCTGCCAGGCGGACGATGCGCCTTAAGCGCCCGAACACGCGCAAGCTCGGCCGTGATTTGACCGCTTTTCCAAGCCCGCTTCCCCCCCCAAAAATACCATCGCCGGGCCGCGTACAGATTAACGCGCATGGCGGGTTATTGTAAGGTGGTTAATTTACCCCCGGCGCCGCCTCATGCGGCCGGTCGGGTGTTCCCACTGGCGCGCAATCGGGATAAGTTGCCACGTCACGAGGAGGGCGGCGAGCATGAATTCCTGGAAAATCGGCGATGTGAAAATCACCCGCTTTGTGGAGACCGAGGGCGCCTGGAGGGGCACCTGGGTGCTGCCTAATGCGACCGCGGAGAACGTCCTCAAGGAGGCCGACTGGCTGCGCCCGCACTTCGCCGACGACGCCGGCAATCTCGCGATGAGCATCCACGCGCTCATCCTCGAATCGCAGGGCAAGCGGATCATCGTCGATACCTGCATCGGGAACGACAAGGTCCGGTCCAATCCGGCTTGGAACAAACTTCAGATCCCGTTCCTCGAGAATCTGCAAGCGGCGGGCTTCACGCGCCATTCGATCGATTGCGTGGTCTGCACGCATCTGCACGTCGATCACGTCGGATGGAACACAATGCTCGTCGACAACAAATGGCTGCCGACTTTCCCGGCCGCGCGTTACATAATCGGCGGCACCGAGTGGGACTACTGGTCGAAGTTCGAGGGCAAGGACATGCGCGATCCGGTCGAGGACTCGGTGCGGCCGGTGATCGATGCGGGCCGGGCGGAGCTGGTCGATTCAACCCACCGGATTACCAGCGAGGTCTGGCTGGAACCGTCGCCGGGCCACACCCCGGGGCATCATAGCGTCAGGATCTCGTCGGGCGGCCAGGATGCGGTGATAACCGGCGACTTGCTGCATCACCCGATTCAGTGCCGCTATCCCGAGTGGGACGACAACTTCGACTCCGACGGTGTGCTCGCGAAAAAGACGCGGCGGGCCTTCTGCGAGAAGTACGCGGACAGCGGCGTGCTGGTCTTCGGGACGCATTTCGGGACGCCATCGGCGGGCAGGATCGTGCGCAAGGGCGATTCGTTCAGGTTCGTAGTCTGATCGCGCCTTTCCTTTCCCTGCCTCCGCACTCCTTTGCGGGGGAACGCCCCTTTTTTTTCCTTCCCCCGCGTTTCGTTGCGGGGGAAGCGACTGTCTTGTGAGTCAAAGGATCGGGCGCGTTGCCCACAGGGTCCACAGGCGATGGGATCGCCCGAAGCGTCCCGCCTGTGGACTTGTGGGCAACGTATCGATGGCCTAC
>DASPOF010000082.1:0-37506 GCA_035626155.1 Binataceae bacterium (SeqCode)
AGCAGCGTCGATTTGCCCGCGTTGGGCAGCCCGACCAGGCCTGCCTCGGCCACCAGCCGGAGCTCGAGGCGCACCCATTTCTGCTCGCCGGCGGTGCCGGGTGTCGCGATTCGCGGCGAGCGGCGCGTCGGCGAGGCGAAGTGCATGTTGCCGCGGCCGCCCTCGCCGGCCCGCGCAATCACTTCGCGCTGCCCCGGCATCACGAGATCGGCGATGACCTCGCCAGTCTCATCGTCGAACACGATCGTCCCGGGCGGCACGCGCACGACATGGTCGGCGCCGGCGTGCCCGTACTGCTGCTTGCCGCGTCCGGGCTCGCCATCTTTGGCGACCAGCCGCGGCTGATACTTGAAATCGAGCAGCGTGGAGAGTCCCTCGTCCACTTCAAAGATCACGTTGCCGCCGCGGCCGCCGTCACCGCCGGCCGGGCCGCCGAAGGGGCGGTATTTTTCGCGCAGGAACGCGATGGCGCCATCGCCGCCCTTGCCGGCGTGCACGAAGACTTTTGCTTCGTCGATAAAACGCATCGCAACTGAGTCACTATAGCAGCGCGCCCGGCGAGATCGCATCGGAGCCGCGCGCCTCGCCGATGCGCGCCGTCATTAACGGGTCGGCGGCTGTCACGGAACGGCGTGAAAAAAAAGCCCCGCGGCGCACCGCGGGGCTGACTCAACGCTCGATTGCGCAACTGCGCCGCTATCCGGTCGTTCCCGCGGGACCGATGCCTGGCGGCAGCGCTGGCACTGGCGGCAGCGGATCGACGCTCACTTGCCGCTTCTCGCCGCGCGGTTCGTATTTCGCGATGCCGTCGATCTTCGCGAAGATGGTGAAGTCGCGGCCCATGCCGACGTTGCGTCCCGGATGGATCCGCGTCCCGACCTGACGCACGAGGATATTTCCCGCGCGCACGGTCTGGCCCGCGTAGATCTTGACTCCGTAATGGTGTCCCGGACTGTCGCGGCCATTGCGCGTCGAGCCTTGTCCCTTCTTGTGCGCCATGGCTGGTCTCCTCTTTGGGGCGGCGTTTGCCGCCGCGTGTTCAATCAGAACCGGCGAGCGTCATGCGCCCGCCTGGATTTCCTCGATCTTGAGTACGGTCAGTTCCTGGCGATGGCCGCGTTTGCGGCGATAGTTCTTGCGCCGCTTCTTCTTGAAGACCAGCACCTTGGTCCCTCGCGGCTGCTGCACGATTTTCGCGCGAACCGACGCGTTGGGGACGTTCGGAGTGCCAATCTTCGGCGTCTCTCCGCCGATCGCGAGCACATCGGTGAGGGAAACTTCCGCGCCGACGTCGCCCGCGATTCGCTCGACCGTTATCTGGTCGCCGGGGCCGACGCGATACTGCTTTCCGCCTGTCTTTACGATTGCGTACATCGAATTACCGGAATCAATTTAGTTATCGGAGCCGGATTGGCGTGTCAACGCGCCCGCGACGGCTGAGGGGTCATCATGGGTAGGCAAGGGCGGTCGCCACGGGAGGCAGTCCGGCGTCCCGCCCTCACCCGATTCCTCCCCCCAATGGGGAGGAAAACCGGCGCAAAAAATCTCGAAACGGCTTCCTTCTACACCCTCGGCGAGGTCAGTCCAATCCCAGCCGTTCGCGGCCCTCCGGCGATATCATCTTCGGATTCCAGGGCGGGTCCCAAACCAGCTCCACCTCTGCGTCCGATACTCCCGGCAGAGACATCAGCTTCTGCCTCGCGTCGAACGCGATCGATGCGCCCATTCCGCATCCCTGCGCCGTGAGCGTCATCTTGACTTCGATTTTCTTGGTTCCGTCCGCCTGGTCCTTGAGTTCCATCCCGTAGACGAGGCCCAGGTCCACGATGTTCACCGGGATTTCAGGGTCGTAGCAGGTCTTGAGCTGATCCCAGACCATCGCCTCGAGGTCACCCCTGCCCGCCTGCGCGGCGCCGGCATCCGCCGGCGTCTTGCCGAGCGCGTCGGCATCCTTGCCCGCGATTCGGAACAGGCCGCCGTAGGCCGGCACCTGGACGGTAAACGTGCCGCCGAGCGCTTGCGTGATGAACACCTCGATGCCCTTTTCGAGGGGCACGCGGATGCCCGCCGGGATCTGGATCCCCTCGCAATCGCGAGTAAGTTGAACTCTTTCCATAGCGTTCTTTCCTGTACTCCCGATTCGATTTTAGATCGCGCGAACGCCGCGCGCCACCGGTTTTTCTTTCGCGGCAGCGGCGCGACCGGAGACATGGGAAATCTGCGCCGGTCAGATCAGGACCCCCTTCCTATCCTTCCCCCGCAACGAAACGCGGGGGAAGGAAAAAAAAGGGCGTTCCCCCGCAACTGAGTGCTGGGGCAGGGAAAAAAACGCCGTTCCCCCGCAACTGGTTGCGGGGGCAGGGAAAGAAAATAGTGGCGCGGGCCGCCGTGCCCGCGGTCGATGCGCGGGCGTCCTCGCCCGCGCCACATCTTGTCGCGCATCGCGAGCGGCGCGGCGGTTGGCGAACTGGCGCGCTCCGCATTATGCTTCGGTCCTGATTCGGCAGGGGGGCATCGTTTCGGCGTCCCCAGTATCTGAGTTGGCGCGCGTCAGCGCGCAGGAAGGGGACGATCGTGAACATCGCAAGGCGGGCAGCTATCGCAGGATTGCTGCTCGCGATGGCCGCAGTGCTCGGCCTCGCGCAACTGGGCGGTGGCGAGCCGCAGAGGAGCGCGCCCCCTGCGGCGCAAGCGAGCGCCGCACAGGCAGGCCGGCAATCTCAACTCCACATCACGGACGTGTTCGGGAGGCTGCCGATGCGCTTTGAGCGCAACGACGGCCAGACCGATGCGCGCGTCAGATTCCTCGCGCGCGGCCCGGGATACACGCTGTTCCTGACCCCCGATGAGGCCGTGCTGGCGCTGCGCAAGCCTTCAAAGGATTCGCCCGCGCGATCGTCCCTGGCATCGCGAGAGGTACCGGACGGAACCGGATCCGGGATTCCTCGCGCGCCAGACACGCGCGGGAATGACAAACCAAATCGCACGCCGGGCACGCGTGGGAATGACAAGGCAACGGGTCGCGCCTCGGCAGGAGTCGAGACAGAGGTCCTGCGCGTGAAGCTGGTCGGTGCGAATCGCAACGCGCAAATCGAGGGCGTCGATCGGCTCGCGGCGGGCTCGAATTACTTCATCGGCAACGACCCGAAGAAGTGGCACACCGACGTGCCCAACTACGCGCGCGTCCGCTATCGCAATGTCTATCCGGGAATCGATCTCGTTTACTACGGATCTGATCAGCGCCAGCTTGAATACGACTTCGTTCTCGCGACGGGGACCGATTCCCGCACGATCGCGATGCGTTTCGAGGGCGCGACGCGGCTGGCAGTCAATCGCGATGGGGACGTGGTCGCGACGCTGCCCGGCGGCGGCGAAGTCATCCAACATCTGCCCGCGGTCTTTCGCGAGCACGACGGCAAGCGCGAGAAAATCGCGGGCAAAGCCGTGCTGCGCGGCAAGGATACGATCGGCTTCGACATCGCATCCCGCGCCTGCTCTGGAAGCGGCCACGATTGCGTGGTGTATATCGATCCGGCGCTGGCTTACTCGACCTACCTCGGCGGCAGCAGCGTGGATGACGGGCTCTGCATCGCGGTCGATTCCTCGGGCAACGCCTACGTCACGGGCTACACCGGCTCGACCGACTTCCCGCTCCTGGACGGTTACCAAACGACGCTCAAAGGCACCACCAACGCCTTCGTCGCCAAACTGAACCCGTCGGCCTCGGGAACTCCATCTTTGCTCTATTCGACCTACCTCGGTGGCAGGGCCACTGATGAGGGCACCGGTATAGCGGTCGATTCCTCGGGCAACGCCTACGTCACGGGAAATACGGACTCGGACAACTTCCCGACCCTCCACGCTTACCAAAGCGCGCTGAAGGCCAGCTATAACGCCTTCGTTGCCAAGCTCGATCCGTCGTTGTCTGGAACGTCGTCGCTGCTCTATTCGACCTACCTCGGCGGTAGCGGCAATTCGACTACGCACGAAGGCGACAAGGCCTTCGGCATTGCCGTCGATTCCTCCGGCAACGCCTATCTCACGGGAAATGCATTCTCGACCGACTTCCCGGTTCTCAATGCCTATCAAGGCACCAATAAAGCCGCCGGCGCCAATGGTCCCAACGCCTTCGTCGCCAAACTGAATCCATCGCTGTCGGGAGCGTCATCGCTTCTCTATTCGACTTACCTCGGCGGCAGCTACTACGATGTTGGCAACGGGATCGCGGTCGATTCCTCCGGCAACGCCTACGTCACGGGGAATGCGGCCTCCACCGACTTCCCGACCTTTAACGGCTACCAGAGCACTTGCCCATCCGCGCCCAGCGCCTGTCGTGCGGTTTTCGTTGCGAAGCTGAACCCCTCGATGTCGGGAGTGAAGTCGCTTCTTTATTCGACCTACCTCGGCGGCACCTACATGGATGAGGGCAACGGTATAGCGGTCGATTCATCCGGCAAGACCTATGTCACGGGAGAGGCGCAGTCTACCGACTTCCCGACCTTGAATGCTTACCAACACACTTGCCCATCAGCATCCAGCGCCTTCGGTTGCATAGCCACCTTCGTCGCCAAGCTCGATCCATCCTTGTCGGGAACTTCATCGCTGCTTTACTCGACATACCTCGGCGGCAGCTACGCGGATGTCGGCGCCGCTATGGCGGTCGACTCCTCGGGCGACGCCTATGTGACCGGACTGGCGGAATCGACCGATTTCCCGACTCTGAACGCCTACCAGAGCAGTTGCCCGTCAGCATCCAGCCCCTCCGGCTGCCACGCCATCTTCGTTGCCAAGCTCGACCCGTCGTCATCGGGAAGCGATTCGCTGCTCTACTCGACCTACCTCGGCGGCAGCAGCGCGGATTATTGCAACGGGATCGCAGTCGATTCCTCGGGCAACGCCTACGTCACGGGAGGGACCGCATCGACCGACTTCCCGACCTATCACGGCTACCAGGACAGTTGCCCAACATCGACCGGCGGCAGCGGAGTTTGCGACGCCGCGTTCGTGACCGAACTCAGTCCGCCGACGCCGGTGCCGACTGCCACTGCGACGGCCACTCCGACCGCATCGGCAACCTCGACTGCGGCTCCGACTGTAACGGCCACGCCGACGGGATCTGCGACTCGCACTGCGACGCCCACGGCGACAGCATCAGCGACGGCGACTCCAACTGTAACGGCGACTGCAACTCCAACGGCGACCACGACTGCGGCTCCAACTGCAACTGCATCGCCGACGCCAACTGCGACTTCCACGCCGGTGAAAGAAAAGCTCTCGATTACTCCCAAAACCGTGAGCTTCAAGAAAGTCACTGAGAATACGGTCAGCAAACCGGTAACGGTGACGATCAAGAATGCGGGCAGCGGGAAAAAGGCGCTGCCAGTCATCATGGAACTCGAATCGGTTTCAGCGTCGGCGTTCCAGATAGTGACGGGAACCGAATGGACCGGCACGCTCGCTCCGGGGCAGAGCTGCAATGTGCAGGTCACATGCACGCCGCCGGGCACGGGTCGCTACAAGGGGGCGCTTACTATCAGCGACAATGCGCTTCACGAGCCGCAGACGGTGAACTTGCGCTGTACCGGGGCCGCTCAGAAGAAGTAGGACGCGGCGGTCCGGACCCCCTTTCTATCCTTCCCCCGCAACCGATTGCGGGGGAAGGGAAATCGGTGGCGCGGGCGAAGACGCCCGCGCATCGACGTTCTCCGAATTTGTCATTCCCGCGCGCATGTATGGCGTGCGCAAGGAATCCCGGATCCTCATTCTGTCTTTTGAGAATCATATGTCGCGGGCGCAAGGGCTTGGACATTCGCGAGTTGCCGCCACGATGCGTGCCTGTTAAACCCTTGACGCACGAGGGGCGGCCGGTGGCGGAGCAAGCGAACATCGCGGAGCGCGGCTTTCGATTGCCCAGCGCGACCGCCAAGGAGAAGCTCTACGCCTTCCTCGAATCCCGTCCGGCCGGCGCCGACGCGGGCGAGTTGGCGGGCCTCCTGTTCGCCGGCCGCGGCTCGGACCCCGAACTTGGCCCCCGCATCGTTCGCAGCCTCCTCGACGGCGATCCCAACTTCGTCTTCGATGCGGCGGTGGGGCTCTGGTCGCTTCGCCAGAGCGATGCGCTCAAGGTTCCGCTCGATGAGGCGCGGTTCACGGTGGTCGATCTCGAGACCACCGGCACGCGCCCCGGACCTGGCACGATCATCGAGATCGGCGCATGGCGGATGACGGGGCGGCGAATCACGGAGTCGTTCCAGAGCCTGGTGCGCCCGCGCGGCCCGATCCCGCGTTTCATCACCGGCCTCACCTCGATCACCAACGAGATGGTCGTGGCGGCCCCGCGCATCGAGGAGGTCGCGCCCGCGTTTCGCGATTTCATGGGCGACACGGTGATGGTGGCGCACAACGCGCCGTTCGACCGCGCGTTTCTCGATTTCGAATTCCGCCGCATCTTCGGAATCGGGCTGCGCAATCCCGTGCTGTGCACGTTGCGCATGTCGCGCCGGTTCGTACCGTCGCTCAAGCGCCGGCGCCTCGATGCGCTGGCCGAGCATTTCGGTCTTTCGACCGACGGACGCCATCGGGGGCTCGGCGATGCGCGGATGGCGGCGGAGATACTTTCGATCTTTCTCGAGATCGCGGAAAAGATGGGGATGCGGCGGCTCGACCGTCTGCTCGACGATCACTATCGCGGGCTTTCGGGCCGCCGCATCGAGCGTCACGTCCCGCCCGAGGATATCGCCCAAATTCCGCACTCTCCCGGCGTGTACCTGATGCGCAACGAGCGCGGCGATATCCTCTACGTCGGCAAGGCTCGGTCGCTCCGAGAGCGGGTCTCATCGTATTTTACCGGCGCGGTCGATGCGAAGACGGCCGACCTGGTGAGCCACGTCTGGAAGATCGAGACCCGGCTTTCGCCGTCATCGCTGGAGGCCGCGCTGCTCGAGGCCGCGCTCATCCGGGAGCTCAAACCGCCGTTCAACCGGATGCTCAAGGGTGTGGCGCCCGCGTATTTCATCAAGCTCGACATGATGGACGATTTCCCGCGCCTGGCCGTGTCGCAGAAAATGACCGCGCGCCACGGCGTGATGCATCTTGGGCCGTTCATCGGGCGGCGCAGCCTGGACAACTCGGCGCGCGCGCTCGCGCGAGTCCTCGGGCTTCGCACCTGCGCGGGGCGGCTTAAGCCCGATCCGGATGTCTCGCCGTGCATCTACGGCCAGATGGGCCATTGTACGGCGCCCTGCAACTTGAGCATCGGCGAGGACGCCTATGCCGGGCGCGTGCGCGCGGCGCTCGGCTTTCTGCGCGGGCGAAGCGGGGCGCTGCTGGGCGAGCTTGCGCGCGGGCGCGACCAGGCGGCGGCCGCAATGCGCTACGAGGAGGCGGCGCGCCTCAAGCGCGACCTCGAGGCGCTCGCGACCCTGGCGCATCGCGCGTCGCGCCTTAGCCAGGTGGTCACCGAGAACAACCTCGTCATCGTGACCGGCAATGGCGGCGTGCGCACCGCGCACGTCGTGCTGAGCGGACGCCTTGCGGCAAGCCGCGCGCTGGATTCATCCGATGCGCCGCGCGATATCGCGGCGTTCATCGCGGAAAATTACGAGCGCTATCGCGCGCGGCCGGTTGCGCGCCCGGAACTTACGCCGATGACGATCATCGCGCGATGGCTTCGGGAGCGCGCGCCCGACGAGGGCCGCCTCGTTTACCTCACCGGACCAAACCTCGATCCATCGGCGCTCGCGCATGGTTGAGGATTGCAGGGTCCTTCCTCCGGCGAAGGACGGTAGCGCCACCTCGCAACCCGGTTGGTTCGGAGCGGGAGCGGCGGCTCCGAACAGACCCGGGAATCGCAACCAGAAGACTCCGGCCGGCGCGGCCAGGCACCGTCTACCGCCGGCAGCGCAGGTGGTTCATCAGTCCGGAGTGTTGGCTCCGCAGGTGCACACGCCCGGGGTAGTACCGGCAGGCGTAGGCTTCGGATTGCACGGTTCTGCGAGATAGGATGAAAGTTCGGGGTCGATCAGGTCGGCTTTCGCGAACTCCTCCTCGGTCGCGGTCAGCGCCCCTAGAAGGGCGGGAAGCGCGGTTGGGTAGTGCGTGATCCATTCACGCAGTTCCGGTGCCGGGGTTGGCGTCGTCGGACCCGCGCTACAGACCACTGCGGCGGACGATGGGCTGATCTGGGCCGAGACAATCTTGATTACGCCATTGGTCAGGACTGTTCCTGCCGTGAACGGATTGCTGGTCAAATCCCGGTTGACCGAGAGAGTGAGGAGACCATTGTGGGTGATGGGGCAACTGCAGCACTCCTGCTCATTCTGGTTCGCGTCAAATACGTAGATATCCGCGCACAGCGTCGTGGGCGTCGGATTCACGATGCGCACAGTCTCATCCGGGGTGCGCGTGTGCGCATTCGCGTAATAGTTCAGTCGGTATACATCCGGTGCTGCCTGCGCCCACGCTCGACTCGAGGGCAGTCCGGCGCAAATCAGTCCGGCGATTACGGCCGTTAATCCAAGCTCCACTTTTCTTTTCAATCTGCGAGTCATCTCTAAGCCCTCCAGATAATTGAGATTAGTCGAGCACGTTCCCAAGGCCGCCGCTCCCGCGAGGCGAAGATAACGCCGCGTGCATTTGAAGGTAAATGCGTAATCGATGAAGTCCGCGTTAAATGCCGTGCGGCGCCGGCAGGAATAGCAAGTTCGCGGTAGAAAGCCGTCAATCGCGAACAGTCGGTATGGATCGATCCGGGTGACTATGGAGACGGGCTGGCGCAGCCTTGACGCGCGATCGCGAACTGTACCGCGTCAGATTCCGGCGCCTTGATTTCCCCGCGCGACCTCGCGGATCGCGGCCAGGAGCGCCGCCTTTTTGACCGGCTTGGCGATGTGCAGGTCGCATCCGCTCTCGAAGCATCTGCGCACATCGTCGCTTAGCGCCGAAGCGGTCAGCGCAATGATCGGTGTCCGGGACAACCGGGACGTGCCCTCGCACCCGCGGATTTCGCGCGCCGCCACGTAACCGTCCATCACCGGCATCTGGATGTCCATCAAGACCAGGTCATAGCGGCCTGATCTGAATTTCTGCACGGCAACCGCGCCGTTTTCGGCCACATCCACCTGGTGACGCGTGCCTCGGAGATAGGCCTCGATCAGGAACCGGCTGTCCGGCATGTCTTCAGCGAGCAGAATCCGAAGCCCCGGCTCCGATGCCGGCTGCGGCTCGCGCGCCGCTTGCCGCTGCTCGACGCCGGCGGTTGGCCGGATTCGGGTCTTTGCCTTCGCGATCGCCGCGGCGATGGCTTCGTGGAGGTCGGCGCGGCGGATCGGCTTCACGAGGTAGGCCTCGATTCCGAGTTCGCGCATGCCGGTCGCGGTGGTGCTGAAATCGTCGGAGGTCAGCATCAGCGTCACTGTAGCGCAATTACCGCGCACCGCCTTGACCCGCCTGGCCAGGTCGAGTCCGTCCATGCCTGGCATGCGGCAATCGAGCACCAGGAGATCGAATGGGGCTCCGCCCCTGATCGCGCGCTCCAGCTCTAAGAGGGCTTCTTCGGCGCTTTGGGCTTCCGTGACAAGCGCGCCTCTTGCGGTCAGCATCTCGCGCAGGATCACCCGGTTGACCGCGGTATCATCTGCTATCAGCGTGCGCACGCCCGTCAGATCGAGCGGAGCAGGCGCCGCGTCCGACGGTCCGGCGGCATCGCTCTGCACGTCGAAGCGAGCGGTGAAGTGAAACGTGGTCCCCTTTCCGGCTTCGCTTTCGACCCAGATTCTGCCGCCCATCAGCGCGATCAACCGCTTGACGATCGCCAATCCGAGTCCGCTGCCCCCGTACCTGCGCGTGGTCGATGAATCCGCCTGCGTGAAGCTGTCGAAGATCGCTCCGATTTTGTCCGCGCTGATTCCGACTCCGGTATCCGCGACCGAGAAGAGGAGTTCGGCCGATCCCTTGTTCTCGCTTTGCTTCTCGACGGTCAGCACGATCGAACCGATCTCGGTGAATTTTATCGCGTTGCCGACCAGGTTGATCAGAATCTGGCGAAGCCTGAGCGCGTCGCCGGCCAGATGGATCGGTACTCCCGGCAATACGTGGCAGGCGAGCTCGAGGCGCCTTTCGTGGGCGCGGGTCGCGAGAGTTTCGCATACGCGGTCGGCGAGCTCCGCCAGGTCGAACTCGCTGTGCTCGAGCTCGATGTGCCCGGACTCGACCTTGGCGAAATCGAGGATGTCATTGATGAGGCCGAGCAGGACGTTGCCGTTGTTGATCATGATGTTGAGATACTTGCGCTGCTCGGAATCGAGGTTGGTATCCGCAAGCAGGTCCGCCATCCCAAGCACGGAATTCATCGGCGTGCGAATCTCGTGCGACATGCTCGACAGGAACTCGGACTTCGCGCGAGAAGCCGCCAGTGCAGCCTCGCGCGCCTCGATGAGTTCCCGCTCGGCCGCCTTTAGCGCCGAGATATCCCTGATGACCACGAGGCAGCTTAAGTGTCCGCGCAGTTCGAGCAGGACGCCTGAAACGGCGCACGGTCTTATCGCTCCGCCTTTCAGCCGGAATGCGATTTCAGCGTTCCCGACTTCGCCGACGGTGGTAAGCGCGTCGGCGAACCGCGCGGCGTCCTCCGGATTGACCCACAAGTCGAGCGTGCGCCATTTCTTGCCCACAACCTCGGCGCGGGTAAAGCCCGAGACGTCGAGAAACCGCTGATTAACGTCGGTGAACTTGCCCGTTTCAAAGTCGATGACGACCATGCCGACGAGGCTGCGCTCGAAAACCTTCGCAAAGAAGCTTTCCTCGGTCTCCTCGTCCTTGCGCTGGGTCTCCGCAACCTTCCCGATATTGCGGGCGATGCCCACGACGTACGAGACTGCGCCGGCGTGAGCCAGTGTCGCCGACAGCAGGCAAGTGATGGCAGTCCCGTCCTTTGCGCGAAGCTCCGTCTTAAGATTGTCCACTCGCCCGTGTGTGGTCAGCTCGCCGATGATCCGGGCAGGCGCGCTGGCGTCGGCGAAGATATTCGATTCGCCCGCTTTCCCGGCTATCACCTCGTCGCGCGTGTAACCGAGGTGCTTGCAGAACTCGCTATTCACATCGACCACCCGGCCAAGATACCCGCCGGGCAGGGCCTTGCCGTTGGGGTGCGGCATCCCGGAGCCGGATCGTTCGAGACGGTTCCCGGCTGGCTCGGACAGGCGCGCGACGAAGGCGGCCTCCGGCATTGCGTCGAAGATTGCTCTCAGGGCGATATCGGCGGAACTTGGCCGTTCAATGCCGCCGGCCTGCGCGGATATGAAGTCGTGACGCGGAATCCCGTTGTCGAAACCCGAATCCATCCGAGCCCCCGGCTTAGATGCCCGCCGAGTCGAGCAGCGCGTAGCGCAGCTTCAAGAAGTGAACCATCATCGTGAGGTAGCGTATTCGCCACGGAGCGGTGAGATCCGCGCGGTCCAGATCGATGCGGTAGTGGGGATCGATCGTGGCGAAGGCCTTCCGGATCTGCTCGGCCATCTTCGGGTTTGCGCCATCGCACGCCGCAGATGCGCCGGCAGCGATCTCGCGGATTGCGGTGTGACTGTATGCGCACATCGCCACGACCGCATCCGAAAACAGTTCCTGCTCATCGCCGAAATGTTCAGTGAGGATCGATCCCGTCGCAGGCTCGCCCGCGCGCCTGCCCGGGATGGCGCTGTAGATGTGGTGCCCCAATTCGTGCCCGATGGTTGCGGCCACTGCTCCGGGATCATGGGCGGTATTGACGAAAATCAGGAACTTGCGCCGCCCCTGAACTTTCGCATCGGTCGAGAAGCCCCACAGCGAGAGTCCCGCGCCGTCTACGTATGGCTCCGCGTTGACCAGCACATCTCCCCAATTGAAGACCCTTCGCAGACGTTCCAGGCGGCGGCGGTCCTGCCAGCACTGCCAGATCTGGCCATACGGCATGATGAAGTTGTCCACGATGCGCTTGAGCTCTGAAGCCAGCTCGATGCGCGGGAAGCCGCGCACCGTGCGATAGTCCGCCGCCAGCACGGCATTGAGATCCGCCAGCGGAGCATCTGCCTCTTGTTCGAGCGGCCTGGATGGGAATTCAAGCTCGTCCAGCAGCCTAAGCGCCGCCGCCGCGTCGCGCGCAGGCCGAAGCTTAGGGCCTCGAGTGGCGGCGCAAGGGCATCCGAGGTCGGCCGATATCAGCGATCCCGGCCGAGCAGCGCGGGCGACGCCGCAGAGTTTGCAACCGGATGGGAGAGTGGGATCGCCCGTTGTCATGATGCGGCCGTACCAGCGCCGTCGCGCACGCCGGCCAGAAATTCCTCCCAAACCGGGTGACGAGACGAAGCCCGCGCCTGGCGGACCCAGCCACTTCCGAAGGGGCCTCCGCGAATACTACGAACACGCATCAATGAACTCCTGACCGCACCCACAGCCTGCGCAGCGCAGGCCCGGGCAGCCGGCACTCAAGCCTTCACGGGCCCCCCTTACACGGCCCGTTCCGGGCCGGCCCGTGCAGGCAATGCCGGGAGAGCACAGCGCGTGCCAACCGCCGCCGCCGGCGGTTCATCGGCGGTCATTGGGTCTTTTGTGATTCCGGATCTCCGATGCCACAGTTTGGTGCAAATAAGTGACAATTTGTAGGGCAATCCTGCTACTGGCCGGACCCCCCGGCGTGCGGCTCAGGGTTGCGGCCGGCCGTCACGGTTTGTGAGCCTGAGTAAACTGACAGTCAGCGGACTTTGAAGGGACCGGGCCCGCTTCTGCGCTGGTGGTGGCTGCTAGAGCCTTCGGCGCGGG
Organism: Binataceae bacterium (SeqCode); assembly: GCA_035626155.1. Taxonomy (GTDB): domain Bacteria; phylum Desulfobacterota; class Binatia; order Binatales; family Binataceae; genus DASPOF01. Next base: position 12,793 of record DASPOF010000082.1, read on the forward strand.
TCTCGTGGCGCGGCATCCTTGATATCGGGAAAGAACTGCGCGAGCTTGCCGACCAGCGCCTGGAAATTGAAGAAGGGTTTTTCGAAGTACTCGACCGCTCCCTCGCGCATGAAGCTGGCGCGCTCTGTGGCCCTTGAAGACGCGCTGATCACGATAAATTTGGTCTCCGGTGATTCCTTGCGGACGGTGCGGAACAGCGTCAGCGCATCGATTTCATTGACCAGCGGCAACAGCAGATCCAGCGACACCAGTTGCGGCCGCAACTCCCGGATGAGCTTGAGCCCCTCGGACGCATCGCCCGCTTCGCCGATCACCTCGCAGCCGATTTCCGTGAACCGGAGTTTCAGAAAATTCCGCGCAGCACTCGAATCTTCGATTATGAGCGTTCGAACTGCCACGGCTTGAGCACAACTCCCAAGCACGCCGAAGATCCATAACCCCAAAATACAGATGGACTGTTTGTAGCGAATTTGCAACCACGATCCTGTGCTGAGTGTGAAAATCATCAAAATCCGCGCGCTAAACCTCTGTTTTAGGTCACTACGAGTGGATTTGGCCGGGCATCGGCTTTGCTCATAAGCAGGCCGATGCTGCCTCATCGACGAGGTATGTAATGCGAGTTGAATCAGGGCGCGAAGCCGGCCCCGTCGCCGGCGCCGAAGAACCATCCCAGGAACCATCCGGGGAACGATCCGATGACAACCGCGGCGCTCACCGCATCTGGCCCATCGCAGATACGCAAGCCACAATCGATGCGTGGGACTTCGCCATCATCTGGCCCACGCGCGCGATACGGGTGGGCGCGCTGCTGCTCATCGCGTCTCAACTGACATTTCTTTTCGTCGATCTCCATCTGGTGCCTGAAGCCGCTCATCGGACGCTGCCGTTGCATCTCCTGAATATCGCGGTTGGCGCGATTCTCCTGTCGGCCGCAGGCAGCCGCGCCTTGATTCGCCGCTGGCGGGAGTCGGCGTTGTTGATCCTAGCGGTGCTGATAGTGAGTACGAACGCAATTGGTTGTTTCGGCGGACAGCGCGAGCCGCTCTTCATTGCCGTGCTTCTGGCCGTGGTCGGAGCGGGAACATGCCTCCCATGGAGCACGGCCTGGCAGGTCTCGTTGGAACTGTTGGGGGTGGTCTCTCTCGCCAGCTCGTCTCTTGTTGTCCCGACATCGTTCAATCAGTGGCTTGCGATCGCCGTGGCGATCGCGCTCGCGCATTGGAGCAACGAACTTAGCCGGCGCAATCGGGCCGAGATTTCCAAGGGCCTCAAGATACTGGACGCCACTCAGGCCGCCTTGCGGGCCAAGGTTGTGGAACTCGAACAATCCGAGCGGCGGGCGCGCGAGAGCGAGGAGGTGCTCAGGAAAATCATCGAGACCTGCCCCGATCCGATGGCGATCAATTCGCTTGAAGATGGCAGGTTCATCGACATCAATCGCGCGTTCATGGAGGCGAGCGGACTTTCCCGCGAGGAGGTTCTGGGCAGGCCAGTCGATGAATTCTGGAAATGGGCCAACATGTCCGTCCGGGATGAGCTGGCCAGAAGCCTGCTGGATCACTTGGCAGTCAGAAACATGGAGGCCGACTTTCGCGGGAAGGACGGGCAACGCTCTACCTGGCTGATCTCCGCGGTCGCCACCGAGTTGGGCGGCAAGCCCTCGGTCGTATCGATCTGCCACGACATCACGGAGCTCAAGGAGGCGGAGCAGAAGGTCAGGGAAAGCGAGTCGGTGCTCAGGAAAATCATCGAGACCTGCCCGGATCCGATAGCGATCAATTCCCTTCGAGATGGCACGTTCACCGACATCAACCGCGCGTTCCAGGAGGCGAGCGGATTTTCCCGCGAGGAGCTTCTGGGCAAGCCAGTTGGCGATTTGTGGATATGGTCCGACATGTCCGTCCGGGATGAGCTACTCAGACGCCTGCGAGATCACTCAGCAATCACAAACATGGAAGCCGACTTCCGCGGGAAGGACGGCCGACGCTCTACCGGTCTGATCTCCGCGGTCGTCACCGAGTTGGGCGGCAAGCCCTCGGTCGTATCGATCATCCGCGACATCACGGAGCTCAAGGACGCGGAGCAAAAGGTCAGGGAAAGCGAGGCGGTGCTCAGGAAAATAATCGAGACCTGCCCCGATCCGATTGGGATTAACCTGCTCAAGGGCGGCCAGTTTGTTGACGTGAACCCGGCGTGGGTGGCGGCCAACGGTTATGCCCGCGAGGAGGTCCTGGGCAAGTCGGCGCTCGAGGTGGGGATATGGGCCGACGCCTCTTACCGGGAGGAATTCCTCAAGCGCCTGCGGGCCGACTCGGTGGTCCGGAATATGGAAATCGAGCTTCGCAGGAAAGATGGGGGCTGCTCTCCTTATCTGACCTCCGCGGTTCTCACGGAGCTGGGCGGCAAGCCGTCGATCATATCGATCGGCCGCGACATCACCGAGCTCAAGCAGACCGAGCAGCAGTTGCGGGCGGCGCGCGAGGCGGCGCTGGCGGCGGCGCGCGCCAAGAGCGAATTCCTCTCCAGCATGTCGCATGAGATCCGCACTCCGATGAACGCGGTGCTGGGGATGGCGGAGCTGTTGTGGGACAGCCCGCTCAGCCCCGAGCAGCGCCGCTACGTCAACGTGATGAGGGCCAACGGCGATGCGCTGGTCGATCTCATCAACGACATCCTCGATCTCGCCAAGATCGAGAGCGGCTGTCTCAGCCTGGAACGGGTCGGCTTCGATCTCGATGATCTGGTGGACAAGCTTGGCGAGATGATGGGGATTCGCGCGCACGAGAAGGGGCTTGAACTTGCGCTGCGGGTCGCGCCCGGCGTGCCGACCAACCTGATCGGCGACCCGCTTCGCCTGCGCCAGATACTGGTCAACCTGTTGGGCAATGCGATCAAGTTCACGGAGCGCGGCGAGGTGGTGCTTTCCATCGAGCGCGCCGAGCCTGCCAGCGCGGGCGGGAGCCGCAACGGAGCCAGCGGTGAAGTTAAGCTGCGCTTTTCCGTCAGAGACACCGGCATCGGGATAGCGAAGGACAAACTCGGACTCATCTTCACGAGCTTCGCGCAGGCCGACCTATCGATTGCGCGCACCTTTGGCGGAACGGGGCTCGGGCTCTCAATCTCAGAGCGCTTGGCGGAACTCTTCGGAGGCAAAATTTCGGTCGAGAGCGAACCGGGGGTGGGAAGTTGTTTCAGCTTCACCGCATCGCTCGGAATTGGAAAGGCGCACGCCAAGGCTGCGCCGCGTGGGGCGCGCGACTTAACCGGGCTTCGCGTCCTGGTCGTGGACGACATCGAGGTCAATCGTCTGATCCTGAAGGAAATACTAGAGCGCAAGGGAGCAGTGATTTCCGAGGCGCGAAGCGGCGCCGAGGCGCTCGCCAGAGTGGAGCGCGCCGCCGGCGCCGGCGAGCCTTACCAGCTCATCATCCTCGACTGCCGCATGCCGGGAATGGACGGCATCGAAGTCGCCCGGGTTCTCAAGGCGTCCCACGAGGGCGTCAGGCGCGAGCCGCCGCTGGTCGTAATGCTCACGTCCGACGACCTCAAGATCACGCCCGCGCTGCTCGGCGAACTAGGGATTCACACCTACCTGGTGAAACCGGTAAGGCGCGCGGAGCTGCTCGACGTGATCGGCCGGGCACTGCGCGACGAACGCGTCCCGGAATCCGCGCGGACGGACTCGCGCGCCAACGCGGTGGCGGGTGGCCCCGCCAACCTGCGTGTCCTGCTCGCCGACGATTCGCGCGATAACCGGCTGCTGGTTCGCGCCTACATGGCGAAGACCGGATGGGAACTCGATGAGGCTAAGGACGGCGCTGGCGCGATCGAGAAGTTCAAGGCCGGAAAATACGATCTGGTGCTGATGGATATGCTCATGCCAGCCATGGACGGCTTCGCGGCGACCAAGGCGATCAGAGAATGGGAGCAGCAAAACCATCTCGCCCGCACCCCGATAATCGCGCTGACTGCCTCCGCGCTTCCCGAGACCGTGCACGAATGCATCGAGGCCGGTTGCGATTCGCACGTGAGCAAGCCGGTCAGCCGAGCCATGCTGTTCGATGCGATTCGTGACGCCGCGGCCCGCAAGCAGGCGAACGGCTCAGCCGACGGCGTCAAAACCGTCGTGACGGTCGAAGAGGGATTGCGTACGCTTGTCCCCGATTTCCTCGAGCACAAGCGCGCCGCCATCGCCGAGGCGCTCAAGGCGCTCCAACACGGCGATTGCGCATCGGCATTGCGCGTCGGACATCAACTCAAGGGCGAGGGGGGCGCGTACGGCTTCTGGGCGCTTACGGAGTTGGGAGGCGCGCTTGAGGAGGCGGCTCGGAGCAACGACCTCGAGGGTGCCTCCCGCCGGGCGGGCGAACTGGCCGATTTTCTGAACCACGTCGAGGTCGAGTACCAACCCTGACCAAGTCGATGAGAGACGGACCGCGGACGCAAGGCGCCGGTTTGAGAAGGGCCGGCGTCAGCGCGCCGCCGGGATCACTTCTTCGGCAAATGCCTGGAACTCATCGTCGACCACGATCGGCCAGCGCAAGCTGAAGATGAAGTGCGTTACTCCCGCGTTCGCGTATTGCTCGATCTTGTCGAGGCACTCCTGCTTGCCGCCGATCATGATGCGATCGCGGGCGTCGGCAGATGAGATTCGCGCCATGCTCGCCACGCCACCCGCGATCATCTCCTCGCGCTCCTTCGACGCGCGGTAGCACAGCGGCATCATGATCGTCTTTTCGATCTCGTCGGTGTTGCGTCCGACCGTGTCTCCGTGCCGTTCGATGACGCCGATCAGGCGCTTCATCTCGTCGGGATTGGCGTGCATCGTGTTCCACATGTCGGCGTGCTTCGCGACGATCTTGAGCAGCCCCTTTTCGCCGCGCCCGCCGATCATGAGCGGGATACGCGGCTTCTGGAGCGGCTTCGGATTGCAGACCGCATCGACCACCTTGTAGTGCTTGCCGTCGAGCGTCGTGCGCTCCTGCGTGAACATCCCCTTGATGATCTGGCAGGACTCATCCAGCGCCCCAAGCCGCCCGCCGACGGTCTTGAAATCGATGCCGAAGCTTTGATGCTCGAGCTGGAACCAGCCGGCTCCAAGCCCCAGGTTGAGCCTGCCGCCGCTCAGATGGTCCAGGGTGGCGGCCATTTTCGCGGTCAGGCACGGATTGCGGTAGGTGTTGCCGTTTACCAGCGCTCCGATTCGCGCGCGCCTGGTGTGTTGGCTGAGCGCGCCGAGCAGCGTCCAGTTTTCCATGCACGGCCCGGCCGGGTCCGGCACGAAGATCGGATACAAGTGATCGAAGACCCACAGCGAGTCGTAGCCCCACCCATCGAGCTTTTGCCAGGTGTCGCGCATGCGCTCCCACGTGACATTCTGCTGGCCCGATTGGAATCCGAAGCGAACTGGATGTTTCATCATTTCGCTCCCGGGCAGGCTTAAGGCCGGCCCTATTTCAGATTTTGCTTGAACAGCTTGAGCGTGTGATTCCAGGCGTCCCTGGCTTCCTCGGGCCGATAGACGTCGCGGCGCGTATCGTTGAAAAAGCCGTGCGCGCATCCGGGGTACACCTTAACCTCCCCCGGCTTGTCGAATTTCTTGAGATCCGCCGCGAGCCGATCGACGTCCTTTCTCTGGATCCAGCCGTCATTCTCGCCGTAAGCATAGAAGACCGGGCAGTTAAGCTTGCGCAGCTTGTCGTCGGATGGAATTTCGCCGTAAAAGGGCGCCGCCGCTGCGATTTCCTTGCTCTCGCACGGCAGGAGCATCGCGTAGCTCCCGCCCATGCAGAAACCGACCACGCCGATCTTCGCGTTGTGCGTCTGCTTCTGATCCCGCAGAAACTGGATGGTGGTCTGCAAGTCCTCGATGCCGTCTTCCTTCTTGAGCGCGCCCATCAATTTCCCCGCGGTCGCGGGGTCGGCCGTGGCTTTGTGTCCCTGGCGCGAATAGAGATCGGGCGCGATTGCGATGTAACCCTCGCGGGCCAGCCGCCGCGCGACGTCGCGGATATGATCGTTCAGCCCCCACCATTCCTGCACGACGATCACCGCCGGACGGGGTCCGCCGTCCGCCGGCTCGGAGACAAATGCTTTGATCGTGCAGGCCTTGCCCGGGTAGCTCACCTCTCGATCGACGACCTCTGTTGCCATGGCTCGTGACCTCTTGGGTTCAGTGGCGTTAGCTCGCCGGCGGCGTGCGGCGCGGGCTCATCCGCTATTCGGCGGCGCTTATCGGGATGAACCCGACCGTACCGTCTCGAAGCTTGATTTGCAGATACTCACCGGTGATCCCGATTACGTGAACGTACTTCCGGCTTTTGACTGCCCCGATGATTTCGCTGCCGGTATCGGGATTCTTGTACACCGGTGAATTCCTGGTCAACAGGAACACCTTGTTGAGCGGCTTGATCGAGGGCCCGGCGGCGGGCGCGGATGGCGCCGGTGTCGGCCCCGCCGACGGCGGTGAGGCGGCGGCCGCCCCCGCGGGTGGCGATGGGGCCGGCGCCGCCATCTCGGCGGCGAGCTTCGGGTCGAGTGCGCGCACCTGATCCAGCTCGGCGGCGGCCTCGGTTGCGCGGTTGGGATCGGCCTGGAGGAGGCGTGCGAGCGCTAGATGCGCCTGCGCGTTCTTTGGATCGAGCCCGATCGCGGTGCGAATCTCGCTTTCAGCGCCGGGCTTTCCTTGCCGGCTCAGCACGCCCGCGAGATCGAGATAATAGTTGGAGCGGCTCGGGTCGAGCGCCAGTGCGGCGCGGTATTGCTCTTCGGCAAGCGGGAACTGTTGCTGGTCACGGTAGAGATTGCCCAGTGCGATGTGCGCGGCCGGGTTTTTCGGGTCGATTTCGATCACCTTCATGTATTCAAGCTGGGCCGGGCCGGGCTTGTGCTCCTGAAGGTATAGGTTTCCAAGCGCGATACGGACCTGCGCGTTGTCGGGCGCGATCTTCTCCGCCTCGAGATAGTTCTTCTCCGCATCTGCCAGCCGGTCCGATTGCATCGCCGCGTTGCCGGCGTCAAGGTAGTCCTCCGGCGAGCGGTGCTGGCATCCGCAGAAGGCAAGCGTGGCCGCGCCGCCCACAAGGATGATGGCTGCTGTCAAGGAAAATTTCCCGGCTGTCCGTAGCGCCATGGCAGGCTCCCTTACGATTGAAGTTCGGCGGCCCGAATACCGGCAAAAAGGGAACTGACCGATATCGTGAAACCGGAGCGAAAATTAAGTCAAGCGAGCGCGCCCGGCCGCGCCGTTGGCGGCCCGCATCGCCTATAGGTTATAACTTCTCGCCGTGCGAGTTGTCCTCATAGTTGCGAAACAGTTGGCCCTTGCCAAGACGCGGCTTGGTCCCGCGCTCGCCGCGGGCGAACGCGCGATGCTGGCCGAGGCAATGTTTCGCGACGTGCTCGCCGCGGCGCTCTCCTCCCGCATCCCCGACCGCGTCGTGGTCGTAACCTCCGATGCGTCCCTGCTCCGCATCGCCCGCGAGGCCGGCGCCGGTGCGATCGACGAGCAGTTCCCGCGCGGGCTGAACGCCGCGGTCGCGCTTGCGACCAAAGAACTCGCCGCGCGCGGCGCCGGTACGGTATGTACCGTTCTGTCAGACATTCCACTGATCACGGGCGAGGACATCGATGCGGTCCTGGAGGCGGCGGCTGACCGGCGGGGCGTCGTGCTGGTGCCGTCGCGCGATCTGACCGGCACCAACGTGATCGCGCGGTCGCCCGCCGATGTGATCCCGACTCGCTTCGGAAGGTCCAGCCTGATGCATCATCTCGAATACTGCCGCAAGGGCGGAATCGGCGTGCAGGTGCTCAGGCTTGCCCGCCCGGCGCTCGACCTCGACCTGGTCGAGGACCTGGCCGAATACGCCCGGGTGGCGAGCACGACGCATACCCTCAATCAGCTTGCGCGCCTGGGGATTGCGCAGTACTAGAACCGGTTTCAGATGCGGATACGGGAAATGATCGAGCGGCTCGGCGCTCTTATCCTCGACAGCGTGTTTGCGCTGGGGAACTTTGTCCTGTTCCTGATCATCGCGGTCGTTTACGCGCTCCTGCCGCCGTTCAAGCCGCGCCTGATAATTCGCCAGATACGCCTGATCGGCGCCGATTCGCTTTTCTTGATTCTGCTGATCGGCACGTTTACCGGGATGGTTCTTGGCCTGCAGGGCTACAACACGCTTTCGCGGTTCGGCTCCGAGGGCGCTCTGGGAGCGGTCGTGGCGCTCGGCCTGGTCCGCGAGCTCGGCCCCGTCCTGACCGCGATCATGATCGCCGCGCGGGCGGGCTCCGCGATGGCCGCGGAGCTCGGTTCGATGCAGGCGACCGAGCAGGTCGATGCGCTCACCGTGATGGCGATAAATCCCGTGCAGTACCTCGTATCGCCTCGGATCATCGCGGGAATCATCAGTTTCCCGATTCTGACCACGATTTTCGACGTGATCGGAATCTGGGGCGGCTATGTGGTCGGGGTCGGGCTGATGGGGACGCCATCGGGGCCCTACTTCAACGGAATCTCCGGCAACATGACCGGCCACGACATCACTTTGGGCCTCAACAAGTCTCTTCTATTCGGCGTGGTCGTAATGTGGGTCTGTTGTTATAAGGGATACCATGCCGAACGGATGGCGACCGGCGTAAGCCGGGCCACCACCGAGGCGGTCGTCCTGTCGAGCATTATGATCCTGGCGTGGGACTATCTGCTCGGGTCGATCCTTCTGTAACATGGCGCATTCATGATTCCCCCGAGCAACGGAAGCAGCCCGCCCGAGGCGATCGAAGTGCGCGATCTTCGCCGCAGCTTCGGCCGCCAGCACGTGCTCAACGGGATCGACCTGGACATTCCCACCGGGAAGATAACCACCATCGTCGGGCCGAGCGGATGCGGCAAGACGGTCCTGCTGAAGCATCTCAACCTCCTGCTTCGCCCCGACTCGGGGTCGATCAAGATCGACGGCGTCGAAGTGACGCGGCTGGCGGCATACGCGCTCGACGCGGTGCGCGAGAAATTCGGGATGCTCTTCCAGGCGGGCGCGTTGTTCGACTCGATGAGCGTGTTCGATAATGTGGCCTTCCCGCTGGTCGAGAAGACCCGGCTTTCGCGCGCCGAGATCGCCGCGCGGGTCCACGAAACGCTTGGCGCGGTCGGGCTGGCCGGCATGGAAAACAAGTTCCCGTCCGAGCTGAGCGGCGGGATGCAGAAGCGGGCGGCGCTCGCTCGCGCGCTGGTGCACAGGCCCAAGATTCTCATGCTCGATGAGCCGACGACGGGTCTCGATCCCACTCGCACCGCGGCGATTCACGACCTCGTGCGGCGCACCCAGCAGAATTTCAACTTGAGCGCCGTCCTCGTGAGCCACGACGTGCCCCAGGTTTTCACCATTTCCGACCGCGTGGCCTTCATGTACGGAGGCAAGGTGCATCTGCAGGGGACGGTCGCAGAAGTGATGGGGTCGGACGACGATAAGTTCAAGCGATTCCTGGCCGGGCGGGCATCGGGCGATGAGGAGGCCGGGGAGGCGCTCTGAAGGAACTACCTATGTACGCAAGTCGCACCACGCAATTCATCGTCGGCATCTTTGGCCTGCTCGGGATCGTCGCCATCGTGATTCTGTCAGTCCGCCTGGGCAACCTGTCCCTGTTTCCGCCGCCGGGCTACATGGTCCACGCCAATTTCGATAACATCGCCGGGCTCAAGACCAACGACCTGGTCGAAATCGCGGGCGTGCAGGTCGGCAAAGTGACGGAAATAAAGCTCACGCAAAACGGCGTGCGCGCGCGGGTTACGTTGCGAATCCGGGAGGGCGTTCAGATCGACACCGACGCGATCGCATCGATCAAGACCTCCGGATTGCTCGGAGACAAGTACGTCGCGATCGCCCTGGGAGCGGGCGAGAAAAACATCGCCGACGGCGGCACCATCAGGAAGACCGAGCCGGCATTCGTGCTCGAGGACGCGATCGGAAACGTGATCAACCGGCTCGGCACGGGCACCAGCAAGGACTCCAAGGACGAAGGATCGGGCAACGGCAGTAAATGAATATGAGAAGAGATGAAGTGGTGATTGGTTCGCGGGTGATTTCGGGCGCACCGCGCCGTGCGTGGATGGCCGCAGCGGCAATCGCGATGGCCGCGGCCGGTTTGGCTCTATCGGGCTGGTTTTCAGCCGCGCTCGCCGACGGCGATCCGATGTCGGTGACGCAGCAGACGGTCAATCAGGCATTGTCGGTCCTGCGCAACAGGCAATTGGTGCTGGCCGACAGGCAGCAGCAGCTAAGGCGCATTGTCGAAGCGACCTTCGACTACACCGAGATGTCGCGTTCCGCGCTCGGCTACCACTGGAAAGAGATTTCCCCCGATCAGCAGCAGGAATTCAGCTCGGTCTTCACCACCTTCATCGAGGATTCCTACCTGGCCAAGATCAACAGCTACTCGAATCAGCAGGTGGAATTCCTCAGGGCGACCAGCGATGACGCCGACTATGCGCAGGTAAGCACCAACATCGTCGACAAGGACCAGCAGCCGATCAGCGTGAATTACCGCCTGCTCAACACGGGTGGCGCGTGGAAAATCTACGACGTCGATGTCGATGGGATCAGCATAATCGCCAACTACCGCAACCAGTTCAATCGCGTGATGAACAATCAGGGCTACGCTACCCTGATAAAGGACTTGAAGAGCAAGCAGGCGGCGCTCGCGGCCTCGCTGGTGGCCCATTAGGAGGATGGCTTTTTTCCTCTATCTTCTCCCCTGGTCTTTTCCGGAAGAGATAAGAGAGGGGGCCAGTTGGCGGGTTGCAGCGCCTGTGCGCCATGGTAGGCTATCGTTCCGGAGGATGGGGAGGCCGGCCGTTTAAGCGATCCGTTCGAGCGCTCGAAATCGGCGCGCAGATCCCACGGAGAATCATATGAGATGGAAAGCTGATCGGCCCGAGAAATCGCGAAACACGATTCTTGCGTTAGCGGCAACGCTGCTCGCCGGATGCCTCTGGTCCGCGCCGGCGTTCTGCCAGGCGCAACCCAAAGCCGCCCCCTCGCCTCAGGCGGGAGCGGCTGCGGCTAAGACTCCCCCGGGCGAGCAGGGGGGCGTATACAGCGACCCGCTGGCGCCGTTCAACGAGGCGATGTTCACGTTCAACCTCAAATTGGACGACTGGGTCATCCGCCCGATCGCGAAGGGCTACAGCTTCATCGCGCCCGAGCCGGTGCGAAAGAGCGTTGGCCGCTTCTTCGACAATGTCAGCGTGATCCCCAGGTTTGCGAACAATGCGTTCCAGCTTCGCTTTCCCGAGGCGGGCAGCGAAGTCGCCCGCTTCGGCATCAACAGCACGCTCGGCCTGGCGGGCTTCTTCGATCCGGCCGATGCGTGGTTCGGTCTCAAGGAACATCCCGACGACTTCGGCCTGACGCTGCGCCATTACGGAGCGCCGACCGGTCCGTACGTGATGTGGCCGTTCTTTGGTCCATCGACGATCGGTGACACGGTCGGGATGATCGTCGATGGCGCGATGAACCCGATGAGCTACCTGCTGACGTGGTACATCTCGCTGTCGGCTGAGGCGGGGTGGAGGGTCGGCGATGCGGTGAACTATCGTTCGCTGCACATGGAGCAATTCGAGGAAGCGGATCGCTACGCGGTTGATCTTTACGGCGCGGTCCAGGATGCCTACCTCGAGACTCGGGTGCACAAGACCAAGGAGTTGGAGAAGTAGGGCGCGATTCGTCCGATGCTGATGCGCGCCGCGCGGAAGTTTTCCGCGCGGCGCGTTTTTTTTTGCGCGGCGGAACTCGCACAGCGCGAGAATCGCGTCAAAGCTTTGGCCGCTACGGCCCTGGCGGCGCAGCCGGTAGCTGGATCGCGACCGCCTGTCCGGGCGCGCCATGCATCCTGGGACCGGGGATGAACCGGTTGGCTATCGGGTCATAAAGCTCGGTGGAATCGAGCGCGGTAGAAGGACACAAATTGACCTCAAAGCATTGATTCCAGTCGTATTCGTCCTTGAGGACGCCGGCGGCGATGAGAATCTTGCCCGCTTCGGGGCCGAAGGGAATTGCGATCGCGATGTGCTGCGTGCGAGCCGACAGCAGATTGGGCCCCGCGGCGAAGCGATTGCTTTCCGGATCGTATAGCTCGGTAGATGATAACGTAGTTCGGCCACCCTGCTGCCCTCCCGCGATCAGGATCTTGCCCGCGTTGGGCCCCAGCGTAATTAGCGTGGCGGTATGATCGGCCCGCGGCGTGATCAGGGTCGGGGTTTTTGACGGCGGAACGAAAGTGTTGGTCGCAGGATCGTAGATCTCGGTCGAAGCAAGAGGAACAAGGGCGACGGGATACTCGCCTGGTTCCAAATGCCCGCTATACCCGCCGGCGAGGAAGATTTTCCCGGCATTCGGCCCGGATCGCAGGACCGTCGCCGTACCGCCCCAGCGGCCACTGTTCATCCTCGGACCGGGCTCGAACTCATTGACCGCGGGATCGAAGAGTTCAGTCGCGTTGCTCGAAGAACAACCCGTCTTCTGATTGGCCCGGGGAACAAAGTCTCCCCCGGCGAACAGAATCTTCCCCTGCTCTTGGCCCGACGGAATTGGCGTCGCAGTGTAAAGTGGCTGCGAACAAATCATTTCTGGTCCCGCGCTGAAATGATTCGCTACCGGATCGTAAAGAGCAGAAGGATAAGCATTTGCCAGCAGGAACCAGCCCGCCATTTTCCCATTGCTGATCTCAATCGCGGGCTGCGAATAGAAATCGGCGCTCAGGTTCGGACCCATGCTAAAGGTGCTGTCAGAGGGATCGTACAGCTCGCTTCGCTTCAGGGCGCCGCTCTCTCGATTGATCCCACCGGTCACCAATACTTTCCCGGCGTTCGGCCCGTTCTTGATCAGCATGGCGGCAGCTCCGATCCGCCCTTCGAGCATCACCGGAGGTGGCGAGACAAAACGATTGGTCAGGGGGTCGTACAGCTCGGCAAAGTAACGTGAGGGCTGACCTTGCCCATTCTCGTCCCCGACGATGAGAATCTCGCCCCACGATTGGCGTGCGGCCCTCTGAACCGCGGTGACGGGATGCGATCCCGATACGGCGACGATCACTCCAAGTGCTGCGCCAGCGGCAACCAATGCCAATGAGCGCAACGCCCCTCTCCGATTCATGTCGGACACGGCACCTTGCGCCGCCTCAAGGGTCCAGGCTTCCTGTCCCCCGAAACCAGGAGTCGATTGACCACGCGCCGGCGCCGGCGGCGATCAGGAACAGCAGCCCCATCGTCATCGCAAAATCCGTCCGCGCATCGCTCACCATGAACCAGAACCCCTGCTCGGGACGGAAGAGCTCGGGAATCTTGGTGGTCGCGATCGCGGTCAGGATTACGATGAGCAGCGGAACGCTCGCAAGCCGCGTGAGCAACCCGATCAGCACCAGCAGTCCGCATGCGATCTCGAAAGCGCCCACGAAGTGCGCCGTGAAGCCGGGATACGGGAATCCAATCTTTGCGAACCGCAGGACTCCCATGTGAGGGTCGGTGTACTTGAGAATCCCCTGCGTGAAGAAAATCAATCCGACGGCCAGTCGAATGAAAATTATGCCGGCAAGGTTGGACTGCGTTCCAGGAACCTTATTCATTGCGATTCACCGCTCTCAGGGGAATAGGCGATAAGAGGGACGCCTCGCGCAAGCCGGAGAATTCGCGGCGGTTCATCGCTACCTCCCGGATCCGCCTGCCCTGCGAACTTCCTGCCGCGACTTGGATTCCTTCACCTCCTCGAAGAGTTCAGTGAAGAGGTCCGACACTCTTCGCCTGGCCCGTGTCAGCGCATGCTCTCCCAACGCCGTGGCGCGATACACGCGGCGAGCGAGCCTGCCCGAGCGTTTCTCGACCGAGCGCAAATATCCTTTCTCTTCCATGCCGTGGAGCATCGGATACAGAGTGCCGGAGCTAAGCCGGTAGCCGTGACGGGCCAGCTCTTCGATCAGCCACAGCCCGTACACGGGCCTTTGCGTCGCGTGATGAAGCACATGCAAGCGGATCAGCCCCGAATACAGTTGCCGATCCTCATTCGAATTCGGCTCTTGCGGTTTTCTGGTTCCCGGCACGTCCTCGGTCTTGCCCTTTAGCGGCGCGCGAGCCAGACCGCCGCGGCTCCTTGACAGCTTGGGCATGATAGTCGAAAGTCGATGTCGATGTTCGACAATCTAGTTAGCCGGGCCGGTATGATCAAGACCGCGGCCTCGGCGATGTTGATCGGATTTGCCGGAACGACCCGCTTCGCAGGATGACCGGCCGAACAACGCTATCGCTCGGCCTGATGCTTCTGGTGCTGGCGCTTCCCGCCAACATCTTCGCAGGACCGCCGTACATCACCGATGACCCGGAACCGGTTGAGTATCAGCACTGGGAGGTCTACTTCGCATCAATATTCACCAAGCAGCCGGATGCCTGGACCACCACTGCTCCCCATCTGGAAGTCAATTACGGAGTCGCGCCTGATGTTCAACTTCATACAATTCTGCCGATGACCCTGTACGCGCCCGCGCAGGGGGCAAGCAGCTATGGCTACGGCGATACTGAACTTGGGGTGAAATACCGATTCGTGCACGAAAGCGATTGGCTCCCGCAGATTGGGACCTTTCCGCTGTTGGAAGCGCCGACGGGGTCTCATAGCCGGAATCTCGGGAGCGGACACCTGCAGACGCTCCTGCCGATCTGGGCTCAGAAAAGCGCTGGTCCATGGACCGCCTATGGTGGAGGGGGGTACTGGATCAATCCTGGAACTAACAATCGAAATTGGTGGTTCACCGGGCTCGTCATACAATGCGAGGTCTTGCCTGGTCTCACGCCTGGCATCGAGGTCTTTCACGGAACCTCTCAGGCTGTAGGCGAGCCGCGCGAGACGGGGCTCAATTTCGGACTAATCTGGGATCTTAGCGAGACCCAACATATTATCTTTTCGGCGGGTCCTGCGATCGAGGGGTCGAATCAACTACAAGGGTATTTCGCTTATCAACTGACCTTTGGACCTTATCCATAACTTGCCCAACTTGACATTGCAGTTCGATATCGGCGGACTCACCTGCGTCGCGCGTCTTTGGCCGAGCCGGCGCGCAGCCCCAAGACACCCGCGTCTCCGCTCCGCGAGTGCAGTAGCATCACCCCGCTTGAGGCAGCTACGCAGCGAGAAGCTTGACGACCGGCCGCGGCTGAGTTGCTTTTGACACCGGTGCCGTGGCCTCGAGCGGTTGCGGTTCTCGCCTTTACGATCGGGGCGCGGTTCTTTAGAGCAGATTCGAGCTGGCCTGCACGCCCGATCGGATAAAGATGATGCTTTTTGCGTTCGATGCGGGAGGCCGAAGTCCATTCATCGCGATTCCTCCAGCGGAACTCGGTGACTTCGTCGGGCACGAGCCTGCGGCCATTCGCGGGATCGCCGCACTACGAGACTAAAGGCGGGAAATCAGTTCATCAACGGCTGAGTTTTGCCGAGGTAATAGCTGGCGAGGCATTCACGCAGCGAGAAGCTTGATGACCGGCCGGGAACGTGTGGCTCTCGCGAACTTCAAAAGCGTGCTCACGCTGGGTAATTGCGCGCCGCTCTCCAGACGCGCAATCGCCGATTGCGTGGTTCCCATGCGCTCCGCCAATTCAGCCTGGGTCAGTCCTGCGCGAACCCTCGCGCTTATCAGTTCGCGCGCAAGGTTGAATTCTTCGGCCATTGCCTCATATGCTGCACGGACCTCGCGGTCCTCGATCATTTTCCTTTTGATGGTTCGCAAACGCTTTGTCACTAATCGATCTCCTTCAAGCGCCTCAGACCCAACTCAATTGCCCGGCGCGGCGTCTTTTGCGTCTTTTTCGCGAAGGCATGAAGCACAACCAACCTCCGCCCCGATGCCGCCGCATATATCGCCCGAGCACCGTCCACTGCATAGCATTTTTGCTATATGGACCCCAGATCGCGACGCCGCGCGGCGTTCGAGCGCCGGCGCGACCCGAAACTTCGCGCGGCCGACGTTCTCGCCTTTACGATCGGGGCGCGGATCTTTAGAGTGGATCCGGGCCTGCGGGTCGGCGGAAGAGCGGATGGAATCAGAGGCCGAGCCGAGAAGAAAAAAAATCGACCGAACCCACCTAACTGCTTTATAAAGACTTTTCGATTTTACTTCCGGCCCGAACCAACCCATCCAGGGCCACGAGAACGGGGCCAGCCATGAGCGAATCGAGCGGCAGCGCGAAAACATATCGCGGCGGATGTCACTGCGGCAGGGTCGCCTTCGAGGTGACCGGGCGCATCGATGCGGTCGAGGAATGCAATTGCTCGATCTGCTCGCGCAAAGGCTATCTCCACTGGATCGTCGCGCCCGATGCTTTCCGCCTTCTCACTCCGCGCGAGAACCTGGCCACCTACACGTTCAACACCCGCGTAGCGCAGCATCACTTTTGCCCCGTCTGCGGAGTCGCGTCGTTTTACATACCGCGTTCCGACCCCGGCAAGATCGACGTGAACGTGCGATGTCTCGACGGCGTCGATATCGCCAGGCTCAAGATCATTCCCTTCGATGGCCGCAACTGGGAAAAGAGCTTCCACGAAACGCGCGCGGGGCGGCGCGATGGGTGAGGGCAGGGCAAGCGCGGCTGTGGGATTCACCGCCGCCGACTTCCGCATCTTTCGCGTGCCGGGATTCAGCGCGCGGATGCAGCAGATCTACGAGCGCATCCGGCCAAAGCTCGTCCGGCTCGGCGATGAGCTTGCGCCCGAACTTGCGCGGAGGCTCAACGGCGATTTTTTCCCCCACGTCGCACGGCACATGCGGCGCTCGGTGAATCCCCCCGATGAGACCTGGGCCGCATGGGGACCGTCGCCCGATGGTTACAAGCGCCACCCGCACCTCGTGCTGTGCGTCTCGGCCGCGGGCATCCACGCGCGCGCGGTGGTCAAGCCCGAGGCGGACCGGCGGCCGCAGATGGCGTGCGCGCTCGGCGCAAAGGCGGCGGATCTCGAACGCGCGTTCGGTGCGACCCGAATCCAGCGCTACGATGGATGGGACTGGCGGCGGCTGCCGGAGCCGACGCGGGCCGATCGCGAGTTTTTCGCATCGCTTGCCGCCTCCCTGATGAAGAAGACCGGCACAATCGACGTGGGCTTCGGATGGCCGGCCGCCGATGCGCTCAGGCTCGATCGCGCGGAGCTGATCGACGCCTTCGGCGAACTCGGACCGCTGTACGGAATTCTCCGCTCGGCCGGCGCCGATCCCGCGCACCCTCTATGAACTCATGGCGGCAAACGCTATCGTCGGTTGGTTGCGAGAGTGCGAACTCCGCAGATAAATCTGAACTAACGCTTTAAGAAAGGGATTCATGGCAAGTACGGAAACCTGCAAGGCGAAGGATTGTAATCGCGAGGTAATCGCGAAGGGATACTGCCGCAAGCATTACCGGCTGTGGAAGGCCGGCGAGATGCCGAAGGCGCGCTACAAAGTCTGCACCTTCGAGAAGTGCCGCAAGAAGCGCTTCCGGGGAAGCCTGTGCGAGGAGCATTACGCCACGAAGGTCGGCAAATCCGCTCCAGGAGCCGCGGCGCCAGCCGCACCGGCAGCGCCGGCGGCCTCCGCGCCGAGCGCATCCTGAGCCGCTCTCGCGGAGGCAGGGAGACCAGGTCGCGATGGCAAACGTAATCGTGGCGGGAGCGGCGGGCCGGATGGGCCGCCTGTTGGTCGCGATGGTCGCGCGCGACCCGGCCCACAGGCTCGTCGGCGCCGTCGAGGCGTCCGGCGTTGCGGCGATTGGCGCCGATGCGGGCGAGATCGCGGGAGTGGGCGCGCTCGGCGTGAAGATATCCGCCGATTACGCCGCGCTTGCCCGTCCCGATACCGTCACGCTCGATTTCACCACCGCGGCCGCATCGCTCGAACACCTGGAAGCCGCGGTGAAGACCGGCGCGGCGATCGTGATCGGCTCGACCGGCTTCACGCCCGAGCTCGACAAGCGCGCCCGCGAGATCGCCCCGCGCACGCGCACCGTACTCGCGCCGAACATGAGCGTGGGCGTGAACGTGCTCATGAAGATCGTCGAGGAGGTCGCGGCGACGCTGCCCGACTTCGATGCCGAGGTGCTCGAGATTCACCATCGCACGAAAGTGGATGCGCCCAGCGGCACCGCGCTCGCGCTCGGACGCGCGATTGCGGCGGCGCGCAAAACCGACTTCGCTGCCAACGCGATCCACGGCCGCGAGGGCATCACCGGCGTGCGCCCGGCAGGCGCGATCGCGGTGATGGCGCTGCGGGCGGGCGATGCGGTCGGCGATCACACGGTGATTTTCGGCGGGCAGGGCGAGCGGCTGGAGCTGACCCATCGCGCGCAAAGCCGCGACTCTCTCGCGCGAGGGGCGATTCGCGCCGCGGACTGGCTGGTTCGCCAGAAGCCTGGACTTTATTCGATGCGCGACGTGCTCGGGCTGTAACGGTTGCTCACGATGGCTGGCGCGCGCGCGTGCTCGTCCCGGATGGTGCGGCGGGCGCGTCCACCTGCGCACCCTCCGTATCGAACGTCGCCCAGCGCTCGACCAATTTCAGGCGAAGGCCACGGTGGCCCCGCATGAAGTAGGCAGTCATCGCGAGCAGGGCGAGGATGTTCCCGGCAACGATTTTCCACCATCCGAGCGCCTCCAGCACCGACTGATCGATGACGGTCACGAAGCCGACGAAGAACACTTCGAAAACCGAGAACAGCAGAAACACGCCGAGCGCGAGAAACGGCTCCCATTCGGACGCTGCGAGCAGGATCGCGATCCCAATTCCGAACCCGGCGAACGCCAACAGGTGAAGCACTGTGTAGCCGATCACCAGCGGTGCGGTGACCGCGGCGGTGGCGGTCAGCGGCGCCTGCTCGAACAGCATCGCCCCCAGCATCGCGGGCGTCCGCAGGACCTCACCCGATGCGAGGTCGTAGGCGAGGAACCAGAGCGCAACGACGCTCGCGCCAACCATCCCTGCGATTACGCCCTCGCGCGCGACCGGAAGCCACGCGCCGAGGAGATTTCGCGCGAGCGCCGGATGCCGCCAGAAGAAGTATGCGAGCATCGCCGCGGTCGCCAGCAGGTTGCCCACGAGGATTCCCCACCACGTGAGGGCCGCCATCACGGCCGGCCCGAGGAACATCACAACCGCGATGAAAAAAACCTCGAAGGCGCCGAAGAATATCAGCACTGAAACCAACAATGACGGCTCCGCCTCGGCGGCCTCGAGCAGCAGCGCGCCCGCGACGCCCACGATTATGAATCCGAGGAAGTGAAGGGCCGAGTATTGCGCGGTCAGTAGAATCGCGTTGCGCTGGACCTCAGGGTGGCGCAAGCCGTGAAGAATCGCCGCAGCCAGAAGCGCCGGGGTCTCGAGCGGATGGCCCCGAGCGAAATCGAAGACTAGAAACCATGCTGCGACCGCGCCGCCGCCGATGGCTCCTGCCACCGCGCCGTCGATGACCGTCCGCGTCCTCGAATGCTGCATCGCGACCATCCTCGCGAGCGCGCCGGCAACCTCGCGCTGCTAATCCCGATCGCTCGCGCGTACTCGGAGCCAGGACCGTGTATCCAACCGAGTAGTAACCCCGTGCCAAAGTACCGGCAAGCGCCGAAATTCTCCGTGGCGGAGTTCCTTGCGAAAATCTGTGAGCAGTAGTTCTGTAGGAGTGGCGGGTTTGGTTTGCAATGAAGGATGATCAACTGGAGCGAAAGGTCGAAGGCGGCGCCGATGCGACGTCGCCGGTGCGAGGCCCGGTCGCTGAATTTCTTTCCAACGATCATGCGCGGCTCGACGCGCTGCTCACGCGCGCGGGATCGTGCCGGAACGCCGATGAGCTCGGGGCATACCAGGAGTTCCGCCGCGGCCTCCTGCGCCATATCGCAATGGAAGAAAAAGTGCTGCTGCCGGCGGCGGAGCGCGCGCGCGGCGCTCCGCTCGATGCGGCGGCGCGGCTCAGGCTCGACCATGGCGCGCTCGCGGCATTGATGATGCCCTCGCCGACCCCCGCGATCGTCCGCGCGATCCGCACCGTGCTCGGCAAGCACAATCAGATCGAGGAAGCACCGGGCGGAGTGTACGAGACCTGCGAGCAGCTTGCCGGTCCGGCGTCACAGCGGTTGCTGGACCAGCTTCGCGCGACACCGCCGGTCCCGGTCAAGCCCAACCTCGATACGCCAAAAGTATTCGAGGCGGTGCGGCGCGCGCTCGCTCGCGCCGGCTACGAAGAGCATCTGGCCGACGGCTGAACGCCCGTCCGACAAATCACATGGAAACTGCCGCCGGCCGACGCTGGCGGCGCGATGACGGACCGCGGCGCGCCCGCATCAGGGCACGTGCTCCCAGGCGTGGTAGGAGCTGCGCACGAGCGGCGCTGACTCGACGTGACGGAACCCCAGCGCGAGCGCCTCGCGCCTGAGTTCCGCAAACTCATCGGGCGTGACGTAACGCGCAACCGGCAGATGGTCTTTCGACGGGCGCAGGTACTGGCCGAGCGTCAGGATGTCGCATTCGACGCCGCGAAGATCGCGCATCACGCGGGCCAGCTCGTCGTGCTCCTCGCCGAGTCCGAGCATGATGCCCGCCTTGGTCAGAATCGTGCGGCCCAGCGCGTGCGCCGAATCTTTCGCCTGCCGAATCACGCCGAGCGATCGCTGGTAGTGCCCGCCCGGCCGCGCGGTCCGATACAGGCTCGGCACGGTCTCGATGTTGTGATTGTAGATGTCGATCGGCGAGCGAATGACCGTCTCGACGCTCGCTGAAGATCCCTGGAAGTCGGGCACCAGCACCTCGATGCGCGTCGCGGGAAGCATCGCCCTGATCGAGCGCGCGGTCGCGGCGAAATGCGAAGCGCCGCCGTCGGGCAGATCGTCGCGATCCACGGAAGTGACGACCACGTGGGCGAGTCCCAACCGCGCCGCCGCCTCGGCGATCCGGCGCGGCTCGTCGGGGTCGAGCGGGCGGGCCTTTCCGTGCGCAACCGCGCAGTAGGGGCAATTGCGCGTGCATACATCGCCCATCAACATGAAAGTCGCCGTGCGATGGGAGAAGCACTCGCCGATATTCGGGCAGCATGCCTCCTGGCAGACGGTGTGAAGCCTGAGTTCGCCGAGCATCGCGCGCGTGCGCGAGTACTCCGGCGACACCGGCGCGCGGACTTTGATCCAGTCCGGATGTCTGCGCTCAGCCATCGGTCGCTTCCGGCGCGTGCGATTGCTGATTCGCATCGACGTGCCGCCAGATTTCGCTCGATGCGGCAAGCGTGGCGGCCAGGTAGCCGAACACGTCACGAAAACAATCCGCCGCCATCTCCGAAAAAGCCGCAACGCTGATATCGCGTCGCCCGAGTTCGGCGGTCGACGTCATCTCGCAACCCGAAATCCCGCATGGGACGATGGAGTCGAAGTAGCTCAAATCGGTGGATACGTTGAGTGCGAATCCGTGGCAGGTGACCCATCGCCGGATCCCAACGCCTATCGATCCGATCTTGCGGTTCGCCACCCAGACGCCGGTCAGCCCGGCGCGCCGCTGCGCATCGATGCCGCATCGCGCCAGCGCGCGCATCATGACCTCTTCGAGCGCGCGCAGGTAGCGCGTCACGTCTCGCGCGGCCCCGTCAAGTTTCAGGATTGGATATCCGACCAACTGGCCCGGCCCGTGATAGGTCACCTGCCCGCCGCGCGAGACGCGAACCACCGGCACGCCGGCGCGGCGGGCGAGAACGAATTTTTCGTCGGCGCCGCGTCCGAGCGTGAAGACGTGCGGATGTTCGAGCAGCAGGAGCGTGTCGCCGATTTCGCCCGCAAGCCGCGCGGCGACCATCGCGGTCTGCAGTTCGAGTGCGCGATCGTACTCGACGGCGCCCAACTCCGCGATCGCCAATGTTCCGCCCTGCGCCATGGTTCTACGGCAAAGTCCTAGAGCAAGTTCCTACAGATTGATCGCCTCGCCGTCGGCCGCCAGAGCCGCTTCCATGATCGCTTCCGACATCGTCGGATGGGGATGCACGCTTTTCCCGAATTCGGCCGTGGTGGCCTCGAGCGTTTTCCCGAGCACGACTTCGGAAATGATATCGGTCGCGTTGTGGCCGATTATCTGGCATCCGATCACTTCGCCATATTGTTTCGTCGCAACCAGTTTCACAAATCCCTCCGCCTGGTTGATCGCGACCGCCTTGCCGAGCGCGCGCATCGGAATCTTGCCGACCTTCACCTCGATTCCACGCGCGCGCGCATCGGCCTCGCTCAGTCCCACCGTCGCGACTTCGGGCTCGCAGTAGATGCATCCCGCGATCGAGAGCAGGTCGAAGCCCGGCTCGCGCACTCCCGCCATTATCTCGACCGCCGCGATTCCCTCGGCGGAGGCCTTGTGGGCGAGCAGGGGAGGGCGGACCACATCGCCGATCGCATAGATGCTGGGACAAGCCGTGCGGAACGAGTCGTCGATCTTGATGAAGCCGCCGCGCTCGAACTCGACGCCGGCGCTTTCGAGTCCGAGGTTGGCGCTGAGCGGAACTCGCCCCACCGCTATCAGCACGGAGTCGGCGTCGACGGACTTCTCCGCGCCGGCCGCATCGACCGTGACCCTCCACGCATTGCCGCTTCGCGCGATCGACTTGTAGCCGTGGCCGAGCATCACCGTAACGCCGCGCTTGACGAACGCCCGGCGCAGTTCCTCGGCCAGTTCCGCATCGAAGCCGGGCAGCATCTGCTTTTCCAGTTCGACGATCGTGACTTTGACGCCGAACGCCTGATAGAAGTAGCCGAATTCGAGTCCGATCGGACCCGCTCCGATCACGACGATGCTCGCGGGGAGGCGGTCGGCAACCAGCGCCTCCTTGCTCGTCATCACGCCGTCGCCCACTTTCATCCCGGGAAACAGGCGCTCGCCCGAGCCGGTCGCGATGAGGATTCGCTCGGCCTCGATCGATGCGGCCGGAGGCGGCGGCTTGTCTGCGGCTTGCGCGAGCGCGAGCCGATGCGGTCCGGCGACCGACGCCTCGGCTTCGTAGAAATCGATGTTGTTCTTCTTCAGCAGGTAGCGGACGCCGCGCGCGAGCTTGTCGGCGGCGGCGCGCGAGCGCGCGATCACCCTTTTGAAATCGACGCGCACCTCGCCAACTTCGATCCCATGCTCCTTCGCTGCGCCGCGGATAGTCTCCATCGCCTCGGCGGAATTGAGCAGCGCCTTCGACGGGATGCATCCCCAGTTGAGGCACACGCCGCCGGGGCGATCGCGCTCCACGACGGCGACCTTCATCTTGAGTTGGCTTGCACGGATCGCGGCGACGTATCCACCGGGGCCCGAGCCGATTACGGCGAGGTCGTAGCGTGAGTTGGGCAAGTTGGGCTCCTCACACGAGCAGGCTTGCGGGGTTTTCGAGGAACCGCTTCAGCTCGCCGATGAATCGCCCCGCGACGACTCCATCGACAATCCGATGATCGCACGAAATCGTGAGCATCATGGTCTTTCCAACCGCGAGCTGCCCGTCGCGCACCACCGGGCGATCCTTGATCGCGCTGACCGCGAGGATCGCAGCCTGCGGCGGCACGATCACCGCGGCGAAGTGCTCGACTCCAAGCATCCCCATGTTCGAGATCGTGAAAGTCGCGCCCGACAGCTCATCGGTGGTGAATCCGCCGCGGCCCGACTTGGCGACGAGCAGGTGCGCCGTCCGCGCGATCTCGGGCAATGAGAGCCGCTCGCATTCCTTGACGACCGGCAGCAGCAGCCCGTCCTCGACCGCGACGGCGAACGCGATGTTGATATGCGGATGGATGACGATCCCTTCGTCCTGGTACGACGCATTGATTCGCGGGTAGCGCGAGAGCGCGAGCGCGCACGCCTTCACGATTATGTCGTTGTACGAGATCTCCTCCTCGAAGAGTTCGGTCGCCTCGAGCGATTTCTTGAGTTTGACCGCCTCCTCCATGTCCACATCCATCGTGAGGTAGAAGTGAGGGATCTCGCGCTTGGACGTCGCGGTCCGAAGCGCGATCGACTTGCGCATCTTGGAGAACTCTTCGCGCGAGCCGGGTTCGCCCTCGCGCGGCGCGACGAGCCGGCGGAACCGGAACAACTGCTCCTGGCGAAGGTAATTGTCGAGGTCGCGCTTGGTGATGCGGCCCTCGGGCCCTGTGCCGCGCACTTGCGATAGATCGACGCCAGCCTCCTCTGCGGCGCGGCGCGCGAGCGGCGAGGCGCGGAGCTTCTCGCCAACCGCGGGCGCAGGGGCCGCCGATGGCTCGGCGGTGCGAGCTGGCGGCCGCGGCGGCATCGGGATTGCCGTCGGCGCGGCCGACTGGATCGCGCTCATCGCGGGATGAAATTGCGGCGCGGCATAGGCGGCCTCCGCCGCAGCCGCGGCGGCAGAGGGAAGAGCAGGCGACGGCGCCGGCGGCCCTTCCTTCCTCGCTCTGCGCGTTACGGGCTTCGGCTCGGGTTTCTTCTCGACCGGCTTCGCCGCGGCCGCGGCCCGCGCGGCGGCATCGAGCGGACGAAGCGTTGCGATGACGGCGCCTACCGGAGCGGTTTCGCCTTCCTGCAACTTGATTTCTTCCAACACTCCGTCATCGAAGGCCTCGAGCACCATGTCGGCCTTGTCGGTCTCGACCTCGGCGATAACTTCGCCGACGCGGATCGCGTCGCCGGGACGCTTCAGCCAGCGGATGATCTTGCCCTCCTCCATCGTGTCGGAGAGCTTCGGCATGGTGA
>DASPOF010000083.1:0-2387 GCA_035626155.1 Binataceae bacterium (SeqCode)
ACCGAGCGCCAGCGCATCGCGATGACTCCTCTCCATGGCCTCCGAAATCAGCCGCAGAGTCCCGGCTCTGCGGCATGTGATCATAGTTGCACTTCGAAACCCCGCCCGCCAGTGGGTACTGGCCCAATTTCAGGCCGAGTCTCCTAGTTTGAAATCGAGACTGTCCTAATTTAGTTTGAGCGCAGGCCAATTCGAGAGCGACGGAGTAAGCTTCGCGTCGTCGCACTCGGCATTATCTCCCATTTGGAACGTTAACCGGTGCCCGGACTTCCGCTGTTTCGAATATGCTGCGGCAACTTTGGTTTTCAACGCCTTAAGTGCTTGATCGCACTGGGCCTCTGTCTCGAAAGAACCTAGTCGATACCACTTGGTCGGAATTAATCCGCCTGCGGCGTCATGGGCAAACTGGTTGCCCGGAGCCATCAGATACCAGCCCAGGACAGCGAGTGCGGCGGCGTGGCGGAGCCTCATACACGCCTTCTACTGCAAACTTCAGGGAACCGGAAGGACACGCGAAAGTAGAGCGCCGGAATTCAGCTGGGGAATTATCGCGTACTCGACATGCTCACGAGGGTGCCAAGAGTGCATCGCGCTTGCTCGCCCCGCTTTTTTTCCGGTCATTCTACGCGTGCCTCGCGTAGAATCCCGGATCCTCATTCTGTCTTTTCAGAATCATATGTCGCGCGCTCGATGACGAGCGCGCGACGCTGCGGACCCTCATCTTCACCTCTCCCGTTCCGGGAGAGGGATTCAGAAAATAGGCAGAGCGCGGAGTGTTGCGCGATCGCGCTGCGCGGCTCCCCGCGAA
Source organism: Binataceae bacterium (SeqCode) (assembly GCA_035626155.1). Taxonomy (GTDB): domain Bacteria; phylum Desulfobacterota; class Binatia; order Binatales; family Binataceae; genus DASPOF01. Next base: position 809 of record DASPOF010000083.1, read on the forward strand.
CAGCGGAAAGATCCCGGGATTCTACGCGAGGCACGCGTAGAATGACCGGAGAAGAGGTGGCGCGGGCGAGTATGCCCGCGCATCGACGGCGGCCACCCTGTACGAGGGCGGGCTCCTTCTCGCGCTACTGGAATAATGAGCACGGAGAACTCCACGCGGATGTTGTCAGCATGTGAGCGCGGTGGCCGGACTCCTTCCGCCCGGTGAGGGTTTGCGATAGGAGTCACGTATGAGGCTCCGCCACGCCGTCGCGCTCGCGATTGTCGGCTGGTACCTGCTCGTCCCGCCGATCGCCGATAACCCCACCGATATCGGGCGCGCTCCCCTCTCGGAATGGATCAACAAGGGAAGTTACGACACGGCGGCCCAATGCCGCGACGCGCTCAACGCAAACATCAAGTACCATCTGGACCGTACCACCAGGCTCGAGCGTGAGCCTTACGTGGAAGCGGACGTGAAACAGGCGACGCGTTTGTTATACGAGGCCGCGCGCTCGGCGCAGTGCGTCGCGACCGACGATCCCCGCCTCAAGATAAAGTAAGTCCCTCCCGCGTCGATTCCGGGGAAATTCGCTGAGGCAAGCAGATGTCGCGTTGACACGCCGAAAGGCCCGCGTTACCAAGAACGAGGGAGAGGGTGGTTGCGGCTTGGCGATGCGCGATGCGGCGGTGCAAGCTGGACTCTCTCCGACCGGGTAATTCAAGCCGCCCTCATTGAGTTCCTATGAGCGGAAGGTCTGCCCCTAAAGAACGCGGCCCGAAAACCCATCGCGGTCCGGCAAAGGTGATCCGGATGCCCACCCCCAAGGTGGTGCGCCACCGTCGCGCGATTAAGGCAGGATTGGGCCTGCTTGCGATTTCGCTGGTCGGCGCGGCGCTCGCGCGCGTGTACCTGTTTCGCACCGCGCCCGAGCAAGTCGCCGCGCTTGCCGAGCAGGAGGCTCTCATCCTGAGCCTGGTCAACACGCAGCGTTCTCGCGTGGGACGCAAGCCGCTCAAGCTCTCGGCGCGCCTGGCCGCCGTCGCTCGCGGCCACAGCCAGGACATGGCGGTCGGCCACTACCTGACGCATCAGAGTCCCGACGGCATCGGAGCCGCCGAGCGAATTCGCGCCGCCGGCATCGAGTACCGCGCGGCCGGCGAGACCATCTATGAAGATGACTCGCCGACCGTCCCGGGCGCGGCCGAGCGAGCGGTGCGGGCGTGGCTTGCAAGCGCCGAGCATCGCGACACGATGCTGTCCGACCAGTTCACCGACACCGGCGTGGGAATCGGGCGTTCCTCCGACGGCCGCACGTACGTCACCGAGGACTTCGTCCGCTAGACGGGCGCGCGCCAGATGGACTTCGCCAGGCTTGCGGAAATCGCCGGCGCGCATGCCGATGCGCGCTCGATCCAGGTCGCGGTGAAGCTTGGGATGTTCGAGGCGCTCGCCGGCGCGCCGCTCGATGATGCGGCCCTGGCCGGCGCGCTGGGCACGGAGCGGCGCGCAACCGCGATTCTCGCCAACGCGCTCGCCGCGCTTGGGCTTATCGAGAAGAGCGCGGGCCGCTTCAGCCTCAAGGAGACGTCGCGCCGCT
>DASPOF010000084.1:0-55984 GCA_035626155.1 Binataceae bacterium (SeqCode)
CGAAGCAGCATTACGGGCGGCGGCCGGCGCCGACGATGATCTGGCTCGCGGAATCATCCACGGCCCGTTTCACGGAGTGCCGTTTACGGTAAAGGATTGGATCGAAACCTCGGGGCTGATTTGCGCCGCGGGAATGGAGCAGCGCAGCAGATACATTCCGCCGAGAGATGCCACAGTCGTCGCCAGGATCAGGTCCGCGGGCGGAATCCTTCTCGGCAAGACGAACGTGGTTGGTGGGAGCCCGGTTTATCCGAGACCGAACAATCCGCACGACCTCGGCAGAACGCCCGGATCGAGCAGCAGCGGAGAGGCGGCGATTGTCGCTGCCGGCGGCTCGCCGTTTGGCTTGGCGAGCGATTCAGGCGGGAGCATACGCGTTCCCGCCCATTTTTGCGGAGGAGTGGGATATCGTCCGAGCGCGGGTCTGGTGCCGCTCACCGGCCACTATCCGCGTATCGGCGCGCTCAGCGATCCTCGAACTACGATCGGCCCAATCGCCCGCCGGATCGAGGATTTGTACCCGATACTGCGTACGATCGCCGGGCCCGACGGTACTGACCCCTCGGTGGTTCCGGTCTGGATCGGCGATCCGGTCGAGGTAAATCCCGCCGATTTGCGCGTCGCGTGGTTCACCGCGCTCGACGGAGCAAGCCCGACGAATGAGACGGTAGCGGCGGTGGAATCCGCGGCGAGTGCGATGAGCAAACGCGGCGCTCGTGTCCGTGAGGCGAGGCCTGACGATGTCGACCAGTCCATGAGCATCTCGCGAAGCTACTGGGCGCGCATCCGCTCAAGTTCGTGGAAGGAATGGGTGCCGGAAGCGAAAAGCTCGCTGGCGGCTGAGGAGACGGAGCGCTCAATCTTCGAATGGGAGCGGTTCCAGCGCTCGATGCTCGCCTTCATGAGGAACTGGGACGCGATTATCACGCCCGTCGCAGCTACCCCCGCGTTTCCGCATCGCGAGCTGATTGGTGAAGACTACCTCTACACGCTTCCCTGGACCCTGACTGGGCAACCGGCAATTGCCGTTCCTTGCGCGTCTTCATCGGAAGAGATTCCAATCGCAGTGCAGGTGATCGGGCCGCGATGGCGCGACGACATCGCGATCGCGGTTGCCAGGACGCTCGAAGAAGCCTTCGGCGGATGGCGCATGGCGGGAATGTAGCCGCCGTAGACACATTCAGTACTGAGGACAGGTGGCCGGCAGCGCGGCGGAGTCGATGCCTTCGCACTTCGTATTGTTAACCGTCAAGTTGCCCTCGGCGTCCAGCTTCACGGTCCAGATGGTGTCGTAGTCGGTGCCCGGCCAATCAGGCGCCGACGTTGGGCTGGCGGCGGGTGCAAAATAATCTCCGATCAACGAATTTACCGTCGGCGGGATGTGATCGTGTTCCCATGCCACCAGCACAGTCTGATTGGAGAAGTTGGGGCCGGTAGCGTTCGTGAAGAAGAAAAAATCGCTGGCGCGCTCGGGTGAGTCTGGATCAAAAATTTCAAAGCTCGCGGCCAGGCCAAAGGGCAGGTTATTCGCGATTGCGTATGGTTCGGCCGTCAATGTTGGCCTGACATACGAGTAGGAACTACCCAGGGCGCTCTCGGTACCTTGAATAACCTGCGCAGGGTCGATCGAATAAACCACGTCCGGGCTGATCTTGCCGCGCAGGGCGTTCGGGAGGTCCAGCGCGCGCCATTGCCCCGCACAGACATAGTTGCCGTCGTCCCAATAGCCACTCGGATGCGCTTCGGCGTGCCGAATCATGTAAACAGTCTCATTGGTGTTGATTCCCGGCGGTACCTTGGCGCCGCCGCTGCCGCCGGTCACGTTGATGGTGAAAGGCTCCTGCCCCGTGCAATGAGTGCTGATTTTCGGCTTCGGCGCGGGCAGCGCAGAGTATTTCGAACCCGGGCTTACATGGCTGTTGTAGGTGATCAAGCGCGGGATTCCCGATGGCGTGACCGAGATCGCATAAATATAGTTCGGCCCTTGATAGCTCGCGGGAAGACTCAGGTTATAATCTTCGATATCGTTGATATTTGTCAGCAGCGCCTTGGTGGTCTCCCAAGGCGCTGAGAAGACATAAAAGCCGGGGACTCCTGCCTTGATAATGTCGGTTACGAGGGTTTCGTTGTTGCCTGCCCCATCTTTGAAATCGAGACCCTGGCAGTTCCCGCAATATCCTGAGGATCCTGGCGTCGGTGTCGGCGTAGGGATTCCAGTCGGTACCGACCCTTCTGCATAGGAGGCGTTGAGCGGATAGCTGTTGCCGGTGTACGGGATGTCTTGCGGCGGCATGGCGCTGGAGAGAGTGATGTGGTTCAGCAGGGCGAACTGCTGAATCGTCTCGGCCGATACTATATCAGGATAATTGCTGTTGTTGCTCACAGTCTGCAGATGTGTCATCGGTTCGAGCACGTAGATGCCGGTTGCGTTCTTCTTCCCCAGTATCCGCCGTTGCAGGAACCCGGCCATCCGGAGCGACCTCTGTAAACCCCGATCGGTGAGGTTTGCTGTGCTTGGGTTGATGTCTCCCTGTGCCTGGTAAGCCAGGTCCTCACTGACCACGAAGATCAGGTTCATATTGCTGGCGCTGAGCGGGGGCGGGTTTGTCGCCGGCGGGGAACCGGAAGAGCCACTGCCGGCGCCTGCGAGCAGCGTCAGAGCAATAGCTGGCAAGAGCCGCCACGCAATAGTAATTCTGTTCATAATCATCCTCGACCGACACGATTCCCCGGTTCCCGCGCGAACGAACGTTACCCGGCGAGCCTAACTCCTTGATCCATGTGCACCGAGCCTGGATATGCTCAGAACTGAGGGCAGGTTGCGGGCAGCTTCGTGGAGTCGATGCCTTCGCACTTCATATTGTTCACCGTCAGGTTGCCATCGGCGTCAAGCTTCACGGTCCAGATGGTGTCGTAGTCGGTGCTCGGCCAGGCGGGCGCCTGCGGGCAGGGGCTGGGCACCTGTGAGCAGGTGCCGGGCGGGAAATAGCTCGAGATCAACTCATTTACCATCGGCGCGATGAATTGATACGACCACCCCAACAGCACGGTCTGATTGGAAAGAGGTGCGGGGGTGATTTTCCCGCTTGTAAAGTGAGTGCCGAAGAAAAAATCGCTGGATTCCTGGGCGGATTGCTGAGCTTCAGCTTCATTCGCGCTGGAGAGAATGAAGCTCGCGGCCAGGTTATAGGGCAGGTTGTTGGCGATCGCGTACGGTTCGACGGTCAACGGCGGCGCGACGCTCGACCACGAGAAACCCTCGGTCCCCGGGCTGAGCTGCGCGGGATCGTTCGAATACACCTGGTCGGGGCTGACTTTGCCGCGCAGCGCGTTCGGGAGGTCCAACGCGCGCCATTGCCCCGCGCAGACGTAGTTGCCGTCGGTCCAATAGTCCAGCGGGTGCGCGTCGGCGTGCCGGACTATGTAAAGGGTCTCGCTGGTGTTGGAGGGAGCGATCGTGCTGCCGTATACGTTGTCGACTTCGATGGCAAAGGCCGCCTGTTGCGTGCATTGAGTGCCGATCTTCGGCTTCGGCGCGGGCAGCGCAGGATATTTCGAACCCGGGCTCACATGGCTGTTGTAGGTGATCAAGCTCGGGATTCCCGATGGCGTGACAGAGATCGCATAAATATAGTTCGGCCCTTGATAGCTAGCCGGAAGACTCAGGTTATAATCTTCGATATCGTTGATATTTGTCAGCAGCGCCTTGGTGGTCTCCCAAGGCGCTGAGAAGACATAAAAGCCGGGGACCCCTGCCGCCACGATGCCGGCTACCAGGGCTTCGTTGTTGCTATTCTGATCTTTGAAATCGAGACCTTGGCAGTTCCCACAATATCCTGATCCGGTTATACCTGGCGTCGGTATCGGCGTAGCCACTTCGCTTGGAACCGACCCCGGCGCATACGAGGCATTGAGTGGATAGCTGTTGCCGGTATACGGGAAATATTCAGGTGGGAGCGCGCTGGACAGGGTGATGTGGTTGAGCAGGGCAAACTGCTGAACGGTCTCGGCCGATACCATATCAGGATATTTATTGTTGTTGGCGGTCTGCAAATGGGTCATCGGTTCGAGGACGTAGATACCGGTTACGTTCTTCTTCCCCAGTATCCGCCGTTGCAGGAACCGGGCCATCCGGAGCGACCGCTGTAAACCCCGATCGGTGAGGTTGGCTGTGCTTGGATTGATGTCTCCCTGTGCCTGGTAAGCCAGGTCCTCACTGACTACGAAGATCAAGTTTATGTTGCTGGTGCTGAGCGGAGCCGGATATGACGCCGGTGCGGAAGCGGAAGACTCGCTGCCGCATACGCCAAAGGTGGTCGCAACTGTAAGCGCAATCGAAATCGCCAGACAGCCTGCTCGCAGGCACGTCCTGAAGCCTGGATACCCCCCGCCGCCCATCTGCCTTCCTCCCACGTTCACGCGCCCCGCCACTCAACCACAAACCGCTACTTCCGACTCCACGTGCGGTCACACAATCACGATTGAATCATATCGGGCTCAGGATGATTAAGGAATACGCGGCCGCGCGAGATGCGGCAAAATCGAAGAACCTGATGATCGATGCCGGGGTTCCGGATCAGGATCGGCAGAAGCGGAGAAGCGCGCGACGCTGAGGCCCCTCGATTTTCAGATGAAGGACCATCCTCTCATTGAGCGATCGACGTATCATGCTGCGAACGCGGGCATTGACAGCAGTGCACGCGGCGAGGCAATCTTAAGCTTCAAGTCGCTGCGATTGCTTCTATCCACCGTTGCCTCCTGGTCAGCGATTCGATTGTAAGCGGACGTCATGAGGTTGCCCGACTTTATAGCACTCGGACCGCCTCGTACCGGCACGACGTGGCTAAGTCGCATGCTCGAGGGCCACGTCGATCTGCCTCTTGGCGTGAAAGAAACCCAGTTCTTTACGAATTTCTACTCGATGGGCATCGAGTGGTACGCGCATCATTTCCGCAATGCGACCGGCGAGCGAACGATTGCGGAGATTTGTCCCTACTTCACCTCGCTTAAGGCGCCTGCACGTATTCGCCGCCATCTGCCGGACTGTCGATTCCTTGTGACGCTGCGCAATCCGGCCGATCATGCCTACTCGACATACAAGATGCTTCTGCGGGGCGCTTTCGTCCGTGGAACGTTCGATGATGTGCTCAATACGCGGCCCCATCTGGACGATGCGAACCGCTATGCGAAGATTTTCACCGCATGGTTCGAACACTTCGATCGCGATCGGTTTCTAGTCATGCGCTTTGAAGAGCTGGGCGATGATCCCCAGGGCTATCTGAACCGGGTGTGCGACTTTATCGGAACGCCGCGAATTTCCGTTCTCCACGACACCCGCGCTCGAACGAAGTATAATACCATCGACCGCGCGCCGAGAAGCCGCAAGCTGGCCCAGAACGCGCGTCACCTGGGATATTGGCTGAGGAGACGCCACGCTTATGGCGTGACCCGGGCATTGGGACGCATGGGCGTATGGGAATTCTGCAGCGGCGGCGGCCAGATATTCCCACCGCTCACGCCCGAGCAGAGAGCCAAGTTGACGGAGCGCTATCTGCCCGAGGTCGAGAGTCTGGAGCGCCTGCTAACGCTCGATTTGTCAGACTGGAAAAAACCCTGAACCGCGCGCCTCGAAACCCGGTCTGCGCTCAACCGGGTTAATATGCAATGCAAACCCGGGTTACGCGGTCCCGTCGAACTCTTCAATTTGACTATCACCCGCCTGGGATCACTTCGCAATGAGATACCGCCTTCCCTTGTGACGGCGCCGCCCGCTGCGCCGGCCCCCGGCTCTCGTAGCCGCCGCGGTGAGTAATTGATTTCCGCTCGGATCTCTGAACTCGGGCGGATCCTCACTGGGGCGGACCAGGGCAAATCGCGAGCGGCGCATCAGACCAAAAACTTCTGCTCGCCTCAATCATCAAATCGGGCTGCCATGAGCTTTTCGCGCAGAGCTCAACGGGGACTGATTGGCAAGATTAACTCCCGGTTACATGCGCGCGCCACTGCCCTTGATTTCCTCCTGACGCGCGCTTACCGTTGAACGCAATATTTCGATGAAAATATTGCGCGGGCTTGCGGCCACGATCGTTGATGCCTTCCGGCGCCTGCTTCTCCCCTTGTTGCGCGCGATTTTCGGTCAGTTTCGATGGATCCCGCCGACCTGGCTTCAGCGTCTCGCAGAATACCTGCGGACCTGGAGTGCGCGAGTCTTTAACTGGCTCAATGCCCGCCGCATAGCGAATCCGCTCCGTTTCTGGCTGACGACATCGGCGCTGCTGGCCTTCATCATAGCGGGCTTTGCCGGATGGCAATGGTACAAGCACCTGCCCGAGCCGCATTACGTCTATGCGACCGTTAGCCAACCGCGCCCGACCCGGTTCGAGCCGAATGCGGGGAACACGCTTACGTTTGTCGTGCCGGGTGAGTATGTCGCGCCGAGCGGGATGAATCCGCCCCCGGCGCCCAATCGGCCGAACGCGCCGGCTCCGGCATTAGGGGTGAGACGGCCGCGCATATTCCGTCATGTGATGCGGGTGCCGGGGGTGCGCGTTGCGGGCCAACCCCGCGCCGCGCGAGCTGTCCCCCTCGCGGGGCTGTTTCAATCGGCCGGGCCTGCGCCACCGCAGGTTCTCGCGCCTCCGCCATCGGTGGGACCGTTGGCGCCTGGGATACCGGACACGGTAATCGTCCACTTCTCGGGCTCCGCCGCGAGGCTCGATGCGATCGGGAAGCCGGTGACCTCCGGAATCACGGTCGCGCCGCCCTTGGCCGGTACCTGGAAATGGATCGGCGACTCGGACCTTCAATTCACACCCAGGAACGATTGGCCGATCGGGCAGGATTACGTCATCAAATTCGATCGCAAACTCTTCCCGCGCCATATCCTTCTCAAAACTTACTCGTACGAGCTGCACTCTCCGCGTTTCGGGGCCAGAATCGATAGCGCGCAATTCTATGAAGACCCGACCGACCCGAAGATCAAGCAGGTAGTAGCTACCGTCAGCTTTACTCATCCGATTGATAAGACTGATTTCGAGAAGCGCATCACGATGCGAATGCGCGTTGAGCCGGTCAAGAGCTTCGACAGCAGCGATGCGAAGCAGTTCGGCTTCAAGGTTACTTACGACGCCGTGGGCGGCAAAGCTTTCATCCATTCGGACCCGTTCGCGATACCACCCGACGAGGGTGAGATGCTGCTTTCAATTGCGGCCGGTGTGCGCTCATCGCGCGGAGGGCCCGGAACCCGAATCGCGCTCGAGCGCACGGTGAACATTCCCGGGGTGGCGAGCTACTTCCGCATCGCGGCGATCGGGGCGAATGAAGTGGCGAACGATCGCGACGAAATGGAACGTATCGGCACGATCGAGGCAACGGCGCCGATGCGCCAGTCGGACCTCGCAAGCTACGTTTCCGTATCTCTTTTGCCCAAGGACAAGCCCGCGATCGGCGACCAGCCTCTGGTCCGGGACTACCGGTGGAGCGATCCCCTCGAAGTGGTTCCCGGCGTGATGAAGCTCGCTACGCCGGTCGCGGTCACATGGATACCAGCCGAGCACGATTTCGAGGCCATCCAGAGCTTCAAGTTCACCGCCGACACCGGACGTTTCCTGCTCGTGACGGTCAAGCACGGCCTGAAATCGTTTGGCGACTATCCGCTGGTCAAGGACTTTTCCGCGGTGATCGAGGCGACCGCGTTTCCTCATGTCATCAGGATCGTTTCCGCGGGCTCGGTACTCAGTCTCTCGGGCGAAAAGAAAATCTCAATTCTTACCCGCAGCGTGGACTCGATTCATATCGAGGTGAGCCGCCTTCTGCCGGGCACCGTGAGCTACCTGGTATCCCAGACTAACGGTACCTTCTCGAATCCGAATTTCGCCTATAACCAGATGCAGTTCGGTTTCGATGACCTCTCCGAAGTAATCAGCCAGGTTCGCCAGCTTCCGAGCGATCCCACCGGAAAGAATCAGTACAACGTTTTCGATTTCGCCCCGATGCTATCGAGCGGCGCGCTGCCTCATGGGCTCTTCTGGCTCAAGATCCAGGAGTGGGACCCGGTCCAGAAGCAGGTGATTGATAACGGCGTCTCGGATGCGCGCCTGATCCTGCTGACCGATCTGGGATTGGTGGTGAAAGATTCGGCCGACGACAGCCACGACGTCTTCGTGCAGTCGATTCGGACCGGCAGGCCGCTGGCGGGCGTCGCCGTCGCGATATTGGGAAAGAACGGGCTGCCGATTTTCTCGCGCACTACGGACGAAACCGGCCGCGCCAGCTTCCCGACTTTCAAGGATTTCATCCGCGAGAAGACGCCGACTGTTTACGTCGCGCAGAGCCAGGGCGATTTCTCATTCCTTCCCTACGAGCGCTACGACCGCCGGCTGAACCTCTCGCGCTTCGACACCGGCGGCCTCTATACGCAGGGTGAGACCGAATCACTGCAGGCTTATCTCTTTTCCGATCGAGGCATCTATCGCCCCGGCGACAATATCCACATCGGGATGATCGTCAAGCAGAACGAGTGGAAGCTGCTGCCCGAGGGTTTGCCGCTGGAGCTGGTGATGACGGATCCGCGCGGTATCGAGATTCGCCATCAGATGGAAAAGTTCTCGGCCGCGGGATTCGAAGAATACAACACCGCCACGCAAGTCGATTCTCCGACCGGCTCGTACGGCTTTTCGCTTTACATCGTGCGCGACAACCAGCGCAAGGCGCTCCTTGGATCAACCTCGGTCCGCGTCGAGGAATTTCAGCCTGACCGGATGAATATCAAGGCCGAACTCACCACGCCCCCGGTTCCCGGATGGATCTCGCCCGACGCGCTCGGCGCCAACGTCACGTTGCGGACTCTCTTTGGCACCGCCGCCGCCGGCCGGCGCGTCAAAGGATCGCTCAAGCTCTCGCCGTCAGGCGCCCAATTCGCAAAGTACGCTGAGTACAGCTTCGTCGATCCATACAAAACCAGAAATAGTTACAACGAGGACCTCGGCGATGTTACGACCGACGCCGACGGTCACGCAAAGTTTCAGTTCAAGCTGGAACGCTTCGAGAAGGGACTCTATCAGTTGCGCTTCATCGCAGAGGGTTTCGAACCCGAAGGCGGAAGATCGGTCATCACCGATGCGTCCGCGATCGTTTCACCCGCGCCCTATCTTGTCGCATACAAACCGGATGGCGACCTGGCCTACATCAGCAGGGACAGCGCGCGCACGGTGCATCTGATCGCGATCGATCCGAAGCTGGAGAAGGTCGCGGTCGGCAAACTCAGCACCGAGCTGCTCGAGTTTCGCTACGTGTCGGTTCTCACCCGGCAGGAGAACGGCACGATGGCGTATCAGTCGGTGCGCAAGGAAATCTCCAAAGCGAAGAACGCATTGGCGATTCCCGCGGGCGGCCTTGCGATGAATCTTCCGGCGTCGCAGGCGGGTTCCTTCGCGATCGTGATTCGGAACAGCGCCGGCGACGAACTCAATCGCATCTCATTCGAAGTGGTGGGGCTCGCAAACGTCGAGCGCAGCCTGGAACGCGAGGCTGAACTCAAGATCAAAATGAACAAGCCCGAATATGCTCCCGGCGAGGAGGCCGAAGTCGAAATTCAGGCGCCCTACGTCGGGGCCGGCCTGATCACCGTCGAGCGCGACCGCATTTACAATACGCAATGGTTCATGACGACGACGACCGAATCGGTGCAAAGGATCAAGATTCCTGACGAGCTGGAAGGCAACGGCTATATCACGGTGACCTTCCTGCGCGCACTCGACTCGCCGGAGATTTTCACCAGTCCGCTGTCCTACGGCTCCGTTCCGTTCACCGTCAGCCGCGCCCGGCATACGCGGACGGTCACGATCAACACGCCGAAGCTGGTGCGTCCGGGCGACACCTTGACGATCGGCTACCAGACCGCGGGTCCGATGAAGCTGGTGCTGATAGCAGTCGATGAGGGCATCCTGCAGGTCGCGCGCTATCATGCACCGGATCCGCTGTCGTATTTTTTCCGCAAGCGCGCGCTCGAAGTGACCACATCGCAAATCCTCGATCTGGTCCTCCCCGAGTTGCATCTGCTCAACGAGGCCTCGGCAACCGGCGGCGACCAGGAAGGCCTGATGGCGCGAAGCCACAATCCCTTCAAGCGCAAGGGGCAGAAGCCGGTCGCATTCTGGTCGGGCATCATCGAATCCGACGGCAAGCCGGGTCACGTCGATGTCCCGATTCCCGATTATTTCAATGGCACCGTCCGGGTGATGGCGGTCGCGGCTTCAGACATTGGGATAGGCGTCGCGGAAAACAGGGTCATCTCGCAGGGGCCTTTCGTGCTCCAGCCGCAGGCGCCGTACTTCGCGACGCCCGGCGATGAATTCGAGGTTACCTCGTTGGTTGCGAACAACACCGGTTCCGCGCCGGGCAGCTCGAAGGTGAGAGTGAAGATCGATACCTCGAGTGCGCTCGAAGTGGCCGGCGACAAATCGATCGATGTGGCGATTCCATCGGGTACCGATACCACGGTGCACTTCCGCGTCCGCGCCAAAGCGATTTTGGGCGACGCGACGCTCGTGATCAGCGCGTCCGCGGGCAACAAGCACGCGAGCTACACGCTCGATATGAGTATTCGGCCCGCATCGCCATATGTGACGACGATCACTTCCGGATACGTGAAGAAGTCGCTGCTGCGCAGCGTCGCCGCGGACGTCGCGGTGGATCGCAGGATGTATCCGGACCTGCGCGCAATCGAGGTGTCGGCGTCGTCTTTCCCGCTCGGGCTCGCATACGGGCTCATCCATTATCTCGCGAACTATCCGTACGGATGCACGGAACAGCTTGTGAGCGAGGCATTTCCCGCGGTCGTGCTCGGCAGCCGTCCCGAATTCGGTCTGACCGGTGAGCGGCCGGCAAAGACCATCGCGCACGCGTTCGCTACGCTGGAGGCGCGGCAGAATGCGGAGGGCGCATTCGGTCTATGGGCCGCGGGACCGGACGTTTCGCCTTTCATCAATGTCTACGCCACGCACTTCCTGCTGGAAGCGCGCGAGCACGGCTTCGAGGTGCCGCCGCTGTTGCTCTCCCGCGCGCTTGCCTCGCTCAGCCAGATGAACGGCGCGCAGGACGCGACGATGAAGTCGTATCGCGCGCAGGCTTACGCGCTCTACCTGCTCGCGCGCAATGGCGTGGTAGTCACGGACCGGGCCAACGCGTTGCGCGCCGCACTGGCGCAGAACTTCGCCAAGACCTGGCAAGCCGATCTGGCCGCGCTCTATCTCGGGTCCACTTATCAGCTCCTCAAGATGGACCGCGACGCCTACCAGATCATCGGTCGCGCTCCCGCATCACCGCCCAAGGACGCGGATTTCGATACCTACTATGACGACCTGGTCTACCGGGCGACCTATCTCTATCTGGTCTCGAAGCATTTCCCGGATCGCGCGAGAAAGATCGGCGGCGATCAGATTCTCGCGATCGCCGACTCGATCCGCGACAATCGCCAGAACACGATTTCGTCCGCATACGCGCTGCTCGCGCTCGATGCGTATGCGAAGACTGCCGGCGACCAGGCGCGCTCGATGGTCACGTTCAACGCCGTGTTGCCGGACAACAAGAAGCGGCCGCTTCCGATCGACAATCAGAATTTCGCCCGCGCCGATGTGCCGCCGGAGGCGACCAGCGTTCACATCGCCGGCGACACCGACTTCGCGCTCTTCTATCAGTTGACGCAGGCCGGTTTCGATCTGACGCCGCCCGCGGCCGAGATAAAGAACAAGATCGAAGTGTTCCGCGAATTCGACAACGAGCAGGGCGAAGCCGAAACCGCGGCATCGATTGAATCGAAGGTGAACGTGAAGCTGAACTTGCGCGCCATCGACAGCGACGTCTCGGACGTCGCGATCGTCGATCTGATCCCCGGCGGTTTCGAAGTGGATATCTCGCCCGAGGGTCTGGGCAATCGCGCCTCGCGTCCCGCGGACAACACGACTTGGCAACCGGACTTCATCGATGTCAGGGAAGACCGCGTCATCTTCTATGGAACCCTCAGCACCCAGGCGCAGACCTTCGTTTACCGATTGAAGCCGACCAATCGCGGAACCTTTGTCGTTCCGCCGCTCTATGCCGAGGGAATGTACGACCGCAGCGTGCTGGCGCGCTCGCTGGGCAGCGTGTTCCGTATCGGAGAGAGTTCTCCCTCCGCCTCGCCATGACGGCGCGCCAGCGGAAAATCGTCCGCCGGTCGTGCGCAGCGGCGGCAGGTATCGTTGCGATGATGGCCGTGCTCGCTGCGGCGGTCTGGATCATCGCGGGCCTGCGGCCCGCGCCGCCGCTGGTTAACAAGGAAGGATGGTCGCAGGCAGTCTTCGATCGCGATGGGCATCTGCTGCGCCTGACGCTCGCGAGTGATGAGAAGTATCGGCTTTGGGTGCCGCTTTCGGAAATTCCTCCAGTGATGGTCAAGGCGACGCTGCTGGAGGAGGACGCGTGGTTCCGATGGCATCCGGGCGTAAATCCCTTTTCGCTCCTGCGCGCGATTCGCACTACCTATTTCGGCGGCTCGCGGCGGCTGGGAGGCTCGACCATCACGATGCAGCTTGCTCGCAATCGTTTCGCGATCGACTCGCGATCGCTAATCGGTAAGCTGCAACAGATCTTCGGCGCGATCGAGCTGGAGCGGTTCTACACCAAGGACCAGATTCTCGAGGCGTATCTCAACCTGGCCCCTTACGGCGGCAATATCGAGGGCGTCGGGGCCGCGAGCATCGCGTACTTTCACGAAACGCCGCAACGGCTCTCGGTCGCGCAGGCGCTGACGCTCGCGGTGATCCCGCAAAGCCCGCGGCTTCGCAATCCGCTGCGGCGCGCCGGGCGTGAGCCGCTCGATCGCGCCAGAGAAAGGCTCGGCGCGCTATGGGCCAGGAAATATGACGCGGCTTTCGCCGGCGCCAACGCTGCCGCAGCGGTGCGTGCGGCAAGCCGAAGCGATCTGCCCAATCGCGCACCGCATCTGGTCAATCGCGTACTGGCTATCAGCGACGCGGGCCGTATCCATTCGACGCTCGACCCCGGCCTGGAGAGCCTCGGCGAGTTGCAGCTGCGATCTTTCGTCGAACGCAGCCGCAGCCTGGGCATTCACAATGGCGCGGTGATTCTCATCGATTACCGGACCATGCAGGTGAAAGCCTACGCAGGTTCCGCCAATTACTTCGACAGCCGGATTCACGGTCAGGTGAACGGATTGTTGGGGCGGCGCTCGCCGGGCTCCGCGCTCAAACCTTTCATCTATGCACTCGCGATCGATCAAGGCCTTATCCATCCGCGCACGATGCTCAAGGACACCGCGGTTCGCATCGGCGGATACAATCCGGAAAATTACGATCACGATTTCCTTGGACCAATCGATGCGACCAGCGCGCTCGTGCGCAGCCGCAACGTGCCCGCGATCGAGGTCGCGAATATGTTGCGGCCGCCGGGGCTTTACGGCTTTCTCCAGAAGGCCGGCATCCGGAACCTTCGCGGGGAGAGTTATTATGGACTCGCGCTCGCGCTGGGCGGCGCCGAGGTCAGCATGGAAGAGTTGGCCGCGCTGTATGCGATGCTCGCTAACGGCGGTGAACTGCGTCCGCTGGTCTTCACCGTCGATCCGCCGGTGGCGAGCGCACCTCAGCACCGGATGCTCAGTCCGGAAGCCAGCTACTCCGTGCTCGATATGCTGCGCGAGAATCCGCGCCCCTCGGATGACTTCACAAGTTCGCAAGTGCCGCAAGCGCTCGCGATTCCATGGAAGACCGGGACTTCGTTTGGGCTTCGCGACGCATGGGCGATGGGAATCGTCGGGCAATACGTGCTCGGAGTGTGGATTGGGAATTTCGACGGCACTCCGAACGCCAATTTCATCGGCCGTGAAGCTGCGGGGCCGCTATTCTTCCAGATTGCCGACGCGTTGCGGGCCCGCGGCGATCTTCACGAAGCGATCACCCACGGCCATCTCAACCTGAAAAAGCTGAAAGTGTGCGCACTCTCCGGTCAGCTTCCCGGGCCATATTGCGATCACTTCACGGATACTCTCTTCATCCCGGGCAAGTCGCCGATCGCGACCTGTTCGATTCATCGTGGGGTTCGCGTCGATGCCAGCTCCGGCTACCTGGTGTGTCCCGGCAGCGGCGATGCGGCGACGACGCGGGTCTACGAATTCTGGCCCTCCGATCTTCTTAAGCTGTTCCGCTCCGCAGGACTCGCCCGCAAGATGCCGCCGCTGCTCGATCCTGCGTGCCGCAAATTCGCCGGTTCCGGCATGCCTCCAACGATTTCCTCGCCGAACCGCGGCATCATCTATACGACTACTCTGGATCGCGCCGCCGAGATTCCGTTCACCGCGGTCACCGATGCCGACAGCCGCACCGTCTATTGGTTTATCGATGACGAGCTGGTCGGTACGTCGTCGTCGGGCGAATCGTTGATGTGGAAGGCGCGGCCAGGATCGTTCCTCGTGCGCGCCGTCGATCAGCAGGGCCGCGCAGTCGCGGAAGAACTCACGGTCGTCGAACGTTCCACACTGGCTAACCAGAACCGCTGACGGCGTTACCTTTTCCCCGCTGTCCCTGCGGAAAATCTAATTCGAAGGCATCGAGTGGCGCCGTGGCGGCGCGCTGACTGGCGGGCAATCCTCACCTGCCGATGATCGACCGGAACTCGGATCGGGTCGCGACGCTCATCGCGGACTGGATGCGCCGGCGCGATTTCCTCCGCTGGACACCGGAGGAGGCCTGCCTAAATCAGTTGGTAACGCTCCGGGTCGCCGCCGTCCTCCCAGACGACATCCCTGGCCAGGTCGATTTGCGGGCTGATAATCGACAGGAATGATAGCGCGTCGCCGTGAATTGCTTCGCACCCATGTACGGCGTTGCGAGGCACGGCGATAAAGTCGCCGGCGCCGATCCGGCGAACCTCGGAGCCGACGCGAAAGTCGGCCTCGCCCTCCAGAACGACCAGTAGCTCCTCGTGGTTGGGCTGACGATGGAATCTTGGCGAGCCGTTCGAAATCCGCAGCACACCACAGGAAAGGAACTCGCCCGCGAAGAGTGGCGCGACTTTACCTGCCACTTCCGCCGCGGTACTCCGGGCGGCGATCTCGCGGACAATCTCCTTTAGCGAACGGAAGTTGTGCGCGTCCGGGCGGTTGGGTATGCTCGCGGCGGGCGCAGAGGCGGATTGTCTGGAACGGTTGGAATCTGGATCCATCGGGGCTCTCCTCGCGCAGCTTAAAATACAGACAGTCTGTATGTAACCTATATCGACCATGCCGGTCAAGAGCCGCCAAGCCGAGCGCTCCGCGCGCACCCGCGCCGCCCTTCTCCGCGTCGCCCGCGCCCTTTTCGCACAGCATGGTTACGCCGGCGCCGCCACCGACGATGTCGTCCGGCGCGCCCGCGTCACCCGCGGCGCCCTGTACCATCACTTCAAGGACAAACAGGACCTTTTCAAGGCTGTGTACGAGGAAGAGCAGAAGAAGATCGCCGAGCGCGCCAATGCGGCGGCGGCTTCGGCGCCCGATCCGTGGAGCGCGATGGTGGCGGGAACCAACGCGATGCTCGATGCATGCGTGGAGCCCGCAGTCCATCGGATAGTGATGATCGATGCGCCGGCGGTGCTCGGACTAGAAAAGTGGCGCGAGTCCGACCAGAGCTACTATCTGGCTGCAATGAAGGCGGCCGTGCGGGCGGCGATCGATCAGGGCCAGATCGAGCGACAGCCCGTCGATCCGCTTGCGCATCTGATTCTGGGTGCGCTGACGGAGGCCGCGATGCTTATCGCTCACGCCAAGGACAAAACCGCCGCGCGCCGCGAAGTCACCGCCGCCGTCAGGCGCCTGTTCGAAGGCTTGCGCGCGACGCCGCACCCGGGATCTTAGCGCTGCGGCCGGTCGCGCACGGCGAGTACGATCTCGCGTACCTCGAAACCATCTCCCGCTGGAAGACCGCAGCGCGCGGCATTGATAGCCCGAGCCTGCTCGATGAACTCCCCCTGCTCGTCTGACCGAGGCTTTCCCCCGCGGCACAGGGCCTCGGTATCTAATTCGAGATGGCCAGGCCTTGAATCAATTTCCCGCTAACAGCAGGGTCAGGTCGCCTTTCTTGCTTGTCTCTCATGGTTGTCTGTCATAGATTTGCGGGGGTCCGATCGCCTGTCCAAGACTCAGAGGAGAAAGCGTATGGCGCACTGCCAGAATGCGGGATTGAGCTTTCTCATCGCTGTACTTTTCGCCCTTCTGGCCCCGGTGCATGCGGCGCGCGCCGACGAGCACGCCGGCCACGGAGCTCCTCACTGGGAATATTCCGGACCCGAGGGCCCCGATCACTGGGGGGATCTCGATCC
This sequence comes from Binataceae bacterium (SeqCode), assembly GCA_035626155.1. Taxonomy (GTDB): domain Bacteria; phylum Desulfobacterota; class Binatia; order Binatales; family Binataceae; genus DASPOF01. Next base: position 16,351 of record DASPOF010000084.1, read on the forward strand.
TTCCTTTGCGGCTTGCAAGAACGGTAAAAGCCAGTCGCCTATCAATATCGATGGCGCAAAAAAGGCAGCTCTCCAGCCCATCCAGTTTGATTACAAGCCTTCTCCATTGAAAATCATCAACAACGGCCACACCATTCAGATTAACTACGATCCGGGCAGCAGCATCACGGTTGGCGGCAAGCAATATTCACTTATCCAGTTCCATTTCCATAGGCCCAGCGAAGAGATGATTCATGGCCGGCAATTCGACATGGTTATCCACCTGGTGCATCAGGACTCTGCTGGAAATCCTGCCGTGGTGGGCATCCTGGTGAAATCGGGAAAGGAGAACGCTACGATTCAAAAGCTCTGGGACAATTTGCCGGAGAAAGCCGGTAAAGAACGGGACGCGCCAAACGTCACGGTTGATGCCGCGCAGCTTCTCCCTGCCGATCGCAATTACTATTCCTTCGCCGGATCCCTCACGACGCCTCCATGCACCGAAGGCGTCTCCTGGTACCTGTTCAGCTCACCGGTGGAATTTTCTGCCGGTCAGATAGCCACCTTCGCAAAGATCTATCCCATGAACGCCCGGCCGACCCAGCCCGCCAACGGGCGTGAGATACTCGAATCCGGCCTCAAGAGATGATGTGACCCCGTCGAATGGAGCCGAGGGTTTTCGCTCTCGCACAGCAGGCCGCTGTTCTGCGGCCCGTGGCAATCGGCTCTACCTATCGACTGCAGACCAGTCCGTCAACTGATCCAGCCCCGATCCTGGAATCTGATTTTCAACTGATTCGCAATCTCGTCCGCCGTCGCCTTGGCACGCGCGTCAATGGTATTTCTGCCGCTTGCCTCCCCAAGAACTTTAAGGCTGCCGATCACGATCAGGCCTATCGGATTACCGGTCGCTATGGTCACCGCGGCCGGCACGATAGCCCCTGGGGCTTTATTTCCCGACGAGCTGAGCGTCCCAGACCCGAGTTTGCGCAAGCCTTGCGGGGTCATCACATAACCCTCGACGACCGTGTCCATCTCCGCGGCTCCGTACCCGAATCCGATGACGAAGCGCTTGAGTGGCCCGCCGCTTTGGACGGAGACGAGATAACCGCGGATCACACCGTCGCCGATTCCCACCTGCGATCCCGGCCCGCCATGTGCGGCCGAGAATCCCATCGCCTGAATATCCTCGATGAGCTTGTCGGCGATTAACGCGCCGAGCCGCCGGCTGGTTTCGAGCTGTTCGGCGGTAGGTGGAGTGTCCGGCGCGCTGATGTCATTGCGTATGGCAGAATCTGCGGGGATTTGCGCCGGATCGCCGACGAAATCATAGACCCAGATCTGATTGGGGCGCGCGACGGGGGTGTAGGCCATCGGCGTCTGCTCGGTAACCTTCGTTGAGGCGCATCCGGCCAAAATGGCCAGGCCGAAAACAAGCGACACTATACACGCTCTGGACTTAATCGTAATCATAAATCGCTCCTATCGCGGCTGGACTGTATAAGTGAATTCTCAAGAATTCCAACAAGGACAAGCCAGTGTATTTTACGGCGCAGTCCCGAACCACTTCTTATAGAGCTGCTCATAAGTGCCGTTCTCGCGCAGCGCAAGCAACGCGCCGTTGACCTTTCTGCGCAAGGGGCTGTTCAACTGAAAGGTAAAGGCAAGAGGTGATACGTTGAACTCGGGGCCCACCACCTTGACGAGTCCGTCGCCTTCGTGCGCTGCGTAGTAAAGAAGAGCTGGCGCATTGAATACAACGGCGTCCACCCTTTTGTCGAGCAGCGCCTGATAACTTTGGTCCAAAGTGGGAAATCCTCGTACCTGCACATTGTGCGCGAGAAGATACTCGGCAGCGTTGCTGTTTGCGATTGTGGCAACCTGTTTGCCGGGCAAATCCTCCGGTCCATTGATGGTTCCCTGAATCTGCCGCACAGTCAGCGTCGTTGTCAATTGAGCGGTATAGAAGGCGACGAACACGACTCCGGCGAACATCCACAAGAGCGCAAAAATGCGCGCAAGCCAGTGCGCCGGAAATCCCTGGACCTGCGATACCAGCGCCGAAGCCGCCCAGGCCATCGCCTGGAAAATTCCCGGAAAATACTTCTTGCTTTCGATGACTCCGCTATCGCGCCGGCGTTCGAGCAGCCAGATGATGTGCGCCGGGATCAACACCATCAAAAGCGCAATTCCGAGCCATACAAATATCATTGGCGAAAACAATAACTGCAGGAGTCCCTGCCAGGGCGCGACAGTCCCACCCGCCCCTCCGGTCTCGCGCACCATGATCTGCAGCCCGGCTTCGACGATCGGATAGGAGAAGTCGAAATCCGCATCGCGAGCCGCGGTTATTATCACCGGCGAGACGATGAGGTCGCTTTGCCCGGACCTCATCGCAGCCTCCAAAGCTTGTGCGTCGGGAACGATCTGATAGCTGGTGTCCAATTTCAACCGCGCGGCGATTGCGTTCCACACATCGATGCTGAAGCCCGCCAGTGCGCCCTTCCGTTCCATTACGAACGGGGGATAGGGCGCAGCGAGTGCACGAATCTGAGGCGAGCTATTCTGTGCTTCGGCAAACGGAGCCAGCGAAACCGCAGCCACCAGCGCGACCGCGCATCCGAGCTGAATCTTCCAAATTTTATGGGCGCCTCTCATTGGCGTTGGTCAATCGTTCCAATAATCTCCAGGCTCCGGAAAGACTATGGCGGCCCCGATAAGGAAGCTTTTCCGAGACAATTTGTAATTCTAACCCTCGCGGGAAGTGTCTATTCGCGAAAAATGACCGCAACCAATGCGACGATTCCGAGCATCGCGATCGACGCGGCAACGATGACGGACAGCGAGCGCGAACTGCCGCGGTATCGAGCGCCCAGTGCCCGGATGTTCTGCCGGTGTTCCAGCGTGGCAAGGGCAAGCGCGATCATCCCGATGCTAACCAATATCAATGCGAACTCGCGCGGCCCGATTAGCCAATTCGGCTGCGGGTGACCCAGGCCTTCGAGTTGAAAGAATTTGTAAATGGTGAAGCCGAAGGTTATCAGCGATGTCGAGGTTCTGATCCATGACATCATTGTTCGCTCGTACGAAGCGCGCGTACGGGCCACATCCAGCGGGATCGAATCGTCGGCCGGCGCAATGTTCTGCTCAGCCTCATTAGCCATGGTGGGGGTGCCTTCCTCCAGAAAAATGCAGCACTTTCACACGATTCACTTTTCCGATCGGGTCGCCTCGAGCTTGGTCGCAACGTTGCCCGAATACGTTACGATCACGCGCTCGCCCCGCCGGACGCGTGTTAACTGCACCTGCTCTCCGGCGACCAAATCTACGACCTGGCCGGTTGCACCGATACGGACGGAAAATGTCCCAGCGTTGATGTCCAGCTTGATGACGCGGCCCGTCACGGTTTCGCGGTGCTGTCCAGTATCGGCTTTGGAAAAGCTCGGTGTAGGCGCCGCCTGCGGTGAGGTTTGGGCAGGTACGATGGCCGCAAATGCGAATACCGCGGTCGATGCGAACAGCAGGGCGGGAATCGCGTTTTTCATCGTTATTCCATCGCACAAAACCGCGCCGGCGCACAATCGAATTTCCGCCCGTTATCGTCACTGCGCCTCCCAAGGAAATGGACCACAAAGAGGCCGTTGGGCAGAGGTGCGGGAACGGTTAAAGCCCAGATAGCGGCCCACCGCGGGCCGAGTGTTGTGGCCGTGTTTCCGTTGGAAGCAGCCGCCGTAGCGGCTCGACCCGATCTCTCGTCGAATTCTCTTCACTTTCTCGCGACCGCGAGCGGCCTTCCCCTTGCATTGGCTTAAGCGAAATTGCCACTGCCGAAAAAAGAAGAGTCGCCTGACGCCAGGGCCGGCTCACGAATGTTTTAACGGAGAGATCAGCTTGCGAAAAAAAGGCGAACGAGCGAGTGACCGCGCCATCGCGCGTGTGACCTCTCAGTATCGTTCCGTGGACGAGCGCCGCGCGGACGGCAAAACCTTGCGAGGTGCTGTGCCGCGCGAGGAGCATGGAGGATGGAAGGCACCCAAAGGTCGTCGCGACCCGGTTGATTTATTGATCGAGTCCAACAAGGGCAGGGTGCCGGAGCTCATACCGATTCGCTTCGGGCGGATGTTGCAGTCCCCATTCACTTTTTTTCGCGGCTCAGCTTGTCTGATGGCGGCCGATCTCGCGCACACGCCGGCCTCCGGCCTCCGGGTGCAAGCATGCGGTGACGCCCATCTGATGAATTTCCGCGGGTTTGCCACCCCCGAGCGCAAGGTCATTTTCGACATCAACGACCTCGACGAAACTCTGCCCGCACCTTGGGAATGGGATCTCAAGCGTTTGGCCACCAGCGTCGTGATCGTGGGGCGTTACCTTGGATTTTCCGAGAGCGACTCGGCACGCGCGGCCAGAGCTACGGTCCAGTCCTACCGGGAACGGATGGCTGATTACGCGTTCATGCCCGCGCTCGAGGCGTGGTACGACGCGATCGACGTCGATCGTTTCCTTAAGGCAGCGCCCGATGAGGAGGTGCGGGAGCGCGCGCAGAGAAGAATCGAAAAAGCGGGTGCGCGCAGCATCGCGCAAGACGACTTTCCGAAGCTGGCCGAGCATCGCGGAACTGCCTTCCAGATCAAGGACAATCCGCCACTAATCTTTCATCCCACGCGCCAACAGGCTCCCGGACTCAAGACACGATATGCTGAAAGCATCGCGCGCTACCGGGAATCGCTGCCCGACCACGTGCGCGTTCTCTTCGACCGCTTTCATTTTTTCGACCTCGCGGTCAAGGTCGTCGGCGTTGGCAGCGTCGGCACTGTATGCCTGGTGGGGCTGTTCATGGCTTCCGATGACGACCCTCTTTTCCTGCAGGTGAAGCAAGCCAATACGTCGGTGCTGGAGCCCTACGCCGGCAAGAGTATCTACTCGAACCATGGCCAGCGGGTCGTGGCCGGCCATCGTCTGATGCAGGCGGCAAGTGACATTTTTTTGGGATGGACGAGGGGCAACGACGGTCGCCACTACTATATACGGCAGCTCCGCGACATGAAGATTATCGCAATCATCGAAGGATGGGACCCGAACGTATTGCGGGCGTTCGCTGAGATGTGCGCGTGGGCCTTGGCTAAGGCGCATGCCCGCTCCGGCGATGCTGCGATGATCTCTGGCTATATGGGCTCAAGCGACACCTTTGACGACGCGGTGTGTGAGTTTGCCGTGGACTATGCCGATCAGAACCAGCAAGACTACCGAGCATTTGCCAAAGCGGTTCGATCGGAACGGATTCAAGCAGCCGTTGAATCTTAGAGATTCAATTCTTCTTTTCGCGCTGCGATCGATTCTACTCGCTGCATTCGTGCTAGTGGCGGCGTATGCGCCCACTATGGCTCAAACGCCCGCCCCTCCGCTGGCCGAGGAAGAGAAATTAGAGCAGGATTTCACGGACCCGCTTACAACCCTGCCGCAAGTGGTCATCAGGGACAGCTACTCTCCGGCTAACTATGGGCCCTGCACGCCGCTGGCCTGCCCCAGGAACGCCGAAACTAATCAGTTCATAGTCAGACCGCTTATCCCGCGCATACCACCGAACACGCTTCTTCCGTTTACACAGTTAGTGAGGCCGACCTTCGCATTGGTCACGGTACCAAGTTCAAGAGGTGGAACGCGAGCTGAATTCGGCGACTTGCCCTTCTTCGATATGGCAGTTCTGCCCTTGTTGGACCGGGAAGCAACAGGACTCCTGGTAGGAGTCGGACCGTCGTTGGTGTTTCCGACCGCCACCTCGAAAAGTGCCGGCCAGGGTGCGTGGCAGGCGGGTCCGGCGCTCGGAATGATCTACAGCGGTATTCCCGGCTTGCTGATCGGATTCATCGCTCAAAATCCGATCTCCTTCGCCTATACCTCGCCCAATCGACCACCGCAGAACACTTTTGAGTTGCAACCTGTCCTGGCGCTTCACTTGTGGGACAAATGGTATTTGCGGTCGGCCGAGGCTAACTGGACGATCGGTTGGCGTCGGCATTCCTCAACGATGTTGCCCTTAAGCCTCGGGCTTGGGCGGACCATCGTCCGCCCGGGAATGCCTCCGATGAGTCTCTTCGTAACAGGACAGTGGTTGGCTTATAGGAAGTTCGCTCCGATCGCGCCACAGACGACCGTCAGTTTTGGCGTGACGATCGCATTCCCGCAGCTTAGAGACTATTGGGCGGGAGCCAGATGATGAAGGTGGCGGTCTCCAGGAGCGCGGTCCTTACGGCTGTTGTGATTGCGGTCCTGGTGGCCGCGACGCCTTTTGCCGTCGCGGATTTTTTTGAGAAAGGAGAACTTTACATACTATCGCGGCGTTTCATGGATGACCTGATCGCGCGTCTCCATGGACCCGGGCGGCTGCGATTTATCTTTCAGCCCGCGACCGCAATCGTGCTGGGTGTGCGCGACGGAGTCAAAGACGCGCATGCGGGTAACCCCCCATTCCTGTGGGGTTTGGTGTTTCGCGCGGGAGGCAGGCGGGTACTCTTAAGCAGCGCTCTCGTGTCGGTCGGCGATTTGCTAGCCATTGCGATTCTTGTGGATGCCGCTGCACAGCTCCTGATTCTTCGAATGGTTTACCCCGGCGCCGCGTTGATACTGGGTCCCGTCTTGATCGCAATTCCTTATGCGTCTTCACGCGCGCTGGCCAACCGCATCATAAGAAGGCGAGAACGTCATGTACCCGTCGTTGCAGCGCATTGATGGCAGCAGCGGGGCGATCGCTTGTAACACGCTTGCGCGCGCTGGTATTCCTCGATCAGGCGCTGACCGGTTTGCTGTTCCAAGGGGCCGCTTGCCAGTGAAGATCGAGGTCCTTGGGTCAAACGCTGCACTAATCGGTCGGGCGCGCCCGCAAGTTAATTCCGGTTGTTTCCGCAATGAAGTCCTCGGCATTAACCCGGAAATCTTTTCTTACTGCAGATGCTCCGGCGCCTGAGAAACAAGGTGGGCGCAGATGAAAACGCAGATCCTGGCGGCGATCGGCGAGAAAGAGTTGCAACCCGCTGCGAGTTTGAACGCGGCGTTGGCGGCGAATGACCGGATTAAATACGCCTTTTCCCTGCTGCAAACGGCCGCGGATCATGCCGAGCATCCCGAGCAGCCGGCGGTCAGCCTCAAACAGGAGCGCATCGCCTGCGGCATCGACGAGCCGGATTTCGACACGGTCGTGGCTGGAGCGCACATGATGGGGAAATCGTGCCGCGTGCCCGGCGCTGCACGCATCGTCTCGCGAATCGCGGAAGACTTGCGTTTGATGGCCGCGCCAGTGCTCGCCTCGAAGCCGGATGAACTCGCACCGCGGCTCGATGGATTGCTCGGTGCGCTGCCTGCCGCCGCCGATGACCTGCTCGATCTCGACGTCATTTCCGCGATGACGCAGATCGCACCTGAGCGAGCCGACAGCCTGCATCGGCTGGTGATGGATTTGCACAAGCGGCTCAATGTGATGCAGGCAGAGCTGGCCGAGGAAACAGTGGACGGCGCCGCCGCTTACAATCTGACCGAAATGGATCGCCCACTGGTCGCGGCATTCATGCGCGGGCTTAATCGCACTGCGAAGCTGAAATTCTCGCATCCGGGCCTGGCCACCACCGCGACTCGCGCTGGTGGCCGGCTCGTAATCCAGAACGACATCGGCGCCAACGATGCGCACGTGATTGTGATCCATGTGCGCGACTCGGCCATCAGCGTGACCTATACCGATGTGCATCCCGAGCGCCTCGCATTCTTCCAGGACATGCTGAAACCCGTCTCGGCGGCCTGGGAAAGCAGCCGCACCGCAGTGCTGGCGACCGGCGCGCCATTCTATCTGACGACCGGGCGCATCGCGGCGCCGGACGCTGATGGCTGTCGCGCGAATCTCGAATTTCTCGGCTCACGCATCGTGTTCCTCATCGACTGGAACCGCGCACGCAAACAGTTGCGGGGATTCCTGCGGGGTCCGGATCGCGTGGCGCTGTTGCGCTACGCAGCGGATGCAGAAATTGGGCATCGCGGCTTCCTGGAACTGGGTGGCGCGCGACTGGTTAATCAGTCGATCGAGGCCACCGCCGGATCATCGATGCATTTCGGCGATCGTCTATGCGACGTGCTCGGCGATACGGAGGCAGTTGAATTCCTGCGCTTTGTCTTCCGGACTGCGACCGAAGGTCTCCTCAGTGGACTCTCGCACGGGCTGATTCGCGATCGTATCCGGGTGACGCTGGCCGCGCATTTCAGCAACGAGGAAAGACGGCTGTTGCGTCTCGCCAGCGACCACGCCGGTCTGATCTTCGAGATTGCCAGCCTGATCCGCGACGGGCTGACGGCGGGGCCGAATGGTATGGATCGGCGCGCCCGGCGCGCTGACCGGTTTGAGCATGATGCCGACCAGCTCGTCGTAGCGATACGCGAAACGGTTCGCCGCCGTCCGGAGTACGGTGTGTTCATCCCCCTGCTGGAAAGGGCCGACGACGCCGCGGATGAACTCGAGTCCGCGGCCTTCCTGCTCGTCCTGGGCACGCATCAAGGCAGGCCGCTGGAGGCCTTGCAGACATTGGCCGACCTGGTGGTGGAAGCCTCGCAGGAATGGATCAAGGCGCTGGGCCATGCCACGCAAATCGGCCGCGCGGCGGGCGATGCCGAGACCGAAGACTTCCTCAAGGCCATCGACCGCGTCGCCGCCCTCGAGCACCAGGCGGACGATGCGGAGCGCGCTCTGGCGGCAACCACTGTCCAGCACGCGACGGATTTCCGTGAGTTGCATCTGTTCACGGCGATCGGTGGCAAGCTCGAGGCGGCAGCGGACGCGCTGAAGCACGCGACCTTCATCCTGCGTGAGCACGTGCTCGAGGAGATGCTCCGTGGCTGAGTTCTACCCGATTCTGCCCGGGGCACCGCCATCGAAGGGCGGCCCGCAGGAGGTCGGCAACAAAGCCTGGAATCTGATGCTCATGGCGGAGATTGGCCTTCCCGTGCCCCCTGCCTTCGTGCTGCCCACCGCCTGGTGCCGGCGGTTTCCAGCGGCAAACGAACCGGTTCTGAAAGACGTTTTGGCGAAGGGTATCGCCAAGCTGGAAACCGCGACCGGCTTGGGATTTGGGGCGATGCGCCGGCCGTTGCTCGTCTCGGTTCGTTCGGGGGCTGCCGTCTCGATGCCGGGGATGATGGAAACCGTGTTGGATGTCGGCCTGAACGAGGACATCGTCGAAGGCCTGATTCGCTTGACCGGTAATCCGCGTCTGGCCTGGGACAGCTACCGCCGGCTGGTGCAGGGCTACGCGGAGGTGGTGGCGAATTTACCGACGGCGCCGTTCGACTCGCTGGTCGCGGCGGCAATGGGGCGGGCCGAGGCCGAAAGCGAGCAGGAGCTCGATCATCGCGAACTTCGGACGCTGACAACGGCAATGCTGGATTGCTACCGGACGCTGGCCGGCAAAGCCTTTCCGGCGAATCCTTACGAGCAACTCGCGGAGGCCGCGGTGGCGGTGTTCCGTTCCTGGTTTGCGCCGAAGGCAGCCAGTTACCGCCGATTGAACGATATCAGCGACGACCTTGGTACGGCGGTGACTGTACAGACCATGGTGTATGGAAATGCCGGGAGCACTTCGGGCGCCGGCGTCGCCTTCACCCGCAATCCTGCAACCGGCGCGCGGGAGCTGTATTACGACTTCCAATTCAACGCGCAGGGCGCGGATGTGGTCGCGGGGCGGCACAAACTGCCCGCCCACGAGCGCCTGCCGCTGGTCCTGCCAGCCGTCTGGGCGCGGCTGAACGAGATCGGCCGCGAGCTGGAAGGACTGTTCGGCGACGCACAGGAATTCGAGTTTACGATCCAATCCGGTGTGCTGTTCCTGCTTCAGACGCGGCGAGCCGAGCGCACCGACTGGGCCGCGCTGGCGATTGCCGTGGACATGGTTGCTGAAGGGCTCCTGACGGCCAACGACGCGCTCGCACGGCTTGCCAGCATCGATCTGAATTCCGTAGTCCGAACGAGTTTCGCCCTGCCCGTGCCCGAAACCGTGGCGGTGGCGCAAGTGGCGGGCATGGGCGTGGCAAGCGGCGCACTCGCGCTGGATTCTCGTGCGGTGAAGCGCCTGACGGCGGCGGGAATACCGGCGATCCTCGTGCGGCTGGAAACTGTAACGACTGATATCGAGAGCATGGCTTTGGCCGCCGGGATCCTCACTGGTTCGGGAGGGCGCACCTCCCACGCGGCGGTGGTGGCACGCCAGCTTCGCAAGATATGCCTCGTGGCATGCCCAGGGCTTGTAATCGATCTTGTCCGCCGCCAGTGCCGCATTGGGGGCGTAGTTCTGAAAGAGGGCGACTTTCTGTCGCTGAACGGCAATACCGGAGAGGTTCACCTTGGCCGGCTAACCCAGGTGACCGAGCGGCCGGAACGGGCGCTCGCCGCTATCGCCGCCTGGCGTGCAGCAGCGGCGGCGTAGCACCCTTTCAGGCTCCTTTAGCGGCGACCCGGCCATCCGCTGGGAAACAGCAGCGTCAGTTGCGCGCGGATCATCCATTGCGCACCGCCTTCAGGACGCTTGATGAAATCGTATGAGCCGATCTGCAAGCTCACTGACTGCGATCCGATGTTGAACGCTTTGCCTATGTCCGCTCCGATTGGCACTACCCACGCATCGCTCGCATCCGCGGTCCAGTCGCACGATATCTGCGGATCGATTTGCGCGTACCATCCGCTTTCGAGGTTGTAGCTGACCTCCGGTTCTATATAGGTGGAGTTCACGCTTCCGCGCTTGCGATCGCCGGCAAACGACATCAGATGATTGGCGAGTACACCGGCAAACCATGGGCCGTTCGAATATACAATCGCGCCGGTCGGACCAGCAGACCATCTTCCTGTTCCCAACTGCTTGCCGGTGGCGGTGGGAAATTCGAAAATCGGACCGATGCCCCAAATCCATTCACTCGCGCCGTGCGGGGTAAAGTAAAAAGCTGTCTGCAGATCGTTCAGACCGAACTGCTCGTGTGGACTTGGGAGATAGATCATCGACTGGTTCGGCTGCACTATCAGATCCCATTGGCTGGTCAGGCGAAACGGAAACAGCGGCTCGAGGTTAATGCTTTCCCCGGCGTTGTGCTCCGGGCCGATCCGAAATCCGATCGCCGCCTGGAGCGGCACCTTGACAAAGTCCTCGAAAGGATTGTGCACGCTCTTGGCCAGATCCTGCGGCGAGATCGCAGGAGTCGATACGGGTGTAGCTTCCTGCGCTCGCGCTGACGGCGCGAGAACCGAGCCGATAGTCAGGCACCAAAGCAAGCTCAGGACGCGCGTCCCGCGCGAAAATCTCACAGCCTGCTCCACCGTGTTGCCGAACCACTTCGGGCTGAGAGGTTGATAGGTACCGATTTCATGCAGCGTCAAGATTGCAAAGTTGATTCTTCGGTGCAACGCACTGCAGAGTTGAGCCGCGAACGCGATTGGCGCGCAGTTGAACGGCGAAGAGTATGATTGGGTACTCGCAGCAAAGCCGGTTATGATGTCGTCCGCCGGCCGCCTCGTCGAAGCCGTGCTGCACGGCGTGCGGATTGAGGCTGGAGGCGCTTCGAGGACCTTGCGGCTTACGCGAGACGCGGCAGGATGAGACATAGGGTGGTCCATCGCTCGTGACTGAGAGATTCCGATGAGCCTTCGACTTGATACGATTAGGTGCGGCCTATGACGACAAGCGCTTGCAGCGGGAAGGTCGTGCTCGTGGTCGGCGGTACGCGAGGGATTGGGCGCGCCGCGGTCCTCGCTCTTGCCGAAGCGGGCGCGGCGGTCATTCCAACCGGACGGTCGCGCGAGAACGCTGAGAGCGCCGCTGACGAGGCGCGGCGATCCGGCGTGGAGTCTTTCCCGCTGGTTTTCGATGTCACCGATCCGGTGGCTTCCGCCGAAGCGACTGCCGAGGTCGTCCGGCGTCTTGGGCGGCTTGACGCACTCGTCGTAAGCGCGGGAATCAATCCGTACTTCCACCGGGCGGAGGAGGTCACCGCCGAGATGTGGGATCGGCTCATGGCGGTAAACCTTCGCGGAGCGTTTTTCGCGGTCCAGGCTGCGGGGCGTCAGATGCTGGCTCAGGAAGCCGGCAGCATCGTATGCGTGTCCTCGGTTACCGCGGCTATGGGCGTGTCGCGCGGCTTGCCCTACGTGGCATCCAAAGGCGGACTCGACGCTATGGTCCGTTCTCTGGCTATCGAGTGGAGCCGCCGGGGGGTTCGGGTAAACGGCATAGCTCCCGGGTTCATCACGACGGATCTCACCAAAGGGGTGCGCAAGAATCCCGCCATCAGGGACTCGATCCTGCGCGGGGTTCCTCTCGGCCGCTTTGGGTCCCCTGAAGAAGTCGCGGCATTGATCGTTTACCTCGTGTCCGACGCATCGTCATACGTGACCGGCCAATCTTTCGTGATCGACGGGGGAATGGGGCTGGGACGTGCTTGAGCGCGCATCGGAGTGTGCGTCGGGGCGAGGGAACGAAGCGGAGGGGCCTGGCGCGTGAAACAGTCCAGCGCTCTGCCGCCGCATCGGTCCTCCAGCCCGGGCCCTTTCAAGGGAGCTGCGGCAATCCCGCTCAAGTCGTGCGCGCGCATAGTGCGTCAGATCGCCCAGAGGCTCCTGTCCGCGAATTTTTGTTAGTACATACTCCCCTTACCCTTGGTCGTCCTTGACGGGCCGGGGTTTCGCGCTAACATGGCCCCGCGACGCCCGCCCACGAATCTTCGGCCGGTCCGCAAACCAAGAACGAGACAAAATAGGAGACGTGAATGTTCCAGACCCTGACCGAAGAACAAAAGCTGGTCCGCAAGGTCGCCCGAGAGTTCGTGGATAAGGAGGTGGCCCCGAGGGCGAAGCTGATCGATCAAACCGGAGAATTCCCTTACGACCTGTGGAAGCGATGCGTAGAGCTGGGCTATCCCTCCATCCTCATCTCGAAGCAATATGGCGGTCTCGGGCTCGGACTGACGGAGTTCTGCCTGGTGCTCGAGGAGATCTCAAGACAGTCCCAGACTCTCGCGATCATATTGGATGCCTCGGTGACGCTCTGCTATCTGAACGTCCAGTACGGCGGAACCGAGAAACAGAAGAAGAAATTCCTGCCGATGTGCATCGCCGGAAAGATTGGCGCCGTTTCCGCCACCGAGCCGTCGGGAACCTGGAACTACCCCGCATGGAAGACCAAAGCCGTGCGCGATGGCGACACCCTGGTCATCAACGGCGTGAAGCTGTTTTGCACGAACTCCCAGGCCGCCGACGTCTATTGCCTTGTATGCCACGTGGATAGCGAGCCGAACCCGAGGATGGTTATCGTCGAAAAGGGTTCGCCAGGATTCACTTTCGGCAAGATCGAAAAGAAACTCGGCTGGAACGGTTCCAATACCGGAACGCTCTATTTCGACGACGCGCGCGTTCCAGTCGAAAATCTTTTGCCAGGCGCCACCGAAACCGATCCGCCCGGTGCGACGATGCGCGGGTTCTTTGAAAGCTGCGTGGGCATCGGCGCGATGTGCGTCGGCTCCGCCGCCGGGGCGCTGAAGCGGGCCTACGAATACACCAAGCAGCGCAACGTTCTCGGTCAGTACCTGATCGAGCATCAAAGCGTGGCGGATGCTATCGCGCGCTCGGCCATGGAAATCGAGCTATGCCGGAGACTCGTCTATCATACGGCGGCATTGATCGATGCCGGTCAGAGGCCAGCCCCCGGCGCGGCCATCAACTTCCTCGCCAGCGCGTGCAAAATCCAGGTGCCGGAAATGGCATCGCGCGTGTGCGACCTGGCGATTCAGCTACACGGCGGATCCGGCTACATGACCGATACCGACATCCACCGCTTCTGGCGCGATGTGCGCGCCTGCCAGATCGGGGAGGGGCCGACTTCGATGCATCTGGCCTACATGGCTGATTCGCTGAAAATCCACGACGGTTTGATTTAGCAGGGTGTCCCCCGGGCGCAATCGATGAGGAAATGAGACTCAAAAATCAGGTAGCTATCGTTACCGGCGCGAGCCGCGGCATGGGCGCCGAAATCGCCCTGACCCTCGCGCGCGAGGGTGCGGACATCGCGCTGGCCGCGCGCACGGTCGCCGACGCGGACGTCGCCTACAAGAGCAGGCCCGGAACGATCTCGGACGTCGCCGCGAAGATCCGGGCGATGGGCCGCCGGGCATTGCCGATCAAGACCGACGTCGGGGTCAAAGCAGATTGCGATCGCCTGGTGCGGACCACCATCGAGCAGTTCGGCAAGATCGATATCCTGGTGAATTCAGCCTGGTTCGTGGAATTCACCGAGGCGCCGCTGAGCGACCTCATAGACGAGAAGAAGACCGAAGGGACCATCGCGACCTTCAAAGGCATCCTCGACCTCACCCGCGCCGTGTTACCGCACATGCAAGAGCGCAAGTACGGCAAGATCATCAATGTCACCAGCATCGGGGCCAAGCTCAAGGTACCGAATGCGCCTGTCTATTCCGCTTTGAAAGCGGGAGTTGCGCACTTCACCGCCTCGGTTGCCGCGGTGGTGGGGGCGCATGGTATCAACGTGAACTGCGTGGCGCCCGGAATCATCGAGACGCCCAGTACGCACGATTGCTATCCGTCGGCTACACATCAAATGTGGGGAGCGATGATTCCGCTCAGGCGGCTCGGAACGGAAACGGAAATTGCCGAGGCGGTACTCTTTCTCGCTGATCACGCCACCTCGGCCTACATCACCGGAACCACCATCAGCGTGGACGGCGGGCTGAGTCCTTTCTGAGGCCAGCCGTGCTCGTGCGCGGATCGATCGAACCCGGATGAGACGGGAAAACACCAGGACCGGCAAGGCATCACGGGGGCGGCGGGGCGAACCGCGCGCCGCGCGCGTGCTGCGGCCGCCCGCTTTGCTTTCCTCGGTGGATGAGATCGACCGCACCTGGATGCAGAGCGTGTTCGCGCAGGCTCAAGTCGCAGTGCCGCGCATCGCGAAGGTGGCGATCGAGCCCATCGGCCACGGCAATATGAGCGAGACGGTGAGAGTCGAACTCGCTTACGACAGCGAGCCGGGCGACGCGCCGCGCTCGGTGGTGTGCAAGTTTCACGCTCGCGACGTCCACCGGATGGAGATGGCCGCGCTCTTCGGCCCCTATCGGCGCGAGGCTGGCAGCTACGCGCTCCTGGGGCCGCAACCACCATTGCGCGTGCCGCGCCTGTACCACGCTGAAGTCTCGGCCGACAACCGGCAAAGCAATCTCGTCTTTGAGGATCTTTCCCCGTTTTGCGAGCCGGGCGACCAACTGGCGGGATGCGGCATCGCGGAGGCGAGGGCCGTGATTGCCGAGCTGTCCGGGCTGCACCGCCGCTTCTGGAGCGCCCCGGAGCTTTCATCGATGCCGTGGATGCCTTCTCGATCAGATCTTCCCGCGCACGGCGCGGCCATTCTGCATCAACGCTATACCGAACTCCTCTCCGATGAAGAATTCAGGATCATCGACGAGAGCCTCCCGGCGATCGCCGAATGGCTGGAGACCCCGCCGCGGACATTGACCTTCGTTCATGGAGATGCCCGCGTGGACAACATCATGTTCGACCGCAGGAATCCTGCGGCGGTGCGCGCCTACTTCATCGACTGGCAGGGCTCGAGGAGCGGCGATGCGGCATCCGATGTGGCATATTTTCTCAGCAGCAGCATTTCTCCACAGGATAGGCGGTCATGCGAGCGTGAACTCGTAAGCGCCCACGCGGCCGCGATCGCCGAGGTCGATCCCTCATACACGCCAGATGCGGCCTTCGCAGCCTACCGCCGCAATATCGTGTCGGGGCTGCATATGACCCTGGTCGCCACGTGCGTGATCCCCTACTCGACTCCGCACGTCGACAAGATGCTCACGATTCTCGCGCGGCGCAATTGCGCTGCAATCCAGGACTGGCGCTGAGGCGGGCGATGAGTAATCGCGAACCTCGGGCCGGCTCCGCGCGCGCAATCGGCCTGAGCTTCTGCGGCAAAAGACGAATAGCTAGTGCGGCGCGAGCCAGCGCCACAGGAGATGCGCAACGATGACCACCCGACTGAACGAACTAGGATTCTATGCACTCGGTGGCGCGCCGAAGACGCCGCAGGAGCTGTTCGAGGAATGCGCTGATGGCGAGGCGCTCGGGCTCGGCTCCGCCTTCATCTCGGAGCGCTTCAACATCAAGGAAGCGCTGACGCTCTGCGGCGCAGTCGGCGCGCTGACCCGCGAACTCGGGATCGCAACCGGGGTCACCAACCACAACACCCGCCATCCGCTGGTCACCGCCGCGCATGCCACCACGATGCATCGGCTTACGGGCGGGCGCTACATGCTCGGTATCGGCCGCGGCATAAAGATGGCGATGCAGGTCTGGGGCCTTCCGACCGTCACCACCGCGCAGATGGAGGAGTTCATTACCCTCATGCGCCGGCTGTGGCGCGGCGAACGCATCCTCGGCTACCAGGGGCGGCTCGGAAAGTTTCCCCTCCTCCAGCTCGATGCAAGCTTCAACGAGGATATCCCGGTGGGCATCGCCGGCTTCGCCGAGAACACGCTCGCGATGGGCGGCCGGGTGTGCGATGCGGTCATCCTGCATACCTTCTTCACCGACGAAACCATGCTTCGCGTCGTGCGCACGGTGAAACAGGCTGCGGAGCAGGCCGGACGCAATCCGGACCACGTTCGGGTGTGGTCGGTGTTCGCGACCGTGGGCGATCATCTGCCCGCGCCGTTGCGGCTCAAGAAGACCGTCGGGCGGCTCGCGACCTATCTACAGGCTTACGGCGACTTGCTGGTGAAGACCAACCGCTGGGATCCGGCGCCGCTCAGGCGGTTTCGCGAGGACAAGATGGTCGCCAATTTCAGGGGCGCGATCGATCAGATCGCGACCACGCCGGAGTTGGAGCACATCGCAACCCTGATTCCCGAGGAATGGCTCGCGCCCGCGGCGACCGGCACGCCGCAGCGATGCGCGCAGAAGATCCTCGGTCAGTTCGATCTTGGCGCCGACGGGGTGATCCTGCACGGTGCGTCGCCGCGCGAGCTGGCGCCGATTCTCACCGCCTACCGCGAGGTGCGTCCCGCCCATCGCTTCGACCGCTGCGCCGCCAACCCCGGCGGAAAGCCGCTCGCGCGAGAGGGATAAAGAGGGAAAGCAGAGGAAAGAAGTTGTACGCAAGGCTCCTTCCTAGTCGCCCGGGTAAAATTCGATAGTCTTCGTCATATGTAGGTGACATATAGCGGGCATTTGGTCTCATGAGCGGCGATTGGATGTAGATTATGTACTCTCGTCCGAACGCAAAATAATAGAC
Source organism: Binataceae bacterium (SeqCode) (assembly GCA_035626155.1). Lineage (GTDB taxonomy): Bacteria > Desulfobacterota > Binatia > Binatales > Binataceae > DASPOF01. Next base: position 33,642 of record DASPOF010000084.1, read on the forward strand.
CGTCGAGGCGGGCCTGCGTCGTACCGCCAGGAAATCTGGCGCGCGGGAGAAATCGCAGATCCGCGCGCATCCCGGCCAGATACTGCGTTCTCCGGTTCCTTTGCGCGACCGCGAATCGCGCGCGCACTTTCGATTCATCGCTCTAAATTTAGCCAAAATTGCCAGACTGGATTGTGAGTCTCAGGCGGCGACCCGAACCGATACATCGTCTGGCGGCGGGACGCCGACCTGGCGGTCGCCGTGCTGCGGTGAGCGCCCGAATCCTCTCGATATGAAGCGGCCCATTCGCGCCGAATGATCGGTCGTGTCCCGGCAGGAATTATGCTAATCACTCAGCTAACTCGGGCGGTGCCCCGCCCAACAAATAATAGGGAGGCGCTCAGATGAAATCCTCCGTACGCACGCTGTTGCTGATTGCAGGATTGGCTGTGCTGGTCGTTTCGTTCGCGCCGGTCGCCCACGCACAAGAGAGCCCGGCGGCGGCGCCCTCGACGTCGGCGCAGGCGACGGTCAGGGCGGGTTATCTGAGCTGCCACGTGGCGTCCGGCTGGGGATTCATCTTCGGTTCGTCGCGCAAAGTCGACTGCGCGTATTCGATGCAGCCCAATTACACCGAATACTACACGGGAACAATCTCCAAGTTCGGCGCCGACATTGGCTACCTCCAGTCTGCGGTGATGCTGTGGACAGTGATGGCGCCGACGACCAACCTCGGTCAAGGCGCGCTGGCGGGCGATTATGCTGGCGCGACGGCGAGCGCCGCGATCGGAGTCGGGGCTGGCGCAAACGTGTTGATCGGCGGCTTCAAGAGTTCGATAGCGCTCCAGCCGGTCAGTGTCGAAGGACAGAATGGTCTCAACGTCGCCGCGGGCATAGCAACTCTGTCGCTCAGATTTGACCAATCCAAGCCGGCCAAGTACCCGGCGATGTAGACCTCTGAGATTGAGGAGCCTCGAACGGCCAACGGTTCGAAGCTCCTCGCACAACTCGGCCACCCGCTGACGCTGGAGGCTCATCAAGCCTCCGCGGTGAGAAGTTCCGCTGATTAATCCTGATTCTCAGTCGCTCCCGGCGGAACGGTCGACTGCATTCAAGAGATCGTGCAGAAAAGCCGCTTTGTCCGAACCGGGCAGCTCGGCGAGACCCAGGCGAATCCGCATGACCTCCGCAGCCTCAGCCACCAGCTCGTCGCGCCGATCTTCGCGCACGCCCGACGATCGCCGCAAAACTCCCCGAATCAATTGCATCTCACGAGGGCCGATCCGGGCCAGTTGAGTGCGAGTGAGCACCAGGCCCCCGGCGTCGTGGCTGCGGGGGATATCGGTAGCGGTTTCGGGACGATCCAGGCGCAGGACGATCGTGCCGGCGACGTGATCGCCCAGGCGTTCGCCGCTCGGCGACAGCAGAATCGAGATGAGGCCGACCAGGTATTCCGCGGGCAGAATATCCACCGCGCGCATCAGATTGCGGACCACCGAACTGTGCAGGTCGATCGGCAGACCGTTACGCCGCGCTACGCGCAGGCCCACGATCAGCTTGCCGGGCGAGCGCCCACCTGTCACGATCTCCCAGAAAATGAAGTAGCAGGTCGATATTACGAACTCGCTGAGTACAAAAATCGCAATGGCCAATCCGCCCAGCGGACTTGCCGGTTGATTTTGCTTGGCCGCCGCTGCGCTCTGTCGAACCGCCTCGCGCAGAACGCCTCTCAGCCAGTGTTCAATCGCTGCTCCGACAGAGAAACTCGATATCAGGATCGCAAGCAGGAAGGCGGTCAGAACGATCATGAAGAACAAGTCAATTCCGTATGCCAGCATCCGCGGCACCGGACCGGAGACTGGCAGATCGAGACGGACCGCTTCGGGAGAAAGAAAACTGTGAACCGGTCCTTCGCGATCGCCGGCCGCTTCGCTCATAGGTATCAATCTTTGTGATAGTACGCCGCGGGCAATCGCAGGAACAGCTCGAAGCGCTGCTGGACCGGGTCGAAGCCACAAGCGGCCGGCTTTCGTTCGACGATACTCGCGAGATGGCGCGTCTGTATCGGGTTTGTTCCGCGCGGCTCGCAGTCCAGCGCTCGCGCGGGCGCGATCCCGAAGCGATTCGCTATCTCAACGCACTGTGCGTGAGAGCGTACACGCGTCTCCAGGTTGAACCGATCGGCCGGCAGCGGTTGCCCCATTTTTTCCTCAGCGATTTTCCGAAGGTTCTGGCCGCAACGGCGTGGCTACAGCTCATCGTGGCGGTCCTGATGGTTGCGGGCGCGGTTGCGGGCGCGTCGATCGTTGCTGAGAATCCGGCGGCGCTCTACGATTGCATTCCGGCGGCGCTCTATCCGTCGGCGCGACTCGAGGCGCTGATGGAATCGCACGAGGCGCGCGCGGAGTTCCTCGAGCGCAAGCCAAACGGCGCCGGATTCAAGTCGATATTCTCGGCGGCGCTGTTCACGCATAACCTTGGCGTGGGGATGCTGTCATTTGCGGTCGGGATACTCGCGGGCATTCCGACGCTCATCCTGGTGTTCTACAACGGCCTGACGATCGGCGCATTCGGGTGGCTGTTTTCGCGCGATTCGTTGTGGCCGGTGTTCTGGGCGTGGATGCTGCCTCATGCGATTCCGGAACTGCTCGGCATCACGCTGTGTTCGACGGCCGGGCTGATGCTGGCGAAGGCGGTGGTCGCGCCGGGCCGTGAGACGGTGCGTACCGCTTTAGGAGCGGCCTCGCGGCCCGCGCTCGAGATGGTTGCCGCATCGGTGCCATTGTTTATCCTGGCGGCGTTCATCGAGAGTTTCATACGTCAGTCGATGCTTTCGACGCCCGCGCGTTTCGCCGCCGCGGCAATCGCGCTTGGATCGATCGCGAGCTACGTCGCTTATGTCGTGCGTCTGGCGCGGCGGCCGGTGCCGCCGGATCTCTCGTGGCTGGTCAGATGAGAGCGGCGTCGCGGATGGCGAGGTATCTGTTCAGCACCGGCGCGGTGATCTGAGCCGGATCGAGGTCGAGCACCTGGGCGCCGAACCGTGCGATCCGCGCGAGCACCGTCTCGCGTTCCGCGGCGACGTCCTGAAGCGCGAGCCGGCGATAAAGCCGCTCGCGTGTTATCGCGGGCTCGCTCCGATCCACTTCGCTGAGGATGCGATCGCGCATCGCCACAAGCATCACGCAGTGACGGCGCGCAAGCGCCGCTAGATAATCTTCCATCGAGCGCGCCGGGCCACCCTCCACGAAATCCGTGAGCACGACAACCAGCGCGCGTTTCGCCTGATAGCGAGCCAGGGTTTCGGCGAGGATCCGGTAGTCGGCTTCCGAGGACGCCGGCTTGAGCGGAGAGGTCGCCTCGACCAACGCGCCGACACCGGCAGATCCCGAGCGCGGACGCATGAAGAGCCTGAGCGCGCTGTCGAAAGCGAGAAATCCGACGCGGTCGCCGTATCCAATCGACGCGCGCGCGAGGGCGGCCGCGCAGTTGATCGCATGATCGAGTTTCGACGCGCCATCGACGTGCGCGCCCATGAGGCGCCCCGTGTCGATCGCGATCATCACTGTGTGACGGCGCTCGCTTTGGTAACTCCGGACTTGGAGGCGCGCGCTGCGCGCGCTGGCGCGCCAGTCGATGTGACGCGGGTCGTCGCCGCTTACGTACTCGCGCAATGACTCGAATTCGGTACCCTCGCCGCGCAGCGGCCGCGGCTTGATGCCAAGTTCGTCGAAGACGGAGCGATGCGTCAGGCCGCTGCGTCGCTGCGGAATCGATGCCGGCGGAAGAACCCGGACCGATCCTTTGCCGGCGATCGCGGCGCGCAGGCTGAGCAGGCCGAGATGCGAGCGCCACAGAATCAGAATTGGCCCCAGCTCGAATGTTCCTCTCCTGTTCGGCTGGATCGCGCGCGCGAGTTCGACCCGGCGATCGCGGCCGAGCCTGACGCCGGTGATACGCAGGTCGCCGCCCAAAGCCGCGGGCAGTTCGTCCAGGATATCGATCGTCGTGACTGAGGCGCCTGGACGCGCGATCCGATAGGTGACCGTCTCCGAGCGATCCTTTATCAAGCGCAGTGGAAGAGTTCGCTCGACGTGCGGCGCGGGATCATGCCCGCTCATTATCCAGTCCAGCGCGGCAAGCAGAGCGACGAGGACCCCGATGGCAAGCGTCGGCGCCGTGATCATTGGGAGCGGCAGGCACGCCGCGGCGACCAACGCTGTCAGCGCGGCCAACCAGACCAGCAACGGCGACGGCCGAATCGCGTTCGGTCCCATCAGTGCGGAACCGGCACGCTGCGGACGACTTCCTCGACGATGCCGTCGGCCGTCATGCCTTCGACCTCGGCGCTGGGCTCGAGCACGATGCGATGACGGAGCGCCGGAACGATCACCGCTTGCACGTCCTCGGGCAGCACGAAATTGCGGCCTTCGAGGCAGGCGATCGCTTTGGCCGCACGGACCATCCAGAGCGCTGCGCGCGGCGAGGCGCCGACAGCGATCGCGGGATGATCGCGCGTGGCGCGCACCAGCGACACCGCGTAACCGAGGATTTCCTGGCGCGGCAGCACCGCGTTGGCGATTTCGCGCGCGTGCGCGAGGTCGCCCGCCGAAAGCACCTTCGGCAAGTCGGCCGCCAGGACACGGTCCGCGTGATGCGTGCTCAGCACCCGAACTTCGTCCTGCTCGCTCGGATAGCCGATTGGAATCTTGAATAGAAAGCGATCGATTTCGGCTTCCGGCAGAGGATAGGTTCCTTCCTGCTCGACCGGATTCTGTGTGGCCAGCACTGTGAACCACTCCCCGAGCGGATGGCCGATGCCGTCAACGGTGACCGCTCGCTCCTGCATCGCCTCGAGCAGCGCCGCCTGCGTCTTGGCCGGCGCGCGATTGATCTCATCGACCAGAAGCAGGTCGGCAAAGATCGGACCCGGACGAAAGCGAAACTCACCGGAATTTGGATAGAAGATGGGCGTTCCGATGATGTCGCTCGGCATCAGATCGGGAGTGCATTGGATTCGCCCAAAGCGGATGCCAAGTGTCGAGGCGATCGTGCGGACGAGCAGGGTCTTCGCCACGCCCGGCACGCCCTCGTACAGGCTGTGGCCCGAGCAGAGCAACGTCGTGAAGGAAAGCCGGATCGCGTCTTCCTGGCCGATGATGACTGCGCCGATCGCGTCGCGCAATTTGGAGAACAGCCCGGCGACCCAGGCGGCCTCTTTAGTCTCGTCGCGGCTCATTTGTCCGACTGGTACAGGATTCCAGAGCGCGCACCGCGCGCACAAGCTCCGCTTCGCTTGCGGGAGATTGCCTGCCCTCGAGCCACTGCCGGGTCTCGTCAGAGAGCGATTGATCGCGCGCGAGGCGCTCGATCGCGGACTGCTCGGAGACTTCGATGCCAGGCGAGAGCCGGCGGCGCGCGCGTCGCAGAAAGCTCGTGCGATAGGCGTGGAACGCGGCGAGCCGATCGTTCGAACGCGAATACAAGATGCCGAGCGACTCGACGAATGAATCCAGCGACGGCGCCGGCCCTTCATCATCGCACAGCGTCCGCGCGGGGAATGAATGCTGCTGGGCAATCCACAATAGCGCGGCGATTGCGGCGATAGTGAGCAGGATCAGCAGGCGTGGATTGGAAAACAGCGCGAACGCAGACTCCGATGCGACCAGGCCGTGGCTGTATTCGTCGAACTCCGGCGCGCCGAGCGCCAGCGCGAGATCGACGGCCAGCACGCTCGCGTCGGCCTTGTCGAGATTCGGATTGAGGAGGAATCGGCCGTCGGCAACCGCGATCAGCTTTCCCGCGCCGACTCTCCGCTCCAGCGCGAACGGTTTGCCGTCCGAGGTGAGCCGGATTCGCGTATCTTTGTCCGCCTTGTTGAAATGAGCCAGACCCTCGATCGGGATCGTCAGGCCGGCGCGCGCAAAGTCGCCTTTGACCAGACTCGTTGCGCCGCCTGCGGAGACCTCTTCGGCGAGATCGAGCCGGTCCCACTTGCTGTCGAGATTGCCCATCAGCACTGCGACGCCTCCGGCGGCGATCCATTTCTTCAACTCGTTCACATCGGCGCCGGTCAGTGTGGCCTGCGGACCAAGAAAATCCGGCATGACCATCCACAACACGCGATCGTGCGGCACGTGGTTCGGCCGAAGGTATGAGCGAGCAACCGGGAACTTAAGTTCGCGGAGAAGTTCATACGCTCCCTTGTAGCCGGCGACACCCACCCCGAGGCTCGTCGCGGAATTCTCGAGCGATGCGTTCCGCTCGATCCACAGATTGATGCACAGCAGCAGCATCATCAGGCCTGCAATGAGATAAAGAACGCGTCTTGGTATCGCTATCATCCGACTGCGCGCGACAGTTGGTCGAAGACCGACCTCCACTGCGAGTAAATGACGGGGCTGTTTTCACGATCGCCGAACCAGTACCGCTCGGTGCGCGCGATTAGCCGGTCGAGTTCTCTGACCAGTTCGCCGTTCAATTTCGAGTCGCGAAGCGCGCGGCGAATCCAGAGGTTGGAGCGATCGGGCCGCAAATCGATCACCGATCTTTCGGCCAGCGTTCGGAAGCTCGCGATCATAAGGCAGTGCGCCGCTTCCAGAAAATTGCCGGCTGCCGCCTGTTGCGCGGCTTCCGCCGCGGGGTCGCCGGCCGGTCCGGATGAATCATAGTCTGCCCGCGGCTCAGGCGCTCGCATCGCAGCCGAAATCGACCAGACGATTTGTGCGACCATGAAGACAAAAATCACAACGAGCGCGCCGAAGATCACCCAGAACAAAACCGGCGCGCTGATGCGAAGGCTGCCGAAGCCACTGATCCAATCGAGCAAGCGATCGATTAGGGAAACCAGCCAGCTTTCCACCGCCGACGGATGCGCGGCCGCGAACTCGGGGCGCGCCAGGATTTCGCGAGCGAGAACGCGGATCCTGTCGTCGGAAATCTCAGCCAACCGAAGGCGCTCCGATCGTAGTGGCGCTTCCCTGCACGCTCTCCGTGCGAATCTGCTCGGCCAGGCGACGCAGATCAAAGTCCTCGAGCCGGCATCTCCGGTCGAAATAGTAGACAATCATCGCGATCGCGGTGTACGCGGAGCCGACCGAAGCAACCAGCCCGCTCAGAATGAAACCAAGAACAGGCACCGACGACCAGAACAGTTGCAGCACGCTCAATGGAACCCGCACTACGAGGGCAGCCACAAGCCCGATCCCGAACGTGCGCCACCAGACTCCGGTCACCAATTCGGAACTGCGACGAATGGCCCGTAGCCCGTATCGGTGCTCAACGACCATAATCGGTATGACCAGAGCCCACCGAATCATGATGTAGAGAAAAGCCGGCACGGCGATGAGAAACGCAAGAGCCACGAACACTCCCAAACTGGCTTGGTTTGCAACATGTCCCAGTAGGAAAGCAACCGCCCCGATACCGATGGCACCCAAACTCAGAATCAGATAAATGAGCAGATAGGTGCCGACGAAAGGAAGAATGATCGACCAGGCGGCCCGGTAGGCGCTCGCTATAGTCACAGGTCTGTTCAGGTAAGTATCCGCAATAGCGCTGTTGAGTGCCGCAATAACCAATGGTGTTGCCAGTAGCGCGAAAATAAGAGACAAAACCGCAAAAGCTTTCCCGCCACTTTGCAGCGCAGCGACAGGAAGCCCCAGGAAAACGGCGACGCCGATCAGAAGTACCGGGTTGTCGATGAGGATCCGCAGCGACCGATCGAGGACCTCGCCGAACGAGAGCTGACGAATGTCATATTCCATTGATGCCCCCTGCTGACTGCCCGTTATCAGACATCGGTTAGGCTGGCAATCATTGAGGGTTGAATCAAGCGCCCGCCCGAATGGGTGGCCTCTGGCTCTCTCCAATAGAATTCCCGGCGATGCCGAATCCCGGGACATTTCCGCGGCCGGTCATCGTTTGAACTGTACTTTTTTTACAGGAAGTCGGCAAACAATGTGCGGCCCATCTCCGACAGAGACCCGTAATTCGCCACCGATTTACGCAGGGCGAATCCCCGGTCGCTCACCTCGGAGCTTGGCGCGCTCCTCCGCCGGCGAATTCAGGGCGAGGATCGACGCGGAATCCCATCGCCGTGATCAACCTTGGTTCTGCCGATGAAGTTCCGCTCGGATCGCGTGCAATTGCGAGGCCGCCGACCGGCCTTACAGGGCCTCGGGGTCAATCGCACCTGCCCAATCAAGTTCGGGCAAGATAGCCGATGCGACGCGCGGCGCGGCTCGATGCAGGGCGGCCCGGAACTGTCCTCCGTGACCCTGTTGCCCGGCCCCCGCCCCGGTGATAATCAGCGCCGAGTATGCGCCCGTGGAATTGGTCCGCGCTCAGGGCCATCGGCAAGGGCGTACCGCCGCCGTCGCTAGCCTGCGCACTTTTAATCGCGATGGTCGCCGCCGCTGGCTGCGAAAACGTGTCGAGTTCGAGCGCCACACAGGCAGCCACCCAAGTGCCCGGGCAGTGCGAACCTGCGCCGATAGCGGCACCGGCAGATCTTCGAGGCCGCGCTGGCTATATCGAGATTACAGCGACCGTGACCGACGCCAATGGCGTGTACGTCAAGGGCCTCGGCAAGGATGATTTCACTGTTCTGGTCGATGGATCGCAGCGGCAGATCGAGTTCTTCCAGCCCGAGTCGAATTCTCCGGCCTCGGTGGGAATCCTGGTGGACACCTCGGGCAGCATGAAGCCGAAGCTTCCGCAGGCGCGCGCCGCGATCACGGAATTCATCAACGACCTCAAACCGCAGGACGACATTTTTCTGGTCGCGTTCTCAACGCGACACTTTCTGCTTCAGCCGCTTACCACTGATCATGAGCTTGTGAAAAAGAGGCTGGATTTGCTCCGAGCCTACGGGAACACGGCTCTATTCGACGCAATCATCGACGGAAAGGAAAAAGTGGCGAGCGGCTGTTACGAGAAGAGAGTGTTGTTTGTCATCACCGATGGGCTGGACAACGCAAGCAAGGCCAGCGTCAATGACGTTGCGGCAGAACCGCGGCGCTCCGGCGTGCTCATCTATTCGATCGGCATCGGCGATCCGAATGTCGCGGATATGAACACGCCTGCCATAGGACCGATTGTTATCGGCGATAGCGGCATCGAATTTGTCGATGCGAAGACTTTGCATTCGCTCGCGAAGGAGACCGGTGGCAGGACCTTCATCATTCGGCAGGTCGGCGACGGCGATTCATTGAAGGCCGCTTGCCAAACCATAGCCGACGACTTGCGCGCGCAATACACGCTCGGATTCGTCGCGCCGGATTCTGCGAGCGCTGCCGCGACAGGACAGCTCGCGGTCTCGCTCCGCGACAAGCCCGGCTTAACAGTACGCACTCGCCAGTCGGTGCCGCTGCCAAGCCCCAGCGTAACATCGACGCCGTGAAGCAATGCCACATCGCCGCGCTCGCGCTTGCGGGCTGGTGTCTGATGGTTCCGCCGGTACAGGGTCAAGGTGAACTGAGCTGCGTGCTCCGTTGGCGCGATGGGCGATTGACGGGTCGCGCCTCATCATAACTCAAACCTGGGCATATTGATGATGCAGACCGCTCATCCACGGCGGCATTGCCGGTAGAGATAACACATGTGCCTCGCCCCGTCACGCGAATGAGGTTGTGAGTAACGACACCTCGATTCTTACTGGCTATTGCCCGCTAAATCTGGGTTCGCGCTTTTCCAGAAACGCGCGAACGCCTTCGCGGTGATCGGCGCTCTTGAACAACTGCGCCAGGCTGATACTTACCCACGCGCCCAGTTCCCGCCAATCCGGGTCGAGCGCGCGCCGCAGTCCCTCTTTTATCTTGCGGGCAGCCAGCGGCGGATTCGCTGCAATCTTCTTCGCAAGCCCGGTTGCAGCCGCCATCAACCGATCGTGCGGCACCACGCGTGACACAAGCCCGATACGAAGCGCCTCCGCAGCGTCAATGATGTCCCCGGTCAGCAACAACTCAGCCGCTTGCTCGCGGCCAACCAGTTGCGCCAGCCGCCCCATGCCTGGGACATCGCAACAAAGCCCGCGTTTGATAAACAATTCGCCGAAACGGGCTTTTTCCGAGGCCACACGCAAATCGGCCATGAGCGCCAGCTCCATCCCCCAGCCGACGGCGGCGCCATTTACCGCGGCGACGATCGGGATGTCGCAACTGAGTATTGCCTCCGCCGCCGGAGTGAGGCGCGGCTCCAACGTGGTGCTCGCTGCCCTCTCACCCGCTGAGGCCAGAATTACCTTCACGTCATCGCCCGAGCAGAACGCCGGATCCGCTCCGGTGATAATCAAACAACGCACACTAGCTCCGCGCACCGCCTCTTCGAGTTCGCGGTAAGTAGTAAAGGTCAGAGCGTTGCGCGCCTCCGGTCTGCGAAGGGTAATTATTCCGACCTCGCCATCGGTGTCGTAGCTGATTTCCTGATAGCTCATGGATGCCTCCCCGCCTTATGCCTGATCGCGTTTGACTATCACTTAATACTCTGCGATGCCGAATCGCTGGCGGCAACTCAGATCGAACTCCGCTGCTGCCTTATTTCCATTGCTTGCGATGCAAGAATCCTTGCCCGCGGAGCGTGCCGGTTGAATCTGAAGTGCAGATCGCGGGGAGGGCCGCATCTTCACCGAAGGTCGCGGTGAGCCAAATGCTAAACACCCCTTGCTAATCGCCTTCACGTCGAGGGCGGCGACCCCGCGCCAGCCCGCGATCAAGAGCATGCCCGCCTATTTGGTGAATTTGCTGAAGTCGGGCTTGCGCTTCTCCATGAAGGCGGTGACGTATTCCTTGTGCTCCGGGCTTACGTAGCACTTGTCGGCCGCGAATCCCTCGAACTGCATCGCCGTCTCGATGTTCCCTTCGAGCCCCTGGTAGAGCGCGCGCTTGGTGAACGTGAGCGAGGTCGCCGAGCACTGGAGCATCTCGCCTGCAAGTTCGCGCGCGCCGTCCATGACCTTGCCCGCGGGCGTAACGCGGCTTACGAGCCCCATCTGGAGCGCTTCGTTGGCGGTGTATTGCCTGCCGGTGAGCATCATCTCGGCCGCGCGCGAAACACCGACCAAGCGCGGCAGCAGGTAGGTCGAGCCGAGTTCCGTGATCAACCCGACGCGCGGGAAAATCACGCCCATCCGTGCGTTCTCGGATGCGATGCGGACGTCGCAGGGAAGGATCATGGTGAGGCCGACGCCGAGCGCATAGCCGTTGATCGCGGCGATAGTCGGCTTGCTCAGGTTGCGCATCAGGATTGGCAGCGCGGCGGCTTGCCGGCTGCGCCCGCCGGAAAATTCGCCTTCGACCTTCTCGCCTTCGCGCGCCTTGATGTCGCGGGCGAAGCCGCCGATGTCCGCGCCGGCGCAGAACGCCCGATCGCCCGCCCCGGTGATAATGATCACGCGGGCGGCGCGGTCCTCGTCCGCTCGCAGCATCGCATCGCCGACCTCGGCGCCCATCCGCGCGGTGAACGCGTTCATCTTGGCCGGGCGATTAAGCGTGATAGTCGCGATCTGGTCCGCGACGCTGTACAGGATCGTTTCGTATGTCATATAGCAAACTCCCTTTCAGCGTTCGTCATCCATTCTTCTAACGAACGGGACGATGTGTGACCATCCGGAATTTTCGTTCTGACACACCTGAACACCACGGCCTATAGCCCGCCGCCACGCCGTAGCGCAAACGGCCAGGACCTTCGCGCGGTTCTGACAGAATCCGCGCCGTCCTGCTAGAATCGCCGGTATGATGGCCGGCGTGTCGGTGCGACGCCGCGCAAGCTGCCGCGCCACCGCCGCGGGTAAGCCTGCGGTTTATAGCAGGGCGAAAACAAATAGCTGCCCGGAATTGAGGCGGCCATCCAAAGGAATCCGGGTAACGATCGCGGGTGGACTTTCACTGGCCGCACCCGCCGTAGAGAATTGGTCAATGAGCAACTCGAGTACAGAAAAAACCGGCCCTAATGCTGCGGTCGATATCGCAGGTCTGCGCAACTTCATTCGCGACACCGGACTCGGCGATGCCTACGATTTGAGTACGAAGAATATCTCGTTCGGGCACTCGAACGAGGTCCATCTGGTTCAATTCCACGGCAAATCGTGGGTGTTGCGCCGTCCCCCGCGAGGGCCGCTGCTGCCGACGGCGCACGATGTGATGCGCGAATATCGCGTGCTCAAAGCATTGCAGGACACGCCCGTACCGATCCCGCGCGTTTATGCGGCCTGCGACGATCCCAGGTACATCGGCGCGCCGTTTTATCTGATGGAGTACATGCGCGGCGAGGTCATCCGCGGCGGCGTCAGGAATTTCGCCACTACTCCCGAGCGGCGGCGTGCGGTCAGCGAGCGCATGATCGACTTGCTTGTCGAGTTGCAAAAGGTTGATTGGCGCGCGGTCGGCCTTGAAGGGTTTGGCCGTCCCGACGGATATCTCGAGCGCCAGCTAAAACGGTGGGTCGATCAGCTTCAGCGTACGACTCCGCATACGCGCCCGCTGCCCGTAATGGATAAGGTGCGTGACTGGCTACAGGCGCACCTTCCGGAATCGCCGCCCGCGACGATCGTTCATGGCGACTTTAAACTGGACAACGTGATGTGGGATCCGACGGATCCTCCGAAACCGCTCGCGATACTGGATTGGGAAATGTCCACCATCGGCGATCCTCTTGCCGATTTAGGCTGGCTGCTCAGTTACTGGACCGGACCCGGTGATAGCCCGGGCGGCGTCGGCGGTATGGCAACCGTCGAGGCCGAGGCGGGCTTTCTCAGCCGCCGCGAGATGCTCGATCGGTACGAAGCAAAGACTGGACGGAGGATGACCTATTTTCCGTTCTATCAGGCGTTCGCCATTTTCAAGCTCGCGATCATTATGGAGGGCAGTTACAGCCGATTCGTAATGGGACAGGCCGATGATCCGCTCTTTGCCGAAATGAAAGACCGGGTACCGGCTCTGGCCGAAAATGCATGGCGCGTCTGCCAGTCGGCGCAATGAGCTGGTCTTCGTAGCCACCGCTGTATGAAATTGCATTACCTGACCTGCGTGCTCCGCTAACGCGATGGGCGATTGACGGGTCGTATGATTCTGCAGACGATTGCGATGAACGTTATCGTTGTGTCTATTCAAAACCTCATCCGCGTGACGCACCGCGCCAAGGATGGTGCTGCAACGCGCGAATTTCGCGTCGGTGAGTCGGATTCTGCTCGCCTTTCATGTATCGTCGCGCCAGGAAACCGCAAACAGTCGACGCGCTGCTGAAAACCCCTTAAGCTCTGTTTCTCGACCGAGATCAAAGCGGAACTCACCGGAGCTTTCGACGATCTCTTTGGAGGTACCTGAAACCAGGATTTCATCAGCGGAAGCCTGCTTGCTGATTCGCGACGCCAAAATCACGGTTCTTCCATAGAAGTCGCCCGCCTCTCTTATGGCTTCTCCCGTATTAAGACCGATCGAGACATGGATAGGAGCATCCGGATGCGCCACGCGGTAAAGAGCAAGCGCGCGTTGGATCGCGATCGCGCATCGCAGAGCCGCACTCGCACTCGGAAAAGCGACCATGAACCCGTCGCCGGTCCCCTTCACTTCAAACCCTCGATGCGCATTCAGGGCCTCGCGAACGATTCCGTTGTGAACGTGGAGCAGTTCCTGCGCGCGCAAGTCCCCCAGCCGCTCGTTGATCCCGGTTGAGTTCACGATGTCGGTGAACAGCACGGTCACAGTTCCGTCGGGACCGGCCTCGGCTCGCGGATCGCGGCCGATGATGGTGTGAAGTCTCTCGACCAAGCTCTTCATCCCGAGGATTTCCGCGGTCGTGAGCGCCGCGCTTCCCAGGGAGAGCGCGTTCTCACGATCACCGGATTCGTTGCGCGCGAGCAGCATGTTCGCATACTCGTACTGCGTATATGCGGCCAGCGGCCGCGCGTTCATCTTCAAATTGAATTCCAGGGCGGCCTCGAAGTGAGCGAGAGCCGATTCGAAATTTCCGAGTGTCGCAGCGAGTATTCCGAGATAGTGCGCTACCGAGCCATAACAGACGTAAACGTCGAGCGTTGCGTTCCGTGCAGCGTACGGCAGCAGTAGTTGGTAGAGTTCAGCAGCAGCTTCGCGATTTCGAAGAAACGCGCACACATCGCTGAGCAAGACCAGAGACGGCAACCACGCGGCATTTCGCTGGACCGTTCGGAAATTGGTCTTCCAAAAATACTCGAACTCGTATGAAGCCGAAGCTGCCTCTCCCAGTTGCGCATAGAAGAAAGCCAGACCACAACGAGCCAGTGTCAGGGCCGGATACTGTGTCGTAAAGCTCTTGACGACAGGGATTAGCTCACTCAGTCGTCCCTGCTCGCGGCGGACCATCGACATCTGCACAGCCAAAACCTGGGTCGAGAAGCCCTCGCGGCGGCGCTGGATCGCTTCGAAGCCGCGCAGCGCCAATTGTTCTCCCTCGTCGAAGCGGCCACTCATGAGCGCACGCATCGCAAGCATAAGATCGATCATTCCGAGATGCTCCTGGCGAAGTTCCTGCGCGCGCTGCCGGTAGATTTCTATCTCGGCATCGGCACTGGCCAGATCGCCAAGTTCCAGAAGATCCGCGATTCGCAGGTAGTGCGCGCGCAACACAGCATCGCTGGGGCCGAGTTCTCGAATCAAACCAATTATTTCAGTCGAAAGCAGAAGCCGTTCTTCGGTGGTGTCGGGACCGGTTAGAACAATATGCCTGCGATAGAGGGCATCGACCAGCGCCCTCTTGTCGGCCAGCCGCCGCGCCATCTCGACGGCCGCGCGCGACAGCTCGTCGCGCCGGCTGGATTGCTCGGACCAGTAGAGTTCCTCCGCCAGCCGTCCCATCAGGGCGGCTCGGATAGGAGAATCGGATTGTCCGAGTGCGCCGAGCGCTTCTTCGAGCATCGCGACCAAGGTTACGTCGGGAACGCCGGGAGTGCTCGGCGCGACCCCCAGTCCCAGTACGGCAACCGCGGTGCTAAAAGGGTCGCCCAGACTCTTCGCAATCGTTACGGCCTGTTTGAATACCGATCGCGACTGATCGAAGTCTCCGCACGAGTAAAGTGCGCTGCCTTGCGATAGCATCAGTTCGCATCTACGGAGCGGATCCGAGCTCGGAGAGACGGCGAGCGCGCCAAGAGCCAAGCCGTAAAAACGCGCGGCTTCTTCGTAGGCGAGGTTCTTCTGCGCCGATACTGCAGCGCGTGCGGCGTATTCAGCTGCCCGCGGTGCGTTTTTTTCCGTAAGCGAAAGCGAATAGTGATGCGCGAGTTCGCTTAAGTGCGGCTCGAGGTTGTCTCGAAAAGCAACTTCGATTGTCTCGGCGATCTTCTCGTGAAGGCGCCGCTTCTCGTGTCGAGGCAGTTCGCTATACAAAGTTTCCGGGATCAGTGCGTGGAGGAAGCGAACGCGGCCGGTTGGATGGCCCTGCTCATCGAGTATTGCAAACCGGCAAGCCTCTTCTACCGCGGCGTCGATACGGTCGCGGTCGACGCCGGTCACCTGCCCGAGCAACATGATGTCGAATTCGCGCCCGAGTGCCGAAGCAACTAGTAAAATGTTCCGCGTGGGCAGCGAAACCAGTTCGAGCCTCTTCAGGATGATCGCCCGCACGCCTTCAGGAACCTTGAGGTTGACGAGCGTCTGCGTGCGGCGACGACCCATCTGGTCCGTCGATCTGAGCAACCGCACTAACTCGCCCAGAAAAAACGGATTGCCATCGGTCACGCGGTAGAGCTGCTGCACGACCAAGGTACCGGGGCTGCCGCCCATATCGGCGCTGAGGAACCTCTCGGTCTCATTCTCGCTTATCCCGCGCAGGTGAATGGTTTCCCCATCGCGGACGATGTCAGCGAAAAGCGATGGCAAAACTGAGGACGCGCGGATCTCTGCCGCACGATACGTGACCAGCAGCATCGCACGATGCTTCCGCAGATCTCGGCTGACGAACTTAAGAAATAGCAGCGACGCAGGATCAGCGGCGTGAAAGTCGTCCAACACCAGCACGAGCGCCGTCGACTCACTGGCCTGTCGCAGGCGCTCGTTGAGAGCGTCAAAGAGCCTGAACCTCTTGCTGTCCGCTGCGCTTCCAGCAAAAAAAAGTTCAGCTGCCAATGACGTGTCCTTCGGAGCCGTTGAGGAAACGGCCGCCGGCGTGTCAGCCGCAGCTCTAGGTTCTAATCCCGAAGTCTCGCCAAGCGACCGAAATATCTGTATCCACGGCCAATAGGCCGGCGCTCCACCGCCCTCCCAACATCGCCCCCAGGCAATTCGCGCGCCCTGAGCTTCAGCAAGCGCGCAGAGTTCGTTGGCAAGCCGGGTTTTGCCGATCCCGGGCTCACCCTCGATCAGAAACAAGCGTCCCTGGCCCGTCAAAACCTCGGCGAGTCCGGCGGACAAAAGGGTCATTTCGCGCTGTCGGCCGATAAAGCTGCTGTGAGCGGATCGGGCGTTGTCTGGCATAAGGCTCGACATTCAGTTGCGCCCTCGACAAACGCCGGAAGTTATGGATAGGCGGGAAGCATCCGGAGAATTTGGTCGAGTATCGCGCCGACAAATTTGAGCGGATCGTTGCCGCGCCTGGGGCCAGGCTGTGGCTTCACTTTTGGTTTCTTCGTCAGCTCGTCACGGAATTCTTCAACCCGTGCAACCACCCAGTTATCGTACTCCGCGCTTACGACATCGGGGTTTGCCTGCCAGGTTTTGGGCAGCGGCCGCTCATTGTAAGCTCCCGAGTACGAGCCGTCGGCATTCTGATGAGTGGCAAGCTCGCTGTTGAGTTTGTTCAGAAGCTCGGTCATCTGATCGTAATCATATAGCTCGCCCGGGTTGTAAACGGCCGAAGGTACTGCCGTTTGCCATCGCTGCAGCGCT
Organism: Binataceae bacterium (SeqCode); assembly: GCA_035626155.1. GTDB lineage: Bacteria > Desulfobacterota > Binatia > Binatales > Binataceae > DASPOF01. The sequence goes on from DASPOF010000084.1 coordinate 50,480, forward strand.
TCGAGAATCCCCGCCTCCAGAAGGAGGACCTGCTTGACATCGGGATCGTTTCCGCTGCCGCCGGCTTGGAAGTGCCTCGGCTCGTGTCTCGAGCCCAGATTACGAAATCTGTCGTGGAGATTCTGGAGGTTAGTTCGGGTGTCTCGGAAGCTGGATCCGTGGAAGACTTTCCATCGTCCTCTGACCAAACGCAGGCTGTGTCCTGGCATAAAATTCCTCTGCTGATCTCGGTCGGTCCGAACTTGAGACTAATAGCATTCGTTCACATGAATGCATATCCGGGGACTGTGCGCTTTACTCCGGGGATGCGCGGGCGATAGTGTTGGATTTCGCGCTTCGGGCGTTTGATCCTTCGGTTCAGCTTCAAATCATCCGATCGCAACCGCCCAATGCCCCTGCACCTTAACTGAAAACGATTTAGCTGCGCGCTACTTAGCTTTACATCAGGTCTTCAGCAGGGAGAGAGACTTCCGGCGAGACTGGGAGCGAGGGCTTAAGATTCTGGACCGGATCGACTAGCTGCCAGTCAAGGCCGAAGAGCCACAAAAAAACCAAGACCGGCGGTTCTACCTCTGTCACTCGCCTGAATTCACTCGGGCGGCGCCAATGACTGAAGATCGTCGACTCGTTGAATTTCGGGAAATAACCAGCACCAGGCCGCGACGATTGCAATCGAGGCCGCGCCGCCAATGACGACCGCCGGTACCGTGCCGAACCATTGCGCAGTCACGCCCGATTCGAATCCGCCAAGTTCATTCGAAGCGCCGACGAACAGGCGATCGACTGCGCTGACGCGCCCACGCATCGCGTCCGGCGTCGCGAGTTGGACCATCGTCCGGCGAACGTAAACGCTGACCATGTCGGCGGCGCCCAGACTGGCCAACATGGCGATCGAAAGAATGAAGCTGGTCGACAGGCCGAACACGATTGTGGCGAGGCCGAACAATGCGACGCAGATGAGCATCGCGATCCCTGCGTTCCGGCGCAGTTGCAGCCGCCCGAGCGCAAGGCCGATGACAGTGGCGCCGATCGCCGGCGAACTGCGCATCAGGCCGAGTCCCGCCGGGCCGACGTGTAGGATATCGCGCGCGTAGATCGGCAGCAGAGCGGTTGCGCCGCCGAACAATACCGCAAACAGGTCCAGCGAGATCGCGCCAAGCACAACGCGGCGCGACCGCACGTATAAAATTCCCGCCGAGAGCGTGTTCAGGCGGTCAGCGCCGGTAATTGGTCCGATCTCGCTGCGCGCGCGAATCAGGAACGATCCGATCGCGCTGATCACGAACAGCACACCGCATACCGAGTACGCCGCGGCCGGGCCGAGCAAACACAGCACTCCGCCCAAAGCGGGGCCCGCGATGATCGCGATTTGCCCGCTTGACGATGTCCACGCGACAGCGTCCGCGAATTTGCTCACCGGAACCAGCCGCGGAAGCAGCGAATCGGCCGCCGGAGCTGCAAACGCGCGAGCGATTCCGAATACGGCCAGCGTCAGATAGAAAGGCCATATAATCGATACGTTTGCGATCGACAACGCGACAAACGCGCTCGCCGTGATCGCGCGTGTCAGCGCGCTCGCCGTCATGATCAACCGGCGATCGTGCCGATCCGCGGCGGCGCCCGCATGCAGCGTCAGTGCGAGCGTGGGCAGGAACTGCACCAATCCGGCATAGCCGAGCGACAGCGGCGAGGTGGTGATTTTGTAGACCTGCCATCCGACTGCCACCGATTGCGCCTGCACCGCGAGGCTCGCCAGAAATGTCGCACCAAGATAGATGCGAAAATTGCGGACCGCCAGCAGGCTGGCGCTTTCGAAGCTTTCGCGCGGTTTGACGATCGCTTCCAATGTAGTCGTTCAGGACCGCCGGAGTTTCGGATTGGAGAATAATTAGTCCATCCCCTCGCCTCTGCGCCATCGGTCCAAACTCGTCCGGGCACGGGCGGGCGGCCAAAGTCTTTCGGATTTAAAGGCTTTTCTGGACGCTTCCAAGAAATTTGCAGTACTGACCGATCGGGTGTATGAGTCCGGCCGGCTATCCGGCCATCGCCAGACAATGACCGAGAGATTACCCGAACGCCAAGGGTTCAGGAGGTCAAAGACCCGAAGATATGAGAATTCTCGAAACGGCGCGGGATATCCGCTACCGCGCAGAGAGCGACGAACAGCGACTTTTGCGGATAATCCTGGAGGAACGCAGCCCGCTCCGCGTGGAACTCGAAGCCGCAGCAGCGGAAGGAGGCATGATTTATCGCGTGCAGCAATCTGCTGCACTGAGCATCGAGCCGGTGCCCGAGTCTTTCGATGACCGCGTCCTTTATTGGATAGAGCATCCGAATGCCAGAGAAGTCCTCTTGCAACGCGAGTGCGGCAAGTCGGCGGCATTGATTCGCATTGAGTGGGGTCCGGCGGGTCATCTCAGCATCGAGGTCGCGGCGCCAGAGCTGGGAGCGGCGCGTGAAGTAGCTCAAGAGTTCCTGGCGAGATTCGAGCGCAAAAAGGAGCGGGAGGACCCGTCGCAGGTATGCGTTTCGTTTTGGCGGGACTGCTCACCTAAGCCGGACTCAAACGACCGCTTTCTCGACGCGGTCCGCTGGGGGGACATTGGGACCAATTACAGCACCTCGACGGCTCGAAAACTCGACCGGCTGATGGCAGCCTCCCCCGCGGATATTGAAGGTGGGCGGTTGATACTCTGGCACGGCAAGCCGGGAACCGGCAAAACCTATGCGTTGCGGGCACTCGCACGCGAATGGAAGCAATGGTGCGATATTCACTACATCACCGACCCGGAAGCGCTCTTTGGCCGGGCGGGATATCTGCTCCACTTGATCGTTCACGAAACTGGCGACGAAAGCCGATGGCGGTTACTGGTCATGGAGGATACCGGCGAACTGCTTTCCATCGACGCGAAGCAGAACGTTGGCCAAGCGCTGTCCCGGTTGTTGAACACGACCGAGGGACTCCTTGGCCAGGGACTGAGAGTGCTGTTCCTAATCACAACGAATGAGGAAGTGGGGAAACTCAACCCCGCCGTGACCAGGCCGGGTCGGTGTCTCTCGGAAATCGAGTTTGCACCGCTAACCTGCGAGGAGTCCAAGAAATGGCTGTCAGCTCGTGGCGTTGAGATCGACTCGGAGGGCGCGCTAACGCTCGCGGAACTTTATTCGATAGCCGCCGGTGGGTCACACACATCTTCTAGGCACCGGACCGGCTTTATCGGAATCGAAAGCTGAGCGCACCTGATCGAATGAAGTGCGAATCTGTCGTGAAGGTAAGAAACTTTTGAGGACGTCTTCGGCACAAGCGGTACGGCACAAAAGAGGAAACCGCAATGATCGAACACAAACCATGGGAAGGTCCGAACTATAAGGATGGAATCAACGGCCAGCGAATCGCTATCGTGGGTCATTCTCATCACGGCGATGAGGACTCAGAGAACTTCACCTTGGAAGTTATGGCAGATGTGATCAGCGGACGGGAAAGGTATAAGTTCTTCGATCAAATCCGAGACTATTTCAGCTTCCAAGACAGCGCTGAGTTTTGGAACCATGTAGTATTCTTCAACTACTTGCCCGATTGCGTGGGCCCGGACGAGAAACGCTACGAGTACGGCACCAAAGAGCAGCTCGATCTTGCCAGGGAGCGGTTTCTGCGACTCCTGAAAGAGTACCGTCCCCAGAAGGTATTCGTATTTACCACGGAGATGTGGAGAGAGCTGCCGGAATCGCGAGAGCAAGGGCCCAGCAATCCTTCAGGAGAAATAGGCGGCGATGGTTTCTCTTGGTGCACGTATGACGCTGACGCTCAGATTGTGATGGCATTCGGTTTGCCGCATCCTGAACGCGCATCCAAAGAGCCAACGCGGCAGGCGGTGCAACGAATCCTTGCGATGCCGCTTCTTCGGTAGAAGTCCGCGGCGCGCGATGACTCCGGCGGCCGTGATGCGGCCTTCCTAGTTTTCGAGGGCGGAGCAGCTTCCGGCTTGGCAACAACGGGTTTGGTATCGGTGTTCACGTGATTCTCCTTCTCGGGCCGGGGCTTCGGCGCAACCGGCCGTCGTGAACACACATCGCTCTGTAGCGCCGACATGGGAAGGAGTCCCGCCTGGGCGTGCAGTGGGACCTAGCAAAATCGCGCCGGGATAGGTTTTGCCGATTTTGCGCGATTAGCGCCGAAAGAGGCGTTCTCCGAGTCCCACGTGCGATCGCAAATCGCGCGCACACGCGCGCTTTTCGCGCGATTCTCCGCGATGTCCCAAAAGTAGGAGACTGGAGTGTGGAGCGCAGTCTTTTCGAACTCTCAGGCGACTTTCAGAGAGGGCGGTTTCGGCCTAAGTTGCGCGCAAGAGCCGCAGGCGCGCGCGCGCGCCTACCCGCCGCCCTTCTCGATGTACATCCCGACGTTGTGCATATTCCGCAGGAACGCGTGGACCGCCGATAGCGTGCGCATCGATTGCGGCGGATCGAAGCCCATTATCGTCCCGGGGTAACTCGACACGCCGGTGTAGTGGATGTCAGTGCCCTTGCCGTCCTTGGAAGGCTTTAGCTCGGTGTGATTGTGGAACTGGATCAGCGACTTGCCGGCATTCTGCGCCGAGACGCTGCGGGCGGCTGGATCGAAGCTGTACTGTACGCGGAAGGAGGGCGGGGCGTTGGGAATCGGCACGGTCTGCCCTTTATACTCGACCGTCTCGCCTTGGGCGTCATGCGCGACGACTTTTATCTCTGTGATGTTCGCGTCGTACTGAGCGACCTTGTCCGGATGGGTGAGCGCATCGTAGACCTTGTCGGCGGGCGCGTTTATGTGCGCGGTCACGTCGACATGGAGACTCTTATCCTTGTCGACCGTGGCGTTCTGGCTTTCAATCGAGGTCTCGATTGGCGCCTGCTCGGCCCGCGCGATCGACCGGAGAGAGACGCCGAGCGCCAGGCTGATCAGCAGAACCGAAAGACCGATTGGTTTCAGACGCATATTGGTGTCCGCCTAGTGTTTGATCGATCTGTGCCAGGGGCCGGTCAAGTTGCAAGTTCGCGCGCGGTTGCGACTAGCCTGCCACTTCTGTACCTGGATGTCGACGTTTTTGCCAGGGCCGACAGGATCGGTGCGCCCTCGGCGCAGCGGAGCGGCGCCCCCGCGCCCCCGCTCGCACAGCTCGACTCGTACCAGTGGCGACAACATTGCAAGGGCTTATTTCAGACTCCGTCCGCCACGTGAATTGGAATTCGACACGGACCGGTCGTGAAACTATGGACACGGCCAGATTTGCCAACGAGTTATGGGCGGATTAGGTTTTGACAGGGCTCAGCCTAAAAATAGAGGTGAGAGCTCTCATTTCGCTGCGGCGGTGAGTCTCCGGGTTCGCCGAAAGGAGACGGAACGGGTGAGTGTGCATAGCATCAGGTCGGACCTCTACGCCGTAGTGTGGAAAATCGACACCTCCGTGGGCGATCGGGTTTCCGAGGGCGACACTCTGCTGGTTCTCGTTTCCATGAAGATGGAGATCC
>DASPOF010000085.1:0-17885 GCA_035626155.1 Binataceae bacterium (SeqCode)
AAGCCGAGAAACCGTCGATCGCGATCGAGCCCGCAAATGCGAGCCCGCTCTGGCCGATGATCCCCAGGGTGAAGATGAACGCGATGCCGAGCGTGGCAAGCGTGAGCCAGCCGAGCCCCTCGCTCTCGTCATCGCCAACTCGCACGCCCACCAGCAGCACCGCCATCGCGCCGGCCGCGACGGTTATGAGCGGCAGGATCGGCAGCCAGGCAAAATTTATCGCGGCAAGATTGAAGGGGTTCATTTGGCGGCAACCGCGCTAACCGATGAGTTCTGCTCGGGACGGCCGGCGGGAATCGCAAGCCGTGTGAGCCGGTCTTGCTGCTCGTGCCGGTTCGCTTCCTCGACGCGGACCGCCGAGAGCATCTTTGCGACCGACGGTTCCATCCGCGCAAGCAGCGGCCTGGGGTAAAGCCCCATGAACAGCATCAAGGCGATCACCGGCACCAGCACGGCGATTTCGCGCGCGTCGAGATCACGGAGCGTCTCGTTGACGGCCTTGGTGATCGGCCCGAACATCACGCGCTCGTAGGCCCACAGCATGTAGAGCGCGCCCAGCACGATCCCGCTCACCGCGAATGCCGCCGCGACCCATTGGCGCAGGAACGTCCCGAGCATGATCAGGAACTCGCCCACGAAACCGTTGAGCCCCGGCAGCCCGATCGACGAGAGCATCACGACCATGAACACCGCGGCCATCACCGGGACGCTGCGCCACAGTCCTCCGAACTCGCTTATCTCGCGCGTGTGGCGGCGCAGGTAAACCATCCCGACCAGCAGGAACAGTGCGCCGGTGGAAATACCGTGGTTCAGCATTTGGTAGATCGCGCCCTCGACGCCCTGCATGTTGAGCGCGAAGATTCCCAGCATCACGAAGCCCAGATGGCTCACCGATGAGTACGCGACCAGCCGCTTGAGGTCCGGCTGCACCATCGCCACCATCGCGCCGTAAATGATCCCGACCACCGCGAGCGCCATGAACAGCGCAGTCGCCTCGACGGCAACCGCCGGGAACAGCGGGATCGCGAAGCGCAGGAAACCATAGGCGCCCATCTTGAGCATGACGCCCGCCAGGATAACCGAGCCCGCAGTCGGCGCCTCCGTGTGCGCATCCGGGAGCCAGGTATGCACCGGCCACATCGGAACCTTGATCGCGAATGCGAGCGCGAAGGCGGCGAACAGCCAGCGCGCCTCGGTGGGCGTGAGCGGAACCTGGAACATCAGCGGAAGATCGAAGCTTAAGCGCCCGAAATGCACGTGTTCGGAATAGGCGAGGTAGATGATCGCGACCAGCATCAGAATCGAGCCGAACATCGTGAACAGCACGAACTTGATCGCCGCATAGATGCGCCGGCCGTGGCCCCAAATCCCGATCAGGAAGTACATCGGGATGAGCATCACTTCCCAGAACACGTAGAACAGGAACACATCGACCGCGAGCAGCGCGCCGAGCAACCCGGTCTCGAGCACCAGGATGAAAAAGCAGAACTCGCGCGGACGCTCCTCGATATCGCCGCCCGCCGAATACAGCAGCGAGAGCGAAATCAGGATCGTCGTCAGCACGACGAGCAGTAGGCTGATCCCGTCGACGCCGAGATGATACGAGATGCCCAGCTGCGGGATCCAGGCGTACTGCTCGGCGAACTGATAGTCAGCCGAATGCGGATCGAAGGCGTAGAACAGGTAGAAGCTCAGCGCGAGCGGAATCAGCGAGAATACGAACGCGGAGTTCCACACGCTCCGTCCGTCGCGCTGCATGATGACGAACAATCCGCCGAGCAGCGGCAGGAAAATCAGCGCAGTGAGCAATCCGCCGCCCATCACCGCATCACCAGGAACAGGTAGTAGGCGACAATGCCGATCACGCCCGCCAGGTAAACCAGGGCGTAATGCTGCACGTTGCCGGTCTCGGCGTGGCGCACCAGCTCGCCGGTGGATTCCACGGTCAGCCCGGCGCCGTTCACCGTGCCGTCGATCGCGATCGTATCAACCACGCGGCCGAACACGCGGCTCGACATGAAAAACAGCGGACGGGTCACGATGAGGTCGTAGAGCTGATCGACGTAATACTTGTCGAGCAGCAGTTGATGGAGATTGCGGGCGCGCCAGGCCATTAGCGCGGGAATTCCCGGCATCCGCAGGTACCCAAAGTAAGCAGCGAGCACGCCGACGCCGGTCACGCCGGTCGCGATGCCCGAAAGCACCGGCGCCGATGCCTCCATCGACGGCTTGAATATCCCGGTCACCGGCGCGAGGAAGCGCGCGAATGCGTTGCCCCACAGCAATCCCTCGGGCAACCCCACCCATCCGCCCGCGATCGAAAAGATCGCGAGCACGATCAGCGGAATCGTCATGACCGGCGGCGACTCGTGCGCGTGAGCGAGCCGCTCGGGCTCGACTCGCGATTCGCCGTGGAAGGTCAGGAACAGCAGGCGGAACATGTAGAACGCGGTCAGACCCGCGGTGATGACGCCGAGGAGCCAGAGCCACTCGTGACCCGACTCGTAGGCGGCCTCGAGGATCAGGTCCTTTGAGAAATAACCGGACAGCCCCGGCGTCGCGACGATCGCCAGCGTCGCAACCAGCATCGTCGCGTACGTCGCGGGAAGCTTCTTCCGGAGCGCGCCCATGTTGTTCATGTCCTGCTCGCCGCCGAGCGCGTGGATCACGGAGCCGGCGCACAGGAAGAGCAGGCCCTTGAAGAAGGCGTGCGTCATCAGGTGAAAGATCCCCGCCGCAAACGCGCCCGAGCCGACGCCCAGGAACATGTAGCCGAGCTGGCTGATCGTCGAGTACGCGAGCACGCGCTTGATGTCGGGTTGGACGACCGCGATGGTCGCGGCGAAGAACGCGGTGAGCGCTCCAACCGTCGCGATTACCGCGAGCGCATCGGGCCCAAGCGCGTAAAGGAAGTTGAGCCGCGCGACCATGTACACGCCCGCCGTCACCATCGTGGCCGCGTGAATCAGCGCGCTTACGGGGGTCGGGCCGACCATCGCGTCGGGCAGCCATACGTAGAGCGGAATCTGCGCCGATTTGCCGGTCGCGCCGAGGAAGAACAGCAGGCCCGCCGCAGTCGCCGCGCCGGCGCCGATCATCGCCGCGTGCTGCTGAAGCCCGGTGAACTCGAGCGTCCAGACGCCCTGGCGCGCAAGCGTCCCGACGATCGTGAGGATTCCCAGGATGAACCCCGCATCGCCGATCCGGTTCACCACGAACGCCTTGCGGCCGTTGTAGGCATACTGCGGATTCGTGTACCAGAAGCCGATCAGCAGGTACGAGCAGAGCCCCACGCCCTCCCATCCGACGAACATCAGCACCAGGTTGTTCGCGAGCACGAGGATCAGCATCGAGAAAGCGAACAGATTCAGGTAGGTGAAAAAGCGCGCGACGTCCTCATCGTGCGCCATGTAGCCGACCGAGTAGAGGTGGATGAACGCGCCCACGCCCGTCACCACCATCACCATCACGCCCGACAGCGCATCCATCCGCAGCGCGAGATCGGCGTGGAAGTTCCCCGCGACGATCCATTCCCAGAGCTTGAAGTTGAGCGAGCTTCCCGAAGGCATCACCAGCAGCGTGGCGAACCCCCAGGCTGCGGATGCGAACGCGAGGAACATCACGCCGGGGCCGACCAGGCTGACCGCGCCGCGGCCATAGCGCGGTCCCAGGAACAGGTTGAAAAGCACGCCGAGCGCCGGGAACAGCAGGATTAGGCCGAGGGGGGCGAACTCAACGCTCATCGCATCACCACCTGAGCATCGTCAGGTCGTCGGCGTGGACGGTCTCGCGGTTGCGGAAACTCGCGATTATGATCGCGAGCCCGACCGCGGCCTCCGCCGCCGCCACCGTCATCGCGAAAAACACGATTGCCTGGCCTTCCATCGATCCGAGCTCCGTGCCCAGCGCGATGAACGACAGATTCACCGCGTTCAGCATCAGCTCGATCGACATGAACATGATCAGGATATTGCGCCTGATCAGCATGCCCGCGACGCCGATCGCGAAAATCGCGGAACTGAGCGCCATCATGTGCGTCAGCGGAATCATGTTCCCGTCAGGCCCGCTCCGTTTGCGCGGCGGCTTGCGCCGGCGCGGCTCTGCCCTCGGCGCTTAAGGCCGGCATCCTGCGCGCCAGCGCGACCGCCCCGACGACCGCCGCGAGCAGCAGCACCGAGGTCACCTCGAAGGCGACCAGGTACTCGGAAAAGAGCTTCTCGGCGAGGGCATCGATCGAGCCGTAGCCGGGCGGCGGCACGGTAAGTTTCACCTGCAAGCTCGGCGGCAGGACGAACACCAGAGTTTCGGCCACCAGGGCCGCCGCCGCGACCGAACCGAGGAATTTGAGCGCGATAGGCCCGGCCGGTCCGCTCTCAAGGGGCAGGTTGAGCAGCCAGATCACGAATAGGAAGAGGACCATGATCGCGCCGGCGTACACGATTATCTGGAGGAACCCGACCACCAGCGCGCCCTCCGCGATGAACAGCACGCCGATGGTAAGCAGCGTGACCACCAGCGACAGCAGGCAATGGATGGGATTGCGCTGCACGACCACGCCGAGCGCCGAGAGAATCGCGAGCGTCGCCAGAAACCAGAACAGCCCCGACTGCATCACTGCGCTCCCCCGCCTAAAACCACGACGAACGCTGTCACCAGCACGTTGGCCAGCCCAAGCGGCACCAGCCCCTTCCATCCAAGGCGCATCAACTGGTCATAGCGAAATCGCGGCAGCGTCCATCTAAGCGAACCCAGAAACAGCGACAGCAGTACGACTTTGACCAGGAATGCGACGATCCCCAGCACCGAGACCAGGATATGATTCAGGACAATCGCGTGAACGCCGGGAATGTGCAGCGCGCCGCCGAAGATCCACGGCACCTGCCATCCGCCGAAAAAGAACGTCACCAGCAGCATGACGATCATCGTGTGCTCGGCGAGATCGGTGAGCATAAAGACGGCCTGCTTGCCGCCCGAGTACTCTGTGAAATAACCCTGGATGAGTTCCGATTCGGTTTCGGGCAAATCGAACGGCACCCGCTTGGACTCGGCAAGCCCCGCGGTCAGCAGGAGCAGGAACCCGACCGGCTGAACGAAGATCCCCCATCGCGGCAGCCATCCGAACCACACTCCGCCCTGCGCGCGGCAGATTTCCTGCAAGTCGAGCGTGCCGTATGCGATCACGACCGCGATAATCGCCAGGCCCATCGCGATCTCGTACGAGATCATCTGCGCGGTCGCGCGGACCGCCCCGAGCAAAGACCAGCGATTGTTCGACGCCCATCCGGCAAGGGCGATCCCGTACACTCCGACTCCGACCGTCGCGAGCAGATAGAGGACCCCCACGTTGAGATTGGCGGCCTGGAGTTGGAACGTGTGCCCGCCGATCGTGATCGTGTCGCCGAAGGGAATCACCACGAAGGTGATCATCACCGGGAACAGCGCGAGGAAGGGCGCAATCGTGTGCAGAAGCTTGTCGGCTCCGGCGGGGATGAAATCCTCCTTGGTGAACATCTTGACCGGGTCCGCGATCGCCGTATTGATCAGTCCGAAGTTGGGCAGGCCCAACCGTGCGCCAAGTCCCGTGATGTTCGCGCGATTGGCGCCGACGCGATCCTGAATCAGCGCGCTGCCCTTGCGGTCGAACCACAGGAGCAGGACCGCGAGGTTGAGCGCGAGCACGATCATCGCGATCGCCTCGATGGCCCCGATTACCAGGTCAATCGTCACGGGCGGCGAGCTCGTCGATAAGCTTGAGGACGCTCTCCTCGGTCAGGTTCTCGTGGAAGCGTTCCTGGTTGAGCTGAAGCATCGGCGCGCTGCCGCACGAGGCGAGACATTCGACCGCGGCGAGCGTGAATTTCTTGTCGGGCGTGGTCTGGCCAACCTCGATTCCGAGGCGGCGGCGGAGGCAATCGAGAATGTGGTCGGCGCCCCGCAGCCGGCAGGAAAGATTGGTGCACACATCGAGCAGCCAGCGGCCGACCGGCTTGCGATGGAACATCGAGTAGAACGACACCACCGCCCGGACGTGCGCGGGCGGAAGCTCCATCAGGCGGGCGACATAATCCTGCGCCTCGTCGCTGAGGTAACCGAATTCGCGCTGGGCCAGCCACAGCGCCGGCAGCAATGCCGCTTGCCGGGTCGGGTAGTGGCCCAGCACCTCATGGTATTCGCGGAGCGCCTCCTCCGAGAACTTGAGCTCAGGCTGAGGGGACATGACAGGTCTATTACGATTCCTTGAGTGGTGGCCGGTTATGGGTTCGCAGAGCTAATGACCACTACCTGAATTCGCGAATTTCTTCCAGAGGCGCGAGCCCTCGGACCGGTCTCGGCAAGCGAACTTGCCCCGTCGCGGCGAACAGGTTATCTATCGAGCCGCAAGCGGCGGCGCCGCCGGCGCCGTTTGAATGCAGCCCACGATGCGGGTGATAGCGGGACAGGCCCACGGCCAGCGGCTGAGAGCGCCGCGCGGACTGGCGACGCGCCCGGCCACGGCGCGAGTGCGCGAGTCGATCTTCTCGCGCCTGGCGGTGCGGATCGATCTTGCGGGAATCCGGGTTCTCGACGTGTTCGCCGGGAGCGGCTCGCTCGGGATCGAGGCGCTCTCCCGCGGCGCGGCGCACACCACGTTCATCGATTCGTCCCGCGCGGCCGCATCGGCGATTACCTCGAATCTCGTGCGGATGGGCCTGCGCTCGCGCGCACGGGTGATGGTGCAGGAGGTGCGCAGCGCTCTGAGGGAACTTGACGCCGCGCGCGCGCGTTTCGATCTCGTATTCGTCGATGCTCCCTACCGCAAGGACATCAGCGCCGAGGTATTGCGCCTGCTCGCCGATGGCGGACTTATATCGCCCGGCGGATGGATCGTCATCAGGCAATACACGCGCGCGCCGGGACCTCCGGTGGCTTGCGGCGGCCTCGACGAGCCGCTGACAGCCACAATCGGCGACCATCGGATCGCATTTTACCGGAGGCCGGAAACGGCGCCGGGCGAAGGTTGATAGCAGCACGGAAATGGCAAACAAGGAAAAAGAACACGCCCCGCTAGTCGCCGTTTACACCGGCAGTTTCGACCCCATCCACAACGGACACATCGACGTGATTCGCCGCAGCGTCGCGATTTTCGACGAAGTGATCGTCGCGGTCGCCTACAACCCCCACAAGGACACCGCGCTGTTCACCCCCGACGAGCGCGTCGAGATGATCCGCGAGGTGGTCCGCGACCTGGGGCCGCGCGCCCGAGTGGACAAGTTCAGCGGACTGTCGGTCGACTATGCCGAGCGCGCCGGGGCCAAGGTGATCATCCGCAGCCTGCGCGCGGTGACCGACTTCGATTACGAGCTTCAGATGGCGCACATGAACAAGATGATGAAGCCGCAGATCGAGACGATGTTCCTGTTCGCGAACCCCAAGTTTTTCTTCAGCGCATCGCGGCTGATCAAGGAAGTCGCAGGCCACGGCCAGCATCTGCCCGAGCTGGTGCCCGAGCAGGTCCTGGAGCGGCTGCGCCGCAAGCTCAAGTGAACCAGGCATCACCGGCACTGCCATGATCAAGCTCAACCGTAGAATTGCCGCGCTCAAGACATCGGCCACGCTGGCCGCCGATGCCCGCGCCGCCGAGATGCGCGCCGCAGGCATCGATGTGATTCCGCTTGCCGCCGGCGAGCCCGACTTCGATACTCCGGAGAGAATCAAGGAGGCGGCGCGGCGCGCGCTCGCCGCCGGTCAGACCAAGTACACCGCAGTCGCCGGCACCCGCGAACTCAAGGCGGCCATCCAGCAGAAGCTCAAGCGCGACAACAAGCTCGACTTCGAGCCCGCCGAGATCCTGGCATCGGCGGGATGCAAGCAGGCCGAGTCGAACGTGATCGCGGCGCTGTTCGACGAAGGCGACGAGGTGGTAATTCCGGCGCCTGCGTGGGTGAGCCTTGCCGCGATGGTGAGCCTGTCGGGGGCGGAGCCGAAGTTGCTGCCCTGCCCGGAGAGCGGCGGGTTCCTGCTTAGCGCCGAGATGCTCCGGCGCGCGATCACGCCGCGCACGCGCGGGATCATTCTGAACTCGCCCGCCAACCCAACCGGCGTCGTGTACGACGCAGGCTCCCTGGCCGAGCTGGCCAAGGTGATCCTCGATGCGGGAATCTGGCTGATGTCCGACGACGTGTACGAACACATCACGTACGACGGACTGCCGACGCACATCCTGAACGTCGAGCCGCGCCTGCGCGCGCAGGGAATCGTTTTCAATTCGCTGTCGAAGACTTACGCGATGACCGGATGGCGCATCGGATTCGCCGCGGGACCCAAGGAAGCGATCGCAGCCGCATCGCGGTTGCAAAGCCAGAACAGCGGCAATCCCAATTCGATCGCGCAGGCGGCGGCGATCGAGGCGCTCACCGGCCCTCAGGACGAAGTCCACGCGATGGTCGAGGAGTTCCGCGCGCGGCGATCGCTGATCGTCAAGCGCGTGCGCGCGCTGCCGGGCTTCAGCCTGCCCAACGTACCGCAGGGTGCATTCTACGTTTTCCCCAACGTTTCGAAGCTGCTCGGCACGAGCTACAAGGGGCGCAAGGTGGTGGATGGCGATTCGTTCGCCGACTTTATTCTCCAGGAGGCGCATGTTGCGGTCGTCGGCGGCAACGACTTCGGCGCGCCTGAGCACGTGCGCTTCTCGTACGCGACATCGCCGGAAAACCTGAACAAGGCTTTCGATCGAATCGAGGCCGCGCTGCCGAAGCTCGAGCGCTAGCTGCGGTGGCGGTCCGATTCGCGCACGGCGCGCGATCGATTTCCGCCCCGGCGGCAATCGGAGCGGTGGGCGTGCGTCCCAAGCGGCGCCATCGATGGGATCTCGCGCCGCGCGAGGCGATCGCGCTTCAGAAGCGGATGCGGCCGCGGCTCGTCGTGCGCGGCGGCCCGCGCCGCCCGCGCCTGATTGCCGGCGCCGACGTCGCCTACGACAAGGCGAGCGCGCGATGCTTCGCCGCGGTCGTGGTGCTGCGGGCGCCCGCGATGGAGGTCGTCGAGGAGGCAAGCGCCGAGAGCGCGATCGCGTTCCCGTACGTCCCGGGGCTGCTCACGTTTCGCGAGGGTCCCGCGCTGCTCGCCGCATTCGCGAAGGTGAAGCATCGCCCCGATCTCGTAATCTTCGACGGGCAGGGCATCGCCCATCCGCGCCGTTTCGGGCTCGCATCCCACCTGGGCTATCTCCTCGACATCCCGTCGATCGGATGCGCCAAATCGATCCTGGTCGGCGCGCATCAACCGCTGGGCCGGACACGCGGCAGCTTCGCCTGGCTCATCGATCGCGGAGAGCGAGTCGGCGCGGCGGTACGGACGCGCACCGGGGTGCGGCCGATCTACGTGTCGCCCGGCCATCGCGTCGGGTTTCGCGCGGCGATTCGGCTCGCGCTCAGCGCGGTGACGAAATTCCGCGTGCCCGAGCCGACCCGGCTCGCAGACATCCTCGTCGAACGCGTCAAGCGCGAACGCCTCGCGCAGCGCACCGCGCCCGCGCTCAAGGTGGGGCCGCGCGCCCGCGCGCCGCGAACGCCTTAGTGAGGCTTCCAGGGCGCGGGATAAGCGCCGGTCTCGATGAAGCGGATATAGTCGCCGAGAATCTCAGCGTGATCGAAGGCGAGCGGCGAGGGCGGATGGCGCGGATCGAACAGCCCGATCTCCTTCGCGTCGTCGGCAGCCTGCGGCGTGCCTCGCGCGCTTGCGACATAGACGACCGTGATGGTATGGCCGCGCGGATCGCGGTCGGGCCGCGAATACACGCCGAGCAGCGCGCGGATTTCGACATCGAGCGATGTCTCCTCCTTCGCCTCGCGCACCGCGGCCTGCTCGACCGTCTCGCCAATCTCGACGAATCCGCCCGGCAACGCCCATCCCAGCGGGAAATTCTTCCTGCCGATTAGCACCACCCGGCCGCCGATCTCGGCGATCACGTCGGCGGCGATGGGAGGACATTGGGGACGCGCCATGGCCGGAATCTACCACACGTGCGCGCGAGCCGCATTGCGCCGATTGCCCAATGGCGCCGTTGACAAAGCCGCGCGCTCCCAACAGAGTTGCGGATAAATTATGCAGGTCGCAAGACTCTACGATTTCGGCGACATCCGCATCGAGGAGATGGCCCGGCCCCAGGTCGGACCCGGCGACATCCTCGTGCGCGCCCGCGCCTGCGGCATCTGCTCGGGCGATATCATGCCGTGGTACATCCGGCGCAAGGCTCCGCTCGTGCTCGGCCACGAGCCGGTCGGCGTCATCGAGGAAGCCGGCGCCGACGTGCGCGACTTCCAAGCCGGCGACCGCGTCTTCGTCCATCATCATGCGCCATGCTTCAATTGCGCGGCCTGCCGGCGCGCCGAGTACGTGCAGTGTCCCACCTGGCGCGCGACCAATCTCAAGCCCGGCGGCATGGCCGAGTTCTTCCTGGCCGGCGCGGACAACCGGCGCGACACCTTGCTGCTTCCCGACTCGGTTGCCGACGCCGACGGCGTGTTGGTCGAGCCGGCGGCGTGCGTCGTCAAGTCGCTCAGGCGGTCGGGGCTCAAGCCCGGCGAATCAATCCTGGTGATCGGGCTCGGCATCATGGGCATGATGCACGTCAAGCTCGCGCGCCACATCGGCGCGGGCCTCATCGTCGGCGCGGACCTGTTCGACCGGCGCGCGGCGCGCGCCAAAGAGCTTGGCGCAGACTATGGGCTGGTGGTCTCGGGCGATAGCCTGGTGGAGCAGGTGCGCGAGGTGACCAAGGGCGCGATGGCGGATGTCGTTATCGTGGGACCGGGTACGGCCAAGGCGATGCACACCGGGATTGCTGCGGCCGGCAAGGGCGCTACGGTCGTGTTTTTCACCGCGACGCCGCCCGAGGAAGAGCTGATCGTGCGTCCGCACGATCTCTATTTCAACGAGACGCGGCTGGTGACGAGCTATTCGTGCGGTCCCGAGGAGACCCGCGAGTCGCTGGAACTGGTCAAGCGCGGAGTCATCAATGCGGCCGACCTCGTGACCCACCGCTTTCCGCTTGGCGACATCGCACAGGCTTACGCAACCGCGCAGCGGCCCGAAGCGCTCAAGGTGATAATCACTTTCGGCGGATGAGGGTTTGCGGCGCCTGCGGGCAATTGCCCGCTTGCGAGCGCATCGCGATGGCAACTCGAAGCCGAACCACCGCATCACCCCCGGCGATTCGCCGCTTCCGGCGCGGATTCCGATGGGACCATATCAAGCTGGAGCCCTACAAGCTCACGACCCATCGCGGCGGTGAGTTTCGCGGCGCCTCACGCCAGGTGCTGGCCGGCCTGCTCGGCGAACGGGTGGGCT
This sequence comes from Binataceae bacterium (SeqCode), assembly GCA_035626155.1. GTDB lineage: Bacteria > Desulfobacterota > Binatia > Binatales > Binataceae > DASPOF01. The sequence goes on from DASPOF010000085.1 coordinate 11,329, forward strand.
TCCATGTTCGATATTTCGAGCTGGACGCGGGCGGCTTCACCAGTCTCGAGCGCCATCACCATTCGCACGTCGTGATCGGCGTACGCGGGCGCGGCGTGGCGCGAATCGGAGATCGGCGTTATTCGATGGGACCGATGGACACGATCTATATCGGTCCAAACCAGCCTCACCAGTTGCGGGCAAGCGGACGCGGACGGTTCGGATTCTTCTGTATCGTGGACGCCAGGCGCGACAAGCCGCTTCCCGTCCTCAGCAGGTAGCGCGGTGCCGGCGCTTTAGCCCGCGCGATTTCAGTTGAGCAGAAGCGAAAGGGGGCGGCTGTTCGAGCAGCCGCCCCGCTACGCCTGATTTCTTAAGATGCAGCCTTACGGAGTTGCGCCAGGGGAGGCTCCGGCCGCTGGAGCAGGAGCGGCTTCACCACCGGCCGCAGGCGCCTCGGCCGCTTCGGCCTTCTTGGCCTTGTGGTGCACATGGTGCTTCGGCGCTTTCTCCATGGTCTTCGCCGCTATCGCCTCGGCGCGATCCGCAGCCGCCTTGGCATCGCTGGCCGCCTGCTCAACGCGGCTGGCGGCAGCCTGGGCGGAAGCGGCAGCCTGCTGAGCCTTCGAGCTGGCAGCCTCGGCGCGCGATGCGGCCTGGTCGGCTCGATTGGCGGCGTTGACCGCCCGCTGGGCCGGGTCAGGCTCGCCCGACGCGCATCCCGCGAGCAACGAAAGGGCTAACACAGCCCCGGCCAACCCAACCAGTCTCGCAGATTTTCCGATTAACCCTTCCATCTTTTCCTCCTGAACTTTGCGCGGAAGTAGTTTAGACAGGTCGATCAACAACCGCGTTCCGACCTAAATTTTGTCGCATAAACCGGGACCTTGATGCAAGCCTGTTGAATTTAAATTTCTACTGGCGCATGCATTGGCGCATTAGCGATGCGCACTTGACTTCCTGCGAACTTCCGCGCAACGGCGTGATGCGAATATCACCCGCAAAAGCGGCTTTCAGCCCGCGGTTGCGGCTCTTCCCCGCGCACTTAAGGGAAGAGCCCGTTCGCGACGGATCGGCCAGAGATGGCCGAAGCTTTATACTCGCGGAGCGTGAGCCTCAATCAGCTCGCCGCTGCTTGATAGAGCGGCGATGAGGCCTTCATAAAGCGCAACAGCATCCTCATCTCGGCGATCCGCTTGCTCCCGGAGTCGTCGAGCGCTGAGTCGAACCACATGTATTCCGTCTTTGGACTCTGGCCCACTGCAATCACGTGGCCGGTCGCGCGATAGGTCTGATCGACGAAGACCGGACCGTTCACGTTGCGCAACTCGATCGCGCCGAACAGGCCGACCGCAGTGCCGAGCCGGTTGCGCCAGCCCTGGATCAATTTCGCATACAGAAGCTGGACCATTGCCGCGGGCGTCACGATCGCGCCACCCCATGGCGACGCCCCCACATACCAGTCGAGCGGCTCGGTGATAACCTTCATCCGCTCGGCTGCCGCAGCGGCCGGCACACTCACCTCGCATGCGGGGAACTCGTCTCCCACTTTCACGCTGCCGAGAATGCGCATCTGGCCGGAATCAAACCGATCGAGCGGGCGGCGCATCAGCGCGCTCGGCTCGCTGGGCGTCCCGACTGAGACCGTGCCTTCACCCACGCGCATGCCATCGTCGCGTTCGACCCAGGCATCCACCTGAGCGTCGGCTACACCGGCTGGCGGCTGCTTGATGAACGCTCGCACCGCTTCCCGGTCGGTGGTCGCGTTCAGGAAGTACATCGACATCGTGCCGCGCTCGAACCAGCGCTTGCCGAAGGCTCGCAGCAGCAGGGGCGGAAAGAGTTCGAGATGGATCGATCCGGCGACGGTCCCGCCGCGAAAGCCGAGCTTCGATGCGGTCGCATCGTCGTGGATGCTTCCCTTGACGTTGCGCGCGTTGTTAACCGACCGGCGCAACGGGCCGATGAGAATCTGGTCGCGCAGCTCAATCTCAGATTCCATGATGATTCCCCCAATGGTGGATTCAAGCGGTTTTTACTCCGGTTGGCGAAACAACTCAACGCGCAATGACGCGAGTTCCACCGGCGCTCATTCAAGTGCTACGCTGCGCGCGTGACCAACGCCGCCGCGCCGCTCTCGCCGGCACCCGCCGCATGGACAGATGCCCTGCTCGCATCGTTGGGACGCGCATCGGGCGCCAGTCGCCACGAGTTGCTCATCACGCAGCGCGACCCGGTTCTCGCGACGCGCTTTCGGGTTGGCGATGCGGCCGCGGCGGTCCTCGGTGCGCAGGCGCTCGCCGCGGCCGATCTTTGGTGCCTGCGGGGCGGAGAGCCGCAGCGAATCGAGGTGGATGCGCGCGCCGCAGCCGCATCGCTTCTTTCCTTCGCCTATCTGCGAGTCCCCGGCGCATCGTTCCCGCGCGAGCCTCAGGCGACCACCGCGCTCTACCGCGCGGGCGACGGCCGGTGGATCCATCTCCACGGCGGCTTTCGCTCGCGCGAAGGCACGCTCGATCTTTTGGGCTGCTCAGACGATGCGGCCGCGATTGCGCGGGCGGTTGAGCGCTGGGACGCGCAGGCGCTCGAGGATGCGCTTGCCGAGCGCGGTTGTTGCGGCGTGCGGCTGCGCAGCGCCGATGAGTGGCGCGCGCATCCGCAGGGTATCGCACTCGCGCGCGTGCCGGTCATCGAGTTGGTGCGCATCGGTGATGCGCCGCCGCAGGCGCTTCCCGGCCCGCGCGCAGGTTCGCCGGGTGCGCGGCCCCTTTCGGGCGTGCGCGTTCTCGATCTTACCCGCGTCCTGGCAGGACCGGCCTGCGCGCGCTCGCTTGCCGAGCACGGCGCCGAGGTGCTGCACGTGCGAAGCCCGCGGCTTCCCTCGATCGAGCCCTTCGTGATCGACACGAATCCGGGCAAGCGGTCCTGTTATCTCGACCTCGAGCGCGCGGGGGACGCCGAGCAGCTTCGCTCGCTGGTGCGCCAGGCGCACGTTTTCTCTCAGGGCTATCGAACCGGCGCGTTCGAGCGCCGCGGCTTTGGTCCCGATGCGCTCGCGAAAATGCGGCCCGGGATTATCACCGTGTCGATTAACTGCTACGGCCACGAGGGGCCGTGGGTCGGGCGGCCCGGATGGGAGCAGCTCGCGCAGACGACGAGCGGGATGATGTACGAGCACGCCGGCGACGAGAAGCCGTTCCTGATGCCCGCGGCGGTCAACGACTACACGACCGGATATTTCGGCGCGTTGGGCGTCCTGTGCGCGCTTGGACGGCGCGCAACCGAGGGCGGGAGCTGGCACGTCAGAGTATCGCTGACGCGCACCGCGATGTGGTTCATGTCGTTGCCGCGCACGCCGGCAGATGCGACGCCGAGCGGCTTGGACCCTGCGGCAATCGCGCCATGGCTGATCGAGATGGATAGCGCGTGGGGACGGCTCTCGCGTCTGGGGCCAATCGCGCGAATGTCGGTCACGCCGCCGCGCTGGGATCTTCCGCCGGCGCCGCTTGGCACTCATCCCGCGCGCTGGGAATAAGAGCGCAATCCACAAGCGCGGTTCTCTGCCACAGTCAGTTAGAGCTGCTCAAAAACGCGGTCTGGCTTCATAAACCCGTCAGATCTGGAAATTTGCCGGACAAATTTTGTGCCGAGCGGCAAATTTCCAGACCTTTCAGGAACATTGACATTTGGAGGGAACCGGGCTAATCCGGTGCAACGAATAAACTGCCTCCGGTAGGGGCGGAGAGCTACTGAGAACGCGGCATGTTGCTGGCCCGCAAAAGGAGAAAGGCTAATGGCTCGGCTCTGGGGAACAATTCTGCGGTCAGTAGTCGCCGCGATGGTGTTTGCGCTCGCGGTATCGGCCCGCCCGGCATTTGCGCAAGTAAAGCCGGGCGACTTTATCAACTGGGAGAATGCCGCCAAGGTCAAAGACTTGATCCCTCCCGGTGCGTACATGCGCGTCCAACACGGCATGACGATCAAGGTGGAAGGGACCGAGCTGCTCGACTGGCCGGCACCCTACAAGGACGCGACTGAGAAGTACTCCGCGCAGGTGAGGCTCACGCCCGACGGGCGCAGCATGATCGGCTACGTTGCCGGACAGCCGTTCCCGATTATCGACGACAATGATCCCAAGGCCGCCCAGAAGATAATGTGGGACGAAGTGTTCAAGCCCCTGGCGAGCGACGACTACGATCTCCGCTGGTTCGAGTGCGATTCGGAGTACTGGGGCGTTAACAAGCCTTACTTTCCGCTCAGCGTTACCGACATCGGGCATTACGCCGGCTACAACGAGGTCGGCCGCACCGAGGTCGAGCCGTTCCCGATAGATCCCGACTTCCTCACCAGCGGAATTCAACGCAGCGACTTGCTCTACCCGGTGCTCGCTCCGGCCAAGTCCCGCGGCACTGGCATAATGCGGCACCGCTACGCCGATCCCAAGAGGCAGGACGAGATCTACAATTACGATGGCTCGACGCGCCGCCTACGCCACCTGGCCTATTCCATGGCCGACAATACGTCGGGGATGGGCGGTTACGATCCCAATCATTACGGCGGCTGGGCCGGAAAGCCGGAGAACTACGACCTCAAGTACCTGGGCGAGAAGTCGATGCTGGCCTCCGTGGATATTCACAGCGGCGTCGCCGGGCGCTGTCCGACAGATGGCGGCGCCAGCCACTGCCCCGAGCCGTGGCAGATGCGCCGGATTTGGATAATCGAGGCCAAACCCCGATATAACAATTTGTTCAGCCGCGAACTCGTCTACATCGACACCGAGACCGGCTGGCCGATGTTCGTGGACATGTACGATCGCAAGGGCGAGCTGTATAAGAACTGGACCTCGTGGTTGAACTACTCGGACCGCGCGCGAGCCGAATCGAAGATCGCGATCTACCCGTTCAAGCGCGTGTTCGTGGTCGGCTCGTCGTCGATAGACGTAACCGGCAGCGCTTCGGTTTGCTACCATCCGTCGGCAGAAGCGCCCACGCCCGAATGCTGGTTCATCAATATGGGCGCGATCGATCGCACCTGGTTCGACCCGACCGCGATGGAAAGAGCGGCTATGGGGGGTCACGCAACCTCGGGTGACTGAGAGCTGAACACGATCCGGCCCGCGCGGCGCCTCGGGATGTTTTCCGAAAACGGCGCCGCGCGCGCGGATGCGACTTGAGGTCGGCGCGATCCGAGTTGGATCGCGCCGGCTTCTCTACAGAGCTGCAACCCCACAGAAAAGGCGTCTTCGCGCAAGCGCGACTCACGCCGGATGCGCCAACGCACCGGTTATGTTAGATATCTTAGTTTTTCAGATTAGTATATCTTATGTGAACACGCGATTAAATTAAGAATCCTTGACATACGTGGCCGGGAGGTCTATTCAATCCCTCAGCCGTGCTCTGCGGGCAGGCAGGACAGCCAGTGTGGGCGCGGCGCATTGCGGGCCTGCAAAAAAACAAGGAGAGGGCTTCATGATTCGCCGTAAAGGAATGATTGCATGGCTGGCGGCGACCGCGACCGTGATCGCAATCGCGTTCGCGACCTCGGCGCGCCCGGCATATGCGCAGGTAAAACCGGGCGACTTTATCACCTGGGAGAACGCGCCCAAGGTCAAGGACCTGGTTTCTCCGGGCGTCTATATGCGCGTTCAGCACGGCATGACGATGAAGATCGAAGCGACCGAGCGCATCGATTGGCCGCCTCCCTACAAGGATGCGACCGAGAAGTACTCTGCGCAGGTTAGACTCACGCCGGACGGGCGCACCATGGTTGGCTACGTTGCGGGCCAGCCGTTCCCGATCATCGACGACAACGATCCACATGCCGGCGTGAAGATAATGTGGAACGAAGTGTTCCGGCCCATCTCGACCGACGACTACGATCTGCGTTGGTTCAGTTGCGACTATGAATACTGGGGCCTTAACAAGCCATACTTCCAGCTCGCGGACACGCAGATCGGGCATTATGCAGGCTACAACGAGATCGGCCGCACCGAGGTCGAGCCGGTCCCGATCGATCCCGACTTCCTGACCAGCGGGATTCAGTACCGGGCATTGCTGTACCCGGTGCTCGCTCCGGCGACGGCCCGTGGCGGTGGCATCCTGAGAGACCGGTTTGCGGATCCCAACAAGCAGGACGACATCTGGGATTACAGCGGCTCCACGCGCCGGCTGCGCCACCTGAGCTATTCGATGAGCGACAACGCGTCGGGTATGGGTGGCTACGATGCCAACCACTACGAGGGCTGGAGCGGTAAGCCCGAGAACTACGACTTCAAGTTCCTGGGCGAGAAGTCGATGCTGGCCGCGGTGGACATTCACAAGGGCGTCTCTCCGCGCTGTCCGACAGACGGCGGAGCGAGCCATTGCCCCGAGCCGTGGCAGATGCGCCGGATGTGGATAGTCGATGCGAAGCCGCGATATAACAATTTGTACAGCCATGAGATCATCTACCTCGACTCCGAGGCCGACTTTCCGATGGTCGTGGACATGTACGACCGCAAGGACGAGGTGTACATCAACTACACTTCGTGGATGAACTACGCGGACCACGCGCAGCCTGAATCGAAGATCGCGATCTAT
>DASPOF010000086.1:0-2064 GCA_035626155.1 Binataceae bacterium (SeqCode)
TGGTTTGGTCGCGCCTCGTGCACGATTACATGCTGGGTATCCGGCAGCCGATGACGGACCTGATGGCATGGAATGCCGATGCGACCCGCATGCCCTACCGCATGCACTCCGAATACCTGCGCAAGCTGTTTCTCGACAACGATCTCGCCGAGGGCCACTTCGAGGCCGGCGGCGAGCCGGTCACGCTGGGCGACATCCGCGTTCCGATCTTCGCAGTCGGCACCGAGCGCGATCACGTAGCGCCGTGGCGGTCGACCTACAAGATCAATCTGCAGGCGGAAACCGCGGTGACATATCTGCTCACCAGCGGCGGACATAATGCAGGCATCGTGTCGGAGCCAGGGCACCCAAGGCGCAGCTTCCGTGTCCACACGAAGGAGAACGGCAGCCACTACCTCGATCCCGAGCGCTTCCTCACGCAAGCGCCCAAGGATGGATCGTGGTGGCCGGAATGGGCAGCATGGCTGGGCGATCACTCCGGTGCGCCGACGTCACCGCCGCCGATGGGCGCATCTCACTTGCCGCCGCTAGGCGATGCACCCGGGACTTATGTCTTTCAGCAATAACTTAACTGAGCTGAAGCCGGGCGACGCTGATGTGCGGATCCTCGGGATCGTGCGAGAGCGCGAATCCGAGTTCCTCGCACATGCGGAGCATCGCGGCGTTCCCGGGAAGGACCTGGCCTTCGATTGCGCGAATACCCTCGGCGCGCGCGTATTCGATGATCATCTGCATCATCAGCCAGCCGAGGCCGTGACCCTTGAGATCCGAGCGAACCAGGATGGCGTATTCGCCGGATTCGTAGTCCGCCTTGGTATGCAGGCGCACAACGCCAAGCATTTCGCCCGTGGCTTCCTTGATCGCAATAAAGGCCATCGCCCGCGCGTAGTCGATTTGCGTGAAGCGCGCGATGAAGATGTGGCTGAACTCCTTGACCGGCGCGAAAAAGCGTAGCCGTAAATCTTCCGGCGTCACTGCTGCAAAGAATGGTCCGTAAAGCGGCTCATCCTCGGGCCGGACCGGCCGCAAAAAGACAGCCGTTCCATCCGGCATTGTCACATGCCGCTCCCATTCCTTCGGATAGGGCCTGATCGCAAAACGCGGATGGTCGGATAGTCCGCGCTGACGTCTTTCAATCGGAACAACCGAGACACGGGCATCGACGGCGATAACGCCGCTCTCGTCCGCGAGAACCGGGTTGAGATCGATCTCGCGAATCTCGGGGAAATCTGCGACGAGCTGCGACAGCTTGACCAGAAGCAGCTCAATGGCGCGCTCATCGGCAGCGGGAACGTTGCGATAGGCCTTGAGGATGCGAGAGACCCGCGTACGGGCAATCAGGCCGCGCGCGAGCTCGAGGTCAAGCGGCGGAAGCGCCAGCGCCTTGTCGCTGATGACTTCGACCGCCGTGCCGCCTTGGCCAAAAGCGATAATGGGGCCGAATGTCGGATCGTCTGCGACGCCGACGATGAGCTCGCGCGCTTTTGGGCGCACAATCATAGGATAGATCGTTACGCCTGTGATACGCGCATCAGGCTTCGCCGCGCGCGCTCGCCGGAGAATGTCGGTGGCAGCCTCGCGGACGGCGCGCTCAGTGATGAGATTAAGCCGCACTCCGCCGACTTCCGATTTGTGCACGATGTCGGACGAAAGAATCTTCGCGACGACCGCGCTACCTGCGGCGAGATACGGGCTTGCCGCCGCGGCAGCCTCATCGGCGTCGCGCGCAAGCGCAGCTGGCGTAATTGGGATGCCGTAGGCGGAGAAAACACGGGTCATCTCGATGGGATCGAGCCAAGTGCGTTTCTCGGCCAGAGCCCCGTCAATGACTGGCCGAACCGTACCGGGATCGGCGGCAAATTCCTGCGGCAGGCTTGGCGGCGTCGCCATCAGCAAGTCGCGCGATTCGCGGTAACGCACCAGATGCATGAAACCGGTAACCGCGTCCGCTTCGGTCGCATAGCTTGGAATGTTTGCAGCGTCGAATACCGCCGACGCATCATCAATACTGCCGATCCATACCGCCAGGGCCGGCTTCCCGGGAACGTACGTCTTGCGATGCTC
>DASPOF010000087.1:0-2488 GCA_035626155.1 Binataceae bacterium (SeqCode)
CTCCCGCCGTCGATGCGTGCGCGCGATGGGCCGTGCCAAACGCATCGTTTACGTAAACGTCCTTGCCGCGGGCGAGCTCGTGCGAGAAGTCGCGATCGTTCGCTTCTTCTTCAGGATGAAACCGCAGATTCTCCAGCAAAATCGCATCGCCCGGTTTGAGCGCCGCAATCATCCTGCCCGTCACATCGCCGATGCAATCCGGAGCAAGCGCGACCTTCTGCCCGAGCACCGCGGTCAGGTACTCGGCGACGGGCCGCAGGCTGAGTTCGGGCGTGCGCTCCTTGGGGCGCCCAAGATGCGAGCAGAGGACCGCGATGCCCTGTTCCTTGAGGATGTAGCGAATCGTGTCGAGGCTCGCATCGATGCGCGCCGGGTCGGCGATCTTTCCATCCTGAAGCGGCACGTTGAAATCACACCGCACAAGAACTGTCTTGTGGGCAAGCTTGAGGCTCGTGATCGAAGCTACAGGCATCGCAGCACTCGTCCCGGAATTCCCGCGCAGCCTAGAGCCTCGCCGCGACGTACGCGGTCGCATCGACGAGGCGGTTTGAGTAACCCCACTCGTTGTCGTACCAGGAAAAGATCTTGACCAGCCGATTGCCGGCGACCTTGGTGAGCGGCGCGTCGAAAATCGACGATGCGGGATTGCCGTTGAAGTCGCTCGAGACGAGCGGCTCATCGCAATAGGCGAGGATCCCCTTGAGCGGTCCTTCCGCCGCCTTCTTCATCGCCGCGTTGATCGCCTTCTCATCCGTGTCGCGTTCGACGGTTGCGGCCAGGTCCACCAGCGATACGTTGGAGGTTGGAACGCGCACCGCGATTCCGTCCAGCCGCCCCTTGAGCGCGGGCAGCACCAGCCCGATCGCGCGGGCTGCGCCGGTCGATGTCGGCACCATCGAGAGCGCCGCGGCGCGCGCGCGCCGGAGGTCCCGATGCGGTCCGTCCTGAAGCATCTGGTCGGACGTGTACGCGTGCACCGTGGTCATCAGGCCGTGTACGATGCCGAAATTTTCGTGGAGGACCTTAGCGACCGGGGCGAGGCAATTGGTCGTGCACGAGGCGTTGGAGATTACCGCGTGCTTGCCGGCGTCGTACGCGCTCTCGTTCACGCCGAGGCACAGCGTCACGTCCGCGCCGTCGGCCGGCGCGCTGACGATGACCTTCTTGGCCCCCGCCGAAATATGCAGCGCGGCTTTGTCGCGAGCGGTGAAAAGGCCGGTGGACTCGATCACGACCGGCACACCCAGCTTGGCCCACGGAAGTTTCGCCGGATCGCGCTCGGCCAGCACCTGGATGGGCTTGTTGTCGATGACGATCGCGTTGCCTTCCACCTTGACCTCGTTCTTGAGCGTGCCATGCACCGAGTCGTACTTGAGCAGATGACCAAGGGTCTTTGCGTCGGTGATGTCATTGACGGCGACCACTTCGAGCTGTTTGTTGCCGAGCGCCGCCCGCAAAAACATCCTGCCGATCCGGCCGAAGCCGTTGATTCCGATTTTGGTTGCCACTATCGCTCCTCCTCACGCGCGATCGCGGACACACGATCTATCGAACCTTAGATAAATCGGGCCGTGCGGTTCAAGACCATGCCGGCGCTGATGATCGCGTCGGGCGCGTGAACGCGCATGGAATCGGCGTCGGATTTCGTCAAAAGGCCGCGCCTTGGAGTCTCAATCGCCGCAACGGCCGGCGCAGCGGAGACGCCCCAAAGAAGCGGTGCTGCGGCTGGTTTTGACCGGCGCGAAACCCATATAATCGAGGGAACGTAAGTGATGATTGGCGGTTATATGCTCCATCAGGTGAGCGGTGCGGAGCAGTTGGGCGTGGTGGATCTGGTGCTGGGCACTGGCCCCGTGGTCGCCACCGTTCTGTGGATACTGGTCGCGTTCTCGGTCGGCAGTTGGGGGATAATTCTCTACAAGCTCTTTCAGACCTCGCGCGCACGGCGTCAATCGCAGCGCTTCATCGCGATTTTCTGGGAATCCAAGAACCTCAACACTATCCACACCGGCAGCGTCGGACTTCTCCACAGCCCGGTCGCGCAGGTTTTCCGCGCCGGCTACCAGGAACTCCTCCATCTGACGCGCGCCAAGCGCCAGGTAGTGGGCGCCGAGGGCAGTTTCTCGACCGATTTGGGCGGAGTCGAGAACGTCGCGCGCGCGATGAAGCGTGCGGCGAACGTCGAGCTGACCAAGCTCGAAGCCGGGATCACGTTCCTCGCCACGACCGGATCGACCTGCCCGTTCATCGGGCTGTTCGGCACGGTATGGGGAATAATGACCGCGTTCCTCGGACTTTCGGCGGCGCACACGTCGAACATCCAGGCGGTCGCGCCGGGTATCGCCGAGGCGCTGATCACGACCGCAGTAGGACTGGTCGCGGCGATTCCGGGGCAGGTGGCCTACAACTCCCTGCTGGCCCGTGTGCGCTGGCACGCGACCGAAATGGACAATTTCATCTCCGAATTTCTCAACATCGCCGAGCGTCA
>DASPOF010000088.1:0-11385 GCA_035626155.1 Binataceae bacterium (SeqCode)
GTCTCCGCGCAGCCGGCGCCTGCCGCGCCCCAGCGCGCCACCGAACCACAGGCATCGGAGCGGGCGCAACTGACGCGCGCCCGGATGGCCGCGACTCTCGCCGTGCTCGCGGCGCTGGTGATCGCCGCATCGATTACCGCCTCCGCATTCGGCAGCGTCCATATCAGCTTGTTCCGCGCATTCGCCGATCCCGCCAGCCCCGATTACGCAATCCTGTTCGGGGCGCGGCTGCCGCGGGTCGTGATGGGCGCCGTGATAGGCGCGATGCTGGCGGCGGTCGGCGCGGCGCTGCAGGCGCTCGTGCGCAACCCGCTCGCGGAGGGCGGAATTCTCGGAATCTCCGGCGGCGGCGCGCTCGGTGCGATTATCGCCCTGATCTTCCTGTCGGGTTTCGGCGGCGCGGATGCCGCGGTGCCGGCCGCGGCGTTCGCCGCCGCGCTGATATCGACGATCGCGGTGTACCGGCTCGCGCTGGTGGACGGCCAGTTGGAACCCTTCACGCTGCTGCTGGTCGGCGTGATTTTCAACGCCTTCTGGGGCGCCGCGATCATGCTGGTCAATAGCGTGGTGAATTTCTATTACGCGCACAGCATCCTGTTCTGGCTGATGGGAAGCCTGGAGGCGCCGACGTGGCGCGAGGTTGCAATTGTCGCGGTGCTGGGGATGGCCGGGTTCGCCGCGCTGATGTATCACGCGCGCGACATGAACCTGCTCAGCCTCGGCGATGAGGCGGCAGCGGGTCTCGGCGTGGAGGTCAGCGCGGTGCGCCGGACGATCTTCCTTGCGACCTCGATCATGGTCGGCGCGGCCGTTTCCGTGAGCGGGATCATCTCATTCGTCGGGCTCATCGTACCTCACATCCTGCGGCTCGCGATCGGCCCCGATCATCGGCTGCTCCTGCCCGCATCGCTGCTTGGCGGCGCAGCCTTCATGGTCGCGGCCGACCTGGTCGCGCGGGTTGCGATCGCGCCCGCGGAAATTCCGGTCGGTGCGATAACCGCGCTCTGCGGCGGACCGTTTTTCATTTACATGCTGCGCCGCCAGGGCCGAAGGCCGTATGCGCTATGAGCGGTAGCGCTCGCAAAGACGCGCCCGCGATCAGCGCGCGCGACATTCACGCCGGATATGGAGCGGTGACGGCCCTGCGCGGCGTCTCGCTCGATGTCGCGCCGGGCGAGATGCTCGCGATTGTCGGTCCCAATGGCGCGGGCAAGTCCACGCTGCTCAAGGTTCTCGCGCGCACGCTCGATCCGTGGGAAGGCTCGGTCGAGATTCTGGGCCATCCGCTTGCCGCCTACGATCGCCGGGCGCTTGCGCGGACGATTGCATCCGTGGCGCAGGAGAATGCGGTCGCGTTTTCCTTCACGGTGCTCGAGGTCGTGTTGATGGGCCGCGCGCCGCATCTCGGCGCGCTGCGGTTCGAGAGCCCGCGCGACGTCGAAATCGCCGCCGGCGCGCTCGAACGCTTCGGGCTGCTCCCCCTTGCACATCGCCATATCCAGGAACTCTCCGGCGGCGAGCGCAAGCTCGTTTTTCTTGCGCGCGCGCTTGCGCAGGAGCCGCGCGTGGTTCTGCTCGATGAGCCGACGGCATTTCTCGATCTCAGGCATATCGCGGGAATTCTCAATCGATTCCGCGAGCTCTGCGCGGAGCGCAGGATGGCGGTGGTCGCGACGATGCACGATCTCAACGCCGCGGCACTCTATGCGGATCGGGTGTTGCTCATCGCGGACGGCGAGATGGCGGGATACGGCGCGCCTGCGGACGTGCTCACGGCCGAGAATCTGGAGCGTGTCTACCAGACCGGCGTGTGGGTTGGACGCAACCCCGCAAGCGGCGCGCCGATGATCGTGCCGGCCAGCGCGGCGGTACGGCGCGGGTAACGGCGCGCGACGGGGCCGCATCGCGCAGGTTTCGCGCTTCCGGCCGCTGCGTGAATTGTTCTAGAATGCGGTTTTGATGCCGACCGCTCAGCTAAAGGACGACCTCTCCGAAACGCGCGTCGATGCGCCGGTTCGCCGGCGCAAGTCACCGCTGCCGCTGCGGCCGCTGCATCGCATCTGGCGCCGCACGCTCGACACCATCGACGTGACCAGGATCGAACTGCCTGTGCGCGGCCTCGGCGAGGCGCATCGCGGCGTGACTGCATGCCAGATCAGCGACTTCCACGTCGATCGCGATGAGGACCTCGATCGCCTCGCGCTCGCGGTCGATGCGGTCAACCAGCAGAATCCCGATCTCGTTTTCCTGACTGGCGACTATTTTTCCGGGCACGACACGATGCATCGCTATCTCGGGGCCTTCCGCGAAGCGCTTGCGAGGCTCGCGCCGCGGGCGGGCGTCTTCGCGATTCTCGGAAACCACGATCATTGGTCGTCCCCCGAACGCATCGCCGAGGTGCTGCGCGCGGCCGGCGCCGACGTGCTCGCCAATGAAAGCCGCCGCGTGCATTTGCGCGGCGAGGCGCTGGCCGTGGTCGGAATCGATGACCTGTGGTCGCGGCACGCGGAGCCTGCACGCGCGTTTGCAAAGGTGAGGCCCGGCGATCCGACGGTGGTGCTCGCGCACAATCCGGACACTGCCCTGTATGCGCGCCACTTGAATCCGGGCGTGATGCTTTCCGGCCACACGCACGGCGGAGTTATACGGATCCCGTACTACGGGTCGCCGTTCCGATCGATTCTTCGGATCGGCAAGGAGTTTTGCGCGGGCCTCAACCTCTACGAGAATTTCTACATCTACACCAACCGCGGGCTGGGCACGTTCTGGCTTCGGATCCGGCTCAACTGCCGTCCCGAGGTGTCGCGCTTCAGCCTGGTGCCGCTGGCCGACGCGCCCGCGCATCACGCCCCCGGCCACAAAACGCCGGCGGCCAGCTCCGCGCATCATGCGATAGCGCCGCGACTGGAGCGGGCGGCCGTCCGCCGAAAGCGGGTTTAGCCGGGCGAACCAACGCTATGCTCGCCCTCGTCACCGGCGGCGCGACCAGTCACCTGTATTAGAGACTCACCGGGTTTTTTTACAAACATCATGGAGCAGAAGACCGTCGTAGTAGCGGGCGGCTCGGGATTCATCGGCCGCGCAATCGTACGCAGGCTCGCCGCGATGGCGGGCATCAAGGTGCGCGTGCTCGGCCGCGACCCGGCCAATGCGCGCGAAAAATTCGACTCGATCGACGCCCAATTCGTTCGCGGCGAGGTCACCGACCCGTCCACTCTGAAGGACGCCCTGGCCGGCGCGCGCGCCGTCATCATGGCCGTCCAGTTCGACGGTTATCCGGTCGAGAATCCGCGCCGCGGCCTGACCTTCGAACGGGTGGACTTCGGCGGCACGGTCGCGATGCTCGCCGCCGCGAAGGAAGCCGGAATCGAGCAATTCATATACATCAGCGGCGCCGCGGCCGATGAGAACTCGGCTCATCCGGGCTTTCGCAACAAGGGACGCGCCGAACGCGCGATTCGCGACTCGGGGCTCGGCTACACCATCCTCAGGCCCTCGCTCGTGTACGGGCCCGGCGACAAGGTGGTGAGCAACCTCGCCAGGGCGCTCCGCTTCGCGCCCGTGTGTGTGGTGCCGGGCACGGGACGGCAAAAGATTCAGCCCGTGCTCGTCGACGATCTGGCCGCGTGCGTTGCGCTCGCGCTGACCGGACGCGGACGCAACGGCGTCTATGAGGTGGGCGGCCCCGACCTGATGACGTTCGACGATATGATGCGGCTGATAATGGAGATCACCGGCCATCGCCGCCCGATCGTTCATGTCCCTGAGGGGCTCATGCGCGCGGCCGGCGCGATCGCCGAGCGGCTTCCCAAGCCGATGTTCTCGCGCGATGCGGTGACGTTCGCAACCGCCGACAACGCGTGCGACATCAAGCCGCTCCGTGCGGAATTCGGAATCGAGCTCACGCCCGCGCGAGCCGGGATGGCCTACCTCGCCCGCGCGAAGTGACGATCACGCATTCGCCCGGCGCAAGCGACAGAGAGGCTCAGCGGGCGGGCTTCGATGCGCGCACGTACAGGAACAGCGACACGTGCTCGCGCCAGCGGCGCAGCCACGGATGCTCGCGGCAGGCATCCTCGGTCGGGCGCGGCTCGTGAAGCTCGCTCAGGACAAAGCCCGCGCCGATGACGGCGTTGATGTACTCCGAGAGCGTCCGCGTGAAGTACGGAATCGCGAACTCCTCCACTTCCGCGGCGTTGGGCGCCTTGGTGAACTTCCATCGATCGACCCACGATTCGCCGTTGAAGTAGTCGGCAACCGTGAACTTTATTTCGCGGCCCGACTCATCGAGGATCCATCCCATCGCGCGCGTGGCGAAGCAGGGATGCAGAATGTTGAACGCGAGCATCCCGCCGGGCTTCAGCACGCGGAAGATCTCGCGCATCGCGGCCGGGAAATCGGGGCCGTCCATCAGCGCCATGAATGAGACGGCGGCGTCGAAGGATTCGGCGGCGAACATCGCGAGATTGGTGAACGAGGTGCGCTCGTAGCGGATACCAAGCGGCGCCTTGGCCTCCTCCTCGCGCGCAAGTTCGAGCATCCGCGGCGAAAGATCGACGCCCGTCATCCGCGCGCCGCGCCGTGCAAGAATTCGCGTCTGGTAGCCCTCGCCGCATCCCGCGTCCAGCACGTCGCGGCCGCCGAGATCGCCGATAAATTCGAGCATCGCGGGATTGTTGAAATACTCGCGGTAACTGTCGTACCCACGGCGCACCTGCGCCGCCCACAGGTCCGCATTTAAGTCCCACTGCCGCGCGACTTCATCCTCGGTGATCTCTGGCGCCATCGCCGTCCTCCTTCGCGAGTGAATAATGCCCCGCGAGAATGAAACGGGCCGCAATCACGGCCCGCCTCGTTCGAACTGTGGACGCGTTCGAAATGTCATCCAAAGGGTTTGGTAAGAATATACGGGAAGAACAACATTGACAAGGATTCGTGCCGCCCCGATTCTCTATCGATGGGGATCATCCCGCGATGAGCGAACGGATCGGCGCGGTCGGACTCGATTTCGGCACCACCAACAGCGCGATCGCCGTGGTCGGCGACGACGGGGTTCCGCGCCTGGCGCAGTTCGCCGCGGAGGCGCGCGACGGTGGCGCGACCGAGACGTTCCGCTCGATTCTGTTCTTCGAATCCCCCGAGGAGACCGGCGGCACTGAGGCTGCGCTTTCGGTCGGCAACGATGCGATCCGGCGATACCTCGCCGCGGGCGGCAACGGCAGGCTCATCCAGTCGCTCAAGTCTTTCCTCGCCGACCGCACGTTCCAGAAGACGGACATCATGGGCGAGGATTACACGCTTGGCGATCTGATCGCTCCGATCCTGGTGACGCTGCGCGAGGCCGCCGAGCGGCAGTTCGGCGCGCTTGGGCCGCGCGTGGTCGTCGGCCGGCCGGTGCACTTCTCCAGCGCCGACACCGCGGCCGACGATGAGCTGGCGTGCGCGCGGCTGGATGTGGCCGTGCGCCGCGCCGGGTGGGATGAGGTCGTCTTCGAGTATGAACCCGTTGGCGCGGCCTTCGACTATGAAGCGCGCATGACGCGCGATGAACTCGCGCTGATCGCGGACTTCGGCGGCGGCACGAGCGACTTTTCGATCCTGCGCCTTAGCCCGTCGCGCGGCCGCGCAGGCTCGGGAACGGGTTACGAAATCCTTGGCAACGATGGCGTTGCGATCGCGGGCGATGCCTTCGATGGGCGGATGATGCATCACCTGGTCGCGCCCGAGCTTGGCCGCGGCTCGCGCTACCGCTCGCCCTACGGGATGGTGCTTCCCGTTCCGACCTGGCCGTACACGAAGCTCGAACGATGGCATCATCTGTCGCTGCTTCGGACCCGCGCAACGATGGGCCGCCTGCGCGAACTTGAGAGCGAGGCGCTCGATCCGCAAAAGATCGCCGCGTTCATCCACATCGTGGACAACGACCTCGGCTACTACCTGTCGCGCTCGGTCGAGGCGGCCAAGGTCGCGCTATCGGACTGCGAGTCCGCAGTTTTCGGATTCGCCGATGGGCCGGTCGCGATCGACAAAGCGGTCGGGCGCGGCGAGTTTCAAATGTGGATTGCGCGACAGCTTGGGGAAATCGCGCGATGTGTCGATCGGCTGATGGCGTCGGCCGCGGTCACGCCGGAGATGATCGACAGCGTCTTCCTGACCGGCGGCTCATCGTTCGTGCCCGCGGTGCGGAGGATTTTCGTGGAGCGGTTCGGCGCCGATCGCATCCGCATGGGCGACGAATTCACATCGGTCGCGCGCGGATTGGCTCTGCGAGCGCTCAGGGACCATCGCTAGCCGAGCGCATCACGATGCCGCCGCGCGCGGGTACTCGCGCGTGAGCCTGGGCATCTTAAGGCCGAGCTGGTCGCATCTCCGCTCGACCATCGTGAGGTACAGGTCGGCGATCTCCTGGTTGTCGCGCACCTTGAGTCCGTAGCGGAGACAATCGTAGCTAAAGCCGCTGCCGGGCGGGCCGAAGAAATTCACCGCGCGCGGGATCCACGCGCGCAGGGCGGCGTTCACGCGTTTTCGCCCGAAGCGCTCGGCCGCGATCGCGAGCTGCTCCGATGCGAACAGGTCGTGGCCCGCTTCCTCCTCGAGAATCAAGTCCGCCGCCCGCGCGTGCGGCGCATAGCTGGAATCCTTGTAATTGATCCCGATCATCAGCCGGCCTCCAGTGTCGAGCGCGAGGCTGGCCATCAGGAGATCGAGCTCGCCATCGGCGTGCTGCGCGAAGTACATCGGCGCCTCGAACGACGGCGCCCTCACGACCGCGATCATCGAGCGATCGGCGAGCTGCTGGCTCACTCCGATTTCCTCGAGCACGCGATAGAGGAGCCGCGCGTGCCCGCGCTCCTGGATGCAATTTTTCTCGATCGCCGGCCGCAGCGCGTTATCGCGAACCGTCTCAAGCGCGCGCTCGTAGCCGAACGCGGTCAGCTTTTCCGCCATCGCGTGCGCGGCGAGAAGACGCGCAAGCGTTCGTGCGTAATGAGGCTCGACGCGGCCGGCATTCACGTCGGCCGCGCCCAGCGAGCGCGGTGCAAACTCGCGCCGAACGGGCATCGCCCCTCTCCAACCGGGCGTTGAAGCAGGCCTCTCAACGCCCTTTTCCCTTCTCTCTTATCTTCCGCCGAAGAGAGCGGAGATCAAGAAATGAAGCCGGCCTTCCTCCACGCGACCGCGCGGGGAGGAAGGCCGATCGCTGGCGACTTTCGGCGCCGTCTCAGCGCACTGGCAAAATTACGGTCGCGGTGCCGGGCGTGGTCTTTTCGCCCTTCGCATTCTCGAGCCAGATCTCGCAGTCGACCAGATGGTTCTCGCCCTCCTGGTACTTCTTGATCACGCGTCCCTTGCAGAGGACCTTGGAGCCTGGCTGGTCCATCCCGCGATACTGGACGCCGACCTTGCGGACCCATCCAAGCTCCCCGGCGAAGTCGGTCATCAATTGCGCAAGGAAGGCGTTCTTCAGCGCGCCGTGCAGGATCACCCCCGGGAGCTTGTTGGCGATCGCGAAATCCTTGTCGTAATGGATCTGGTAGAAGTCGCCGGATGCGCCCGCGTATCTGACGAGCTGCTGGGTGGTCGGGTCCTTCTCGAGCGGGCCGATTTCGGTGCCCACTTCGACGTCATTGAAATAGATTTGCTTTGCCATCGTGGCGCCTCCGAATCTCAGTACCGGATTCCCGTCGAGCGCTGCGTCGCGCACAGCTCGCCGAACTGGTTGGTGTAGCTGGTCTCTATCACCATGAAGATCATCGGGCCGAGCCTGCCCTCCGCCTCGCGAATATCGGCCACCTTCGATTGGGCGGTGATCCGATCGCCGGGGCGGATCGGAAGGAAGTACTCCCAGTCAGAGCCGCCGTCGAGAGCGCGGAACCCCGCTCCGGCGCTGGGCATCACCACCTGCGGAATCGGCGAGCCCATCGTACGGTAAAACGTGGGCGGCGCGATCATCCCCCCGAACCGCGTCTTGCGCGCTTTCGACTCGTCGTTGAAGAGCGGGTTGGGGTCGCCGACCGCCTCGGCGAAACGCCGGATGTGGCCGCGCTCCACGTCGTAGGTGCGAGGCTCACCGGTTTTCCCGATCTGCTTTCGTACCTCGTCTGTCACAACTTTGTTCGCCATCGTCTGATCCCTTCAGCTTCGGCTAAGGTTTGACGTTCTAATACCACACGGCGCACGATGCCAGATAACCCTGCGCAGGCCCCGTTCGGGCGCGATTCGTTCGAATCGGCGCGGATCGCTCGCCGGGCATGATTGCGATCGGGCGCCGGAGGCGCCCGGCGCGTCAGTTCTTGCGCGGCACGAAGTATTGGGTGCCGGGGCCGGCGCGATCGATTTCGCGGATCAGGTCGGCGAGATCGTCGGGATTGGCCACGAAATCGATATCCGACGTTTCCACGACCAGCAGCGGCGCCTCATCGTAATAGAAGAAGAAATCGCGGTATGCGGCCGAGACGCGCTCGAGATATTCGTAGCTGATGTTGCGCTCGAAATCGCGATTGCGCTTGCGCAGCCGGTCGGCGAGCACCTCGACGCGCGCCCGCACATACACGACGAGGTCCGGCTTCGCCATCTTCGAATCGAGCAGGCGGTATACGCCGTCGTAGAGCGACATCTCGTCGGGCGACAGATTCAGGGCCGCAAAAATTCGATCCTTGGCGAACAGGTAGTCGGCGACCGTCGCTTGCGCGAACAGATCCTGCTGGAGCAATTCGCGCTGCTGGCTGTAACGCGTGATCAGAAAATATAGCTGCGCCGGGAACGCGTACTTGTCGGGCTCCGCATAGAAGCGCGACAGGAACGGATTGTTGTCGGCGTCTTCGAGAACGAGCCGCGCGCTCAGCTCGCGCGCAAGCGCCTGGGCAAGGCTCGTCTTTCCGACTCCGATCGGCCCTTCGACTGCGATATAGCTCCGCTGCCGCATCGGGCCTCCCAATCGGTTCGCGCCGCACCCGGCTACGCGCCCAGAGCGGCTACCCACCTCCGGCCGAGCGCCGCGGGGGCCTGCTAGCCCTTGTGATGGCGCTTGGCCTGGTCGCGGAGTTTCTTCACGTCCGCATCCGGCGCTCCCGCGCGCTCCTCGAGGTCCGCGGCGGTGTCGTAGTCGGGCGGATTGTGGTGCAGGTAAACCTGCGCGAGCTCCATATTGGCCGCCTTGTTTTGCTCATCGATGGTCAACACTTCGTCCAGCACATGGGACAAGGCATCAGGCGTCGCACCCGACGCCGCCGCACTGCTCAACGAGAAAATGAGCGCATCAGCCGCGGGATCGAGCGTCTGCTTGTTCTGCGCCTGGGCGAGCAGTATGTAGCCGGCGACGCCCTGCTCGTAGGTCTTGAACGCATCGGCGAACTTCTTGTCCTTGAGCTGCTGGTCGCCCTGCTGGGCGATAACCGGCAGGACATCGGTGAGATCCTTCATCACTTTGGTCTGCAAATACTTTACCCGCGCCGCTTTCAGAATGTCCCTCAACTGACCCATCCCCTCAGCGACCTGGCCCGCCTTGATTTGATCGACGGCCTTGTCCGCCTCCTTGATGAGGTCCTGGATGGTTTTGTAATAGCGCGCCTTCTGGAGGAGCTTTTGATCGGTTGGGTCGAGCGCCGATGCCGCCTCGAACTCGCGCGCGGCGCCCTCCTGATCGCCCAGGTACTCATCGACGTGGGCCAGGGATTTGTGCGCATCGGCATTATTGGGGTCGGCCTGGATCGAAAGCTGGAGCTCCTGCTGTGCGCCTTTCAAATCGCGCTTCTCGAACAGGTCCTCGGCCTTGTACAGATGTTTCGTGGTCTCGGACTGGCATCCACTGGCCAGCGCAACGGTGAGCAGGATCGGTACGACCAGCCAGCGTGCAATCGCTCTTCGCATCAGACTGTTCCTTCTTGCGGCTTCGTGATGGAACCGAGTCTTGAGGAAATGCTGCAAAATTGTCAAGGCGACGGGGGCGCTGCGGAGCGGCGCGCGGCAAGCTACCCTCCCCCGGCTCACTCGGCGTCCGATGGACGGGCGGAATCGCAGGCAAGTCAGATTCGAATCGCGCGCGCGGACTGCTGTCACTCCGCCGACATCGGCAGCGGGAAATGCACTCGCTCCTTGGCGACGCTCAGAAGCTCGACCCCGGCGCCGCGGCTCGCGAACGCGGCGATGATCTCCTCGACCAGCCATTCGGGCGACGATGCGCTCGCAGTTAGCCCGAGCGCACGGACGCCCTCGAGCATCGCCGGCTCCACGTCCGCGAGCGAATCGACCAGGAATGCGCGCGCGCCGCGCTGGCGCGCCACTTCCACCAGCCGGTTCGCATTCGAGCTCTGCTTGGAGCCGACCACCAGCACCGCATCGGTTACGCCCACCAGTTCCTTTACCGCGTTCTGGCGGTTCTGGGTGGCATAGCAGATATCATCGGTCTTGGGCGTCAGCAGCGCGGGAAATCGCTGCTGGAGGGTCTCCATGATCTCGCGCGTGTCGTCGACGCTGAGCGTCGTCTGAGTGACCGCCGCGACGCGCGCCGGGTCGGGGACCTCGGCGCTGCGCGCCTCCTCGACGCTCCCGACCAGGATTACTCTGCCGGGCGCCACTCCGAGCGTGCCCTTCACTTCCTCGTGGCCCGCGTGGCCGACCAGGATCACGGTGCGGCCTTCGTTGGCATAGCGCTCGACTTCCAGGTGCACCTTGGTCACGAGCGGGCAGGTCGCATCGATTATGCGCAAGCTGCGATTGTGAGCGCGCCCCCATTCGCTCGGCGCAACGCCGTGCGCGCTGAAAATCACGCGCTGGCCTTCCGGCACCTCGTCGAGATTCTCGACGAAGATGGCGCCCTCCTTTTCCAGCCCCTCGAGCACGAAGCGGTTGTGCACGATTTGATGGCGAACGTAGAGCGGACGGCCGTAATTGCGCAACGCGCCGCGTACGGCCTCCACCGCCCGGTCCACCCCGGCGCAAAAGCCCCGCGGCTCGGCCAGGATGATTTTTTCAACTGAGGTCTGACCCAAAGGCATAAATCGGTTGATACCGAATGCTGTCCGATCGGTCAATGAGGTGTTTTCGCCGCGAGTCCGCCGGGGTTGGGCCTAGCGCGGCTCCGGCGGGTGCGAAGTCTGGCAGCCGATCCAGACCTCGCCGCCCTCGAAATATTCCTTCTTCCAGATCGGCACGATTTCCTTGAGCCGGTCGATGGCGAAGCGGCACGCCTCGAAGGCCTCGCCGCGATGCGCCGCCGAGACGGCGATTGCGACGGAGGTCTCGCCGATATCGACGCGTCCGATGCGATGGCGAATCGCGATCCTGACGATGTTCCATCGCTGGCCCGCCTCGCGCGCGAGCTTGCGCATCTCGGCCAGCGCCATCGGCTCGTACGCCTCGTATTCGAGCCGGACGACCGTGCGT
>DASPOF010000089.1:0-79171 GCA_035626155.1 Binataceae bacterium (SeqCode)
CGCTGTTCGGCGGCGCGCGCATCTATTACGGCGCATTCGGTCGGGGGCTCTTCCAGACCGTCTATCCCGCCGCCGGACTGCCTCCGATCGCAGAGCTGCCGCTCACGGTTCAATGGGTTACAATATCGATCATTCTGATCGTCTTCGGATTGCTGAGCCGGCTGCTCGCGGTTCTCGGCGCAGCCGGAGCCGCGATAACTTTTATCGCTGCAATTGCGGGCGCGCTCCGAGCGCCGCTCGACAGGCGATTTTCCGGGCCGGTCGCGCGGCTGTGGCTTGCGATTCTGAATTTCGCCGGTCCGATAACCAGAAGTGCGGCGCGCGAGCGGGTCAAATGGCGGCGCGAGCCCGGGGCGGAGGATAGCGTCGCGAGCCGGGGGCTGGAGCCGCGAGGAACGCTGCTGTTTTCCCCATCGGTGGAGGACGGCGGGCGTCCGGTCGATTATGCGAAGCTCCTGGATGCCGCCCGCGGGAGCCTGGTGCGCCGCGGGCTGGCCGTCGCGGTGACCGACGGGTTTCAATCCTACGATCTCGAGCTGCTGGTTGCTCCGGCGGTTCGCGTTCCGCTCAACGCCCTCAGACAGGAGCGCGGGCGAGTCGCGCTGAGATGGCGCGTGAGGCTGGCGCCGGTGCGCGCGCTCGCCGCGGCCGCAATCGTCGCCGTGGTGCTGCTTGCGGCCGGCCTCGATGTCCGCGAATCCGCCGCCGCGATCCTGCTTGGCGCAATCGCGATGGCTGCGTTGGCTTGGGGAAGGGTCCGCAGGGTGCCGGGAATCCTGCGTGCCGCCGCGCGAGAGATTGCGCCGCAGCTTGGCGCGACCGCAAGTGAAGGCAGTGCGGAGGCCGCCTGATGGGCGCGCTTAAGCTCTACGCCGAGGTGGTGCGCAGGATGCGCCCGTACGCCGGGCGGCTCTCCGTCGCGGTGGCGGGCGTGCTGCTGGCGTCGGCGACGGAGGTGCTCAAGCCCTGGCCGCTTAAGCTGGTCATCGACAATGTCCTGCGCGGCGTGCCTCTTGCGAGCCGCTGGTTCCCTGCGATGGAGCGCGCGTCGCTGCTGGTTGCGGCATGCGGCGCGATGGTCGCGATCTACCTCGTAAGCGGGCTGGTCAACGTCCTCAACAACTATCTCACCATCTCGATTGGGCAGCGGATGGTGAACGATCTGCGCGCCCGCCTGTTCGATCATCTCCAGCGCCTGTCGCTTTCGTTCCATCGCAGGCGCGCGATCGGCGACCTGATGCTGCGGATCACGTACGACACGTTCTCCGTGCAGACGATCGCGATGAACGGGTTGTTCCCGGTGCTGTCATCGCTCGCGCTGCTCGCCGGGATGTTCGCCGTGATGGTGAAGATGGACGCGGAGCTCACGCTGGTTGCGCTGCTGGTCGTGCCGATGCTGTTCGGGCTGATCGCATCGATCAGCGGGCGGATCGAGGCCGTGGCGGGCGGCGCCCGCGCCAAGGAGAGCCGCCTGTACACCGTCGCGCATCGAGCGCTGTCGGCGATCCACGTCGTGCAGGCGTTCACGCGGGAGCCGGAATCGCAGCGCGAGTTTGTCGCCTCGAGCGCCGAGAGCCTCGGCGAGAACCTGCGCCTCTACACCTACCAGACGCTCTATTCCGGGGCGGTCAATGCGATGACCGCGCTCGGCACGGCGCTGGTCATCTATCTGGGCGCGCGCCACGTGCTCGATGGCGAGCTCACCGTGGGCGAGTTGATCGTGTTCATCACCTACCTCGCGTCGCTCTATGCGCCGATCAATCAAATCTTCCAGACCTACGGGCAGGTCGAGGGCGCGAAGGCGGGGCTCAGGCGATGCCTGGAGCTGCTCGACATCGATCCCGAAATCAAGGATCGTCCCGGCGCGCGTCCGGTGGACCGCGCGCGCGGCGATATCGAATTCGACCGGGTGGTCTTCGCTTACGAACCCGGGCGGCCGGTGCTAAAAGGAATCAGCTTCAAGGCGCGGGCGGGCGAGAAGATCGCAATCGTCGGGCCGAGCGGCGCGGGGAAGACCACGATGGCGAGCCTGCTCGCACGCTTCTACGATCCGCAGCAGGGAGCGGTGCGAATCGACGGCCGGGACATCCGCGATCTCACGCTCGCATCGCTCAGGGGAAATATCTCGATGGTGATGCAGCCGCCGCTCGTGCTCGCCGATACGGTGCGCCTGAATATCGCCTTCGGCAAGCCCGGCGTGACCGACGCACAGATCGAACGGGCGGCGGAGATGGCGCGGCTTGGCCCCGTGCTCGCCAAACTTCCGGCCGGCTTCGACGAAGAGGTCGGACCCGGCGGCCACACTCTCTCCGAGGGCGAGGCGCAGCGCGTCACGATCGCGCGCGCACTGGTGAAGGATGCGCCGATACTCATCATGGATGAGCCGACCAGCGCGCTCGACGCGGAGACCGAGTCGCTCGTGCTGGCGGCGGTGGAGGAGGCGATGCGGGGCCGGACCACGCTCGTGATCGCGCATCGCCTCAGCACCATCCAGAGCGCCGACCGGATCCTGGTCCTGCGCGACGGCGCGATCGAGGAAGAAGGCACATTTGCCGAGCTGCGCGCGCGGGGCGGCTACTTCAACCATCTCTACGACCTGCAGCAATGGAGCGGGGCGTCCGCGGCGGCGAGCCGGGGATGATCGCCGCGTTCCCGGCGGAGAATGCGATGCTCACAATCGGAGTCACTGGGGGAATCGGGTCGGGCAAGAGCGCGGTTTCGAAAATGCTCGCGGAGCTGGGCGCGCCGATCATCGATGCGGACAAGGTCGCGCAGTCCACTTACGCGCCGGGCGGACCGGCCTACGATGCGGTCATCGCGACGTTCGGAACGGAGATCGTCGCACCCGACCGAACGATCGATCGCAGGAAGCTCGGGCCGATCGTGTTTGCCGATCCCGCAATCCTGGCCAAGCTCACCGCGATCGTGTGGCCCAAGACCTTCGATCGCATGAAAGAGATGGTCCGGGAGCTGCGCGCGGGCGGCGAGCGAAAACCAATCGTGATCGAGGCCGCGGTGCTGATCGAGGCGAACTGGATTCCGCTCTTCGACGAGATCTGGCTCGTGACCGCATCGCGCGAGCGCGTGATCGAGCGCGTCGAACGCGACCGCGGGATGAAGCCCGAGCAGACCGAGGCGCGCATCCGCGTGCAACTGCCCGACGAGGAGCGCATGCGCTACGCGAGCGTCGTCATACGCAACGACGGGACGCTGGAGGAGCTTCGCGCCGAGGTGCGCCGCGTCTGGACCGCCGCGCTGGGCCGTAACGGCTAGACTCAGGCTCTAGTGCCGCTCGTACTGCTTGGAGCCAAACAGGTTGCTCCAGCGCTCCTTGTCGTCCTCCGGCTTCGCCTGCGTTTGCGCGCGCGACCGCGCGACTTCATCACCCATCACGGCGAACCCGCGCTGCACGGCCGGACGTGCGCGAATCGCCTCGTACCATCGCTTGAGATTCGGATAGTCGTCGAGGTTCTGGCCCTGCATATTGTGCGGGACGAGCCAGGGGTAAGTTGCGATGTCTGCGATCGAGTATTCGCCCGCCAGGTACGGCACCTCGCCGACGCGCTTTTCGATCACGTTGTAGATTCGCTTGGCCTCGTTGGTGTAGCGGTCGATCGCGTACTGGAGCTGCTCGGGCGCGTAGCGGCGGAAGTGATGCGCCTGTCCGAGCATCGGTCCGACCGTCCCCATCTGGAACATCAGCCACTGGATGACGTTGTATTTCCCGCGCGTGTCGGACGGCATAAGCTTGCCCGTCTTCTCGGCCAGGTACATCAGGATGGCGCCCGACTCGAAGATCGCGATCGGCTTTCCGCCGGGGCCGTCGGGGTCCACGATCGCGGGCATCTTGTTGTTCGGGCTGATCTTGAGGAACTCGGGCTTGAACTGGTCGCCCTTGCCGATGTTGATCGGGATCACGTTGTACTTGAGGCCGACTTCCTCGCACATGACGGAAATCTTGTACCCATTCGGAGTTGGCCAGAAATAAAGGTCGATCATCTGCGGCTCCTTGCGCGGCGATGAGAGGGCCGCGCTGACCGTTTCGTAATGCAACTCTGCCCGCGCCCGGAGGCGAACGCAACCGCAATGCGCATCCCGATGAGGCGAACCGCTAGGCCGGGACGGCCTCCGCGTCGCCCTTGCGCACACCCATAAGGTAGGCCTCGATAAACGGATCGATGGCGCCATCGAGGACGGCATCGGTATTGCCGATTTCCACCCCGGTGCGATGATCCTTGACCATCCGGTAGGGCTGCAGCACGTAGGAGCGGATCTGGCTGCCCCACGCGATTTCCTTCTTGTCCTTGCTGAACTTCTCGAGTTCCTCGCGCTTCTTGCGCTCCTCGAGCTCGAACAGCCGCGCGCGCAAAATCTTCATCGCCATCGCGCGGTTCTTGTGCTGCGAGCGCTCGTTCTGGCAGCTCACGACGATGCCGGTCGGGATGTGCGTCATGCGCACCGCGGAGTCGGTCTTGTTCACGTGCTGGCCGCCGGCGCCCGAGGCGCGAAACGTATCGACCCTCAGGTCGGCGGGATTAATCACGACTTCGACCTTCTCGTCGATCGCGGGGAAAACGAACACCGATGCGAACGAGGTGTGCCGCCGCGCGGCCGCGTCGTAAGGCGAGATGCGGACGAGCCGATGGATGCCCGCCTCGGCCTTGAGATAACCGTAGGCCCAATCGCCCTCGACGGTGAAAGTCGCGCTCTTGATGCCGGCGCCCTCGCCGGGCTGGAGGTCGGCGAGGTCGGTCTTGTAGCCGCGGCGCTCTGCCCATCGCAGATAGAGCCTGAGCAGCATCTCGGCCCAATCCTGCGCCTCCATGCCGCCGGCGCCGGGATGGATCGAGACAATCGCGCCGAGGCGATCGTACTGGCCGCCGAGCATCACGCGCAGTTCCTGGGAATCGAGTTCGGTGCGCGCCTGCGCCAGGGCGGCGGCAGCCTCGCGGGCGGCCTCGCTGTCCTCGGCGCCTTCCTCTTCGGCCATCTCGAGGAACACGCCGGACTCCTCGAGGCGCTTGAGCAGGCGCTCGAAACCGGCGAGCTGGTCCTTTATCTGGTCCTGTTCCTTGAGTGCGGCCTGCGCGGCATCCGGGCGATCCCAGAAATCCGGTTTGGCCGATTGTTCGAGAAGCTCGTTCTGGCGAGTGCGGAGTGCCGGGACGTCAAAGACGCCTCCCGAGCTTTTCGGCGCGTTGCTCGAACTCGGAAAGCTGCTGTCTGATCTCGCTGAGCATGTGGAAGTGTCACCTCACCCGGTAAGCGCGCCGCGCGCGCCCCGCATCCATATTCTGTCATACGGGCGCTCCGGAAATAAGGGCGGCGCGCCCGCGGCGCTAGCGGGCGCGGCCGTTTGCGGTTGCGATTTTCTTGAGCATGGTTTCGGCGGGCTTCGGGCTGCGCGGGCGCAACCGCCCCAGCGCGATCCCGATTGCGGCGAGCGCGAAGCAAATCTCGGCGAACAGGTCCCCGACGATCGTGTAAACGGTGCGCATCGGACGCCACGCGACGGTCTCGATCTCGGTGCCGCGCTTGAAGAGCGGCGTGCGCGCCGTGATCTCGCCGGTCGGCGTTATGATCGCGCTGATCCCCGTGTTCGCCACCCGGATCATCGGCACCTTGGTCTCGGCGCACCTCACCGCCGCCATCGCCAGCGCCTGGTATGGCGCCGAGCTTCGCCCGTACCACGCGTCGTTGGTGATATTGACCAGCACGTCGGCGCCGCGCTGGACCTCGCGGCGGGTGAGATCGGGAAAGACGCTCTCGTAGCAGATGAGGATGCCCAGGCGCGCCCCTTTCAGCGGGAAAAGCGTCTGCTCCGCGCCGGGGATCATGTCGCCGATGCCGTGCACGACGCGATTGACGAAATATCCCAGGATTGCGCTTGCGGGTACGTACTCGCCGAACGGGACGAGTTGGATTTTGTCGTAATGGCTCACCACCTGGCCCGCGCCGGACACCAGGTAGGCGCGATTGTAGAAGCCCAGTTGCCCGTCGCGCTCGGCGAGCGTGGGCGCGCCGAACAGGATCGGATCGCCGGTTGTGCGCGCGAGCTGAAGCAGCGCATCGCGATACGCCTCGTCGCCCTGGAACTCGGCGGGATAACGATCCTCGGGCTGAAAGAAGAATGCCGCCGCCGCTTCGGGCCATGCGACCAGGTCCGCGCCGCGGCTGGCAGCGAACGCGGTTTCATCCTGATAGACCTTGAAACTCTGCGGCAGAAAATTCGGATCCCACTTGAGCGATTGCGGGATATTGCCCTGCACCATCGCGACCCGGAACTCTCCGCGCGGCGCCATCCGCTTGAGCGCCTGTATCCGCCAGCTTCCGAAGCCGATCAGAATCACCAGGAGCGCGGTCAGCGCGCCGAGACTTACCGCCTGAAGCCGGTTGCTGGCGCGGCGAAAGAGCACCACATAGACGACCGTGTTGAAAAACACGATCAGCGCCGAGACCCCGTAAACGCCCGTGAACTCGGCGAACTGGATCAGCTCGAGATGGCGATAGGCGGCGTAACCAACGAGGTTCCACGGGAATCCGACCGGGAAAAAGCTCCGAAGCCATTCCGCGGCGGTCCACGCAATCGGCATCGTCACGACGATCGGGATGGCAAGCCGGCGCGTCACGTACGCGCCGCACCAGACCGCGCATCCCGAGTACAGCGCGAGCACACCGGCGAGCAGCAGCGCCGGCACAATCGCGAACTCCATCCGGACGTCCGCGAAATCGTGAAGCGGGATCGGGATCCAGTAGAGCGAGCCCAGGTAGAATGCGAAGCCGGCGAGCCACGCCCATCCGAACACGCGCGCGAGCGGCTCGTCCTCGATTGCATAGAAGAGCGGGACGAAGGCGGCCCACGCAAACAGGCTTAAGTCGAGTTTCGGGAACGCGAGCGCGAGCGCGAGTCCGCTTGCGATCGCGAGCGCGCCGCGCGCCAGCATGTTCGATGAGATCCTCACGGCGCGCCAAACAACTCGCTGAGCGGAATCACGCCGGCGCAGGGCGGCCGTCCCGCGAAGCGGTCGTAAATCTCGTCGGCATCGCGCCAGGTCTCGACCAGCGCTGCGCACAGGCGCTCGGGGATCGGCAGGTCTCCGCGCACGCGCCATTCGCGCTCGAAACTCCAGTCGATCGGCGGCGTGCGATCGTATTCCATGTTGACCACCCGCCAGAACTCGGCGGAGGGAAGAACGTCGCGGGCCTCGCGCCACGGCATGTAAATGACCGGGCGCGCGCCCATCCTGAAGGCATAGCGGCGGTCCACTGCGATCCCGAACGGTTGGTAGCGCCGGCGATTGCGCCGCACCAGCAGCGTGCGCAATTCCGCGAGCGGAACGTCGAACATGCACACCGCAGGCTTTCCGCCGCGAACCATCCGCCGGCCGCCGCGGATTACCCCGGTCCTCAGGATCGAGATGAGGTTGTCGATCGCCCGCGCGGTCTCCGATGCGCGCGTGAAATGCGTCAGCATCGCGGCCGACGCCAGATGCGATGGTACCGGCCTCACCGGTTCCCTCCTCGCGCGCGGCGGGCCGCGCCGTAGCGCGAGAGGTCGCCCGCTCGCGATTTGGCGGGCCGTGCGTTTCGCGGCGTCTTCACAGGCGCCTCGGCTGGCGTCCTGGCCGGCGCCGGCTTAAGTTGCGCCGCAAGCTCGCGCTCGCGCGCGAACATCCGGCGTGCATCGGCGGCGGATCGTTCGTGGTCGTAGCCGATGAGGTGCAGCAGGCCGTGTATCAGCAAAGTCCGCAGGCGAGCGCGCGGGCTTACGCCCAACTCGCGCGCCTGGGCAAGCGCGGTATCGATCGAAATCACCACGTCGCCGAGAAGCTGTCCCGGGCAGTTCTCTACGGCGTGCGGATCGAGGGCGCTGCGGCCCGCTTGCTCGAGCTGCGAGAAAGAGAGCACGTCGGTGGGCCGATCCTCGCCGCGATATTCGCGATTGAGCGCGCCAACCGTGCGGTCACCGGCCAGCAGGACCGACAGCTCGCAGCGGTCGAGCCGCGCCGCGCGCATCAGCCGCTCGGCATCGATGCTGAGCGCGCGCGCCCACGGGCGGCCGCGGACCGTCTTACATCGGAGCACGACCGGCACGCGGCTTAGTCCTGTGATTTGCCGGCGCCGTCGGGCGGCACAGCCCCACCCTCCCGGCTGAAAGACTCGTAGGCGGCGATCACCGATTGCACCAGCCGGTGGCGTACGACGTCGCGCTCGGTGAAATAGACAAATGCGATCCCCTCGGTAGCGCCCAGAACCGTGCGCGCCTCCTTGAGGCCCGACAGCTTGCCGGTTGGAAGGTCGATCTGCGTGATGTCGCCGGTGATGACCGCCTTGGAGTTGTAGCCCAGGCGCGTGAGGAACATTTTCATCTGCTCCGAGGTCGTGTTCTGCGCCTCATCGAGGATGACAAATGAGTCGTTGAGAGTGCGCCCGCGCATGAACGCGAGCGGCGCCACCTCGATCGTCCCGCGCTCGAGCATCCGGCGCGCGCGGTCGAAATCGACCATGTCGTGCAGCGCATCGTAGAGCGGGCGCAGATAAGGGTTCACCTTCTCCGCCAGATCGCCGGGCAGGAAGCCGAGCTTCTCGCCCGCCTCGACCGCGGGCCTGCACAGCACCATCCGCGTGACCTGGTTTTTCATCAGCGATGCGAGCGCCATCGCCATCGCAAGGTACGTCTTGCCGGTGCCGGCGGGGCCGATCCCGAAGACGATATCGTGCGAACGGATCGCATCGATGTAGAGCTTCTGGTTCACGCTCTTGGGCGAGATGACGCGCTTGTGCGCGGAGACGTAAACGGTGTCGAGGAAGATGTCCTTGAGCTGCGCGTTGCGATCCGCGCGCAGGATCCGGATCGCGTATTCGAGGTCGCCCGGATAGACCGGGTAGCCGCGCTTGAGGAGATCGTAGACCTCGCCGAGGACTTTGCCGGCGAGCGCCTGCTCGGAGTGCGGTCCGGAAATCCGCAGCGAGGTTCCGCTCACGCCGATCCGGACCCCCAGCGACTGCTCGAGCGTGCGGACATGCACGTCGTGCTGGCCGAGCAGGTCAGTGAAGAGGCGAGGATCGTCGAAATGGAGTTCGAGCGAATCTTCGGTGACTGACTGGGAAATCGCCTGGCCTCTCGCAGTGCTGATTGAACTTGTTTTCACGCCGCCCATCGCGATCGGTTCGGTCCGGCAGCGAGAATCAATGGTAATCCTTTTCGGCGTTCTATTGAAAGTGGGTGGCGCGCGGCTGGAAGGCTGCAAGGGGAGCAGGCGCGATCTCATCCGAGCAGCGATGCCACGCGGGCGAGCGCCTCGTCGAGCTTCGATGCGTCGTGGCCGCCCGCCTGCGCCAGATCGGGACGTCCGCCCCCGGAGCCGCCGACAATCGGGGCTATCTGCCGGACGATCTCGCCCGCCTTGGCGCGCCCGGCGAGATCGGGCGTCACCGCGACCAGCAGCGCGACCTTGCCCTCGTCCAGCGCCGAGCCGATTGCGACCACCGCCGAGCCGTGCTTCTGGCGCAGCCGGTCCGCCATCTCGCGCAGCGCGCGCGGCTCCACGCCGTCGGCGCGCAGGGTGACGACCTTGATCCCGCCCGCGACGCTCACCTGCTCGCCGGCGGCGCGGCCATCTCCCGCCGTCAGTTTCTGTTCGAGTGCGCGGAGCTTTTTTTCGAGTTCCTTCTCCCGCGCGAGAATCCGCTCCAGCCGTTCGATCGCCGCCGCATCGCGCGCGCCGAGCTTGCCCGCGATCTCATCGAGGATCTTCTCCTGACGGCGGATGGATTCGAGCGCGCCCTGGCCGGTTGCGGCCTCGATTCGCCGCACTCCGGCGGCCACGCCGGCCTCGGCCTCGAGCTTGAAGAATCCCAGGTCGCCGGTGCGGCTCACATGGGTTCCGCCGCACAGCTCGATCGAGAAGTCGCCCATCCGGACGACGCGAACGCGGTCGCCGTATTTCTCGCCGAAGAATGCGAGCGCGCCCGCCTTGATCGCATCGTCGTATGCCATCTCGTCGGTGGTGACTTGGGCGTTTTCGCGGATGCGCGCGTTGATCTCCTCCTCGATCGTCGCAAGCGCGCCGCCGGAGACCGGTCCGCGATGGGTGAAGTCGAAGCGAAGCCGCGCCGGCTCCACGAGCGAGCCAGCCTGATGCACCGCGGTGCCGAGCACGTCGCGCAACGCATAGTGGAGGATGTGCGTTGCGGAATGGTTGAGCATCGCGGCGTCGCGCCGGATGCGATCGACCTTGAGCGTCACGCGGGCGCCGGGTTCGAACTCGCCCGCTTCGCCGCGAAGCAGCCGCCCGACGTGAACGATCGCACCGTCGTGCTTGCGGGTGTCGATTACCTCGATGAGCGCGCCGGATGCGGCCTCGATCACGCCGCGGTCGCCCACCTGGCCGCCGCCCTCGGGATAAAAGGGCGTCTCGGCGGCCACCAGGGCCATCGTGCCGTCCTCGCCGGGCTGGACGGCAAGCATCTCGGAATCGGCCTCGTAGCGGTGGTACCCGATGAATCTCGATGAGGTTCCGGCCGCAAGCGCGATCTCGGGCGCGCCTGCCTCGCCGGCGCGCGCCGCGCGGCCGCGCTCGCGCTGCTCGTCCATCAGCCGGTTGAAGCCGGCCACGTCCACCTCGATTCCATCGTTGCGCAGGACATCCTCGGTCAGATCGAGCGGGAATCCGTACGTGTCGTAAAGCTTGAACGCGAGATCGCCGGGCAGCGTGCGGCTTCCGATTTTCTTCAGCCGCGCGCGCTCATCCTCGATCAGCTCCAGCCCGCGATCGAGCGTCTCGCCGAACCGCGATTCCTCCTCGCGCACCACTTTCGTGATGTGCGCGGAGCGCTCCGCGAGTTCCGGGTAGGCGTCGCCCATCGCGACGCGGACCGCGTAACAAACGTCGGACAGAAACGGCCGCTTCAGTCCCAGGTACCTGCCGTGGCGCGCCGCCCGCCGGATGAGACGCCGCAGCACGTATTCCCGGTCGCTGTTGCCGGGCACGACGCCCTCGGCGATGAGAAAGCAGACGGCTCGCGCGTGGTCCGCGATTGCTCGATATGAAACGTCCGACCATTCCTGCGAACCGTAAGCAGAAATAACCGGCGTGGGGCTCGCCGGCGCCTTCGGCTGGGCTATCACGACCTGTCTTTCGATCGCGTTGATGATCATCTGGAACAGATCGATATCGTAGTTGCCGAGCAGGCGGCCGGTCTCGAAACTTTGCAGCACCGACGCGACGCGCTCCAGGCCCGTCCCGGTATCGACGCACTTCATCGGCAGCGGCGTCAGCGCCCCGGCGGAGTCGCGGTTGTACTGGATGAAGACCAGGTTGCCCAGTTCGATGAACCGCGAGCATCCGTCCACGTTCACTGCGCACGCGACCCCGCGATGGGGACTTCCGTTGCACGCGGCGGGACCGCGATCGATGTCGATCTCGGAGTTGGGGCCGCATGGCCCGGTATCGCCCATCTCCCAGAAATTGTCCTTGTCGCCGAAGCGGAGGATTCGTTCCTTGGGCAGCACGCCGAGCTTGAGCCAGATGTCCTCGGCCTCCTGGTCATCCTTGTGCACCGTCGCCCAGAGCAGCTTCGGGTCGACTTCCCAGACCCTGGTGATGAGGTCCCAGTGCCAGCGGATCGCCTCCTCCTTGTAGTAATCGCCGAACGACCAGTTCCCGAGCATCTCGAAAAACGTGTGATGATACGTGTCGCGGCCGACCGCCTCGAGGTCGTTGTGCTTGCCCGAGATGCGCAGGCACTTCTGGCAATCGGCCACCCGCGCATCGGGCGCCGTGCGCACGCCCAGGAAATAATCCTTGAACGGCACCATCCCGGCATTGACGAACAGCAGGGTCGGGTCGCCCTTCGGAATGAGCGCCGCCGACGGGGCGATCGTGTGGCCGCGCTCCTTGAAGAAGTCGAGGAACGATTGGCGGATGTTCGCGGTGGTCCAGCGCATAGGAACCGTCATACTAGCCGAGGACGCATCGGATGCCCACTTCCGTCGCGGCGGGCGGATGGCGGCGCATACGCCAATTATCGCGCATCGTGCCGGCGTGCGTAAGGGGATTGGCCGCCCTGGGTTTTGGGCGGCCGGAGTTCCGCGAGCCTCGCTTGACTCGGGAGGCGCGCGGCCCTAGGTTAGTGAGTAATCACTCACTAAGGAGGCCGCCATGGATTTTCAATTCAGCGCCGAGGACGAGGCCTTGCGGCTTGAGTTCGTCGAATGGCTCGCCGCCAACCCGGCAACCGAGCAGCCGGGCGAGGACGACTGGCAGCGGCGGCTAAGGTGGCATCGCTGCATGAACGCCGGCGGCTGGATCGGGATCGGATGGCCCAAAGAGTACGGCGGCCGCGGCGCGACGCTCTCCCAGCAGGTGGTCTTCAATCGCGAGCAGGCGCGCGCCGCCCGCCCTCAACTGGTCAATACGATCGGCATCGGGATGGTCGGGCCGACGCTCATCCGCTGGGGCACCGAGGAGCAGAAGCGCCGCCACGTCTCCAAGATTCTCTCCGCAGACGAAATCTGGTGCCAGGGCTATTCGGAGCCCAACGCAGGGTCCGACGTAGCCGGCCTGACCACCCGCGCGATCGAGTCGGGGGATTACTTCGTGGTGAGCGGGCAGAAGGTGTGGACCACGGATGCCCATCACGCCGATTGGTGCATCCTGCTGTGCCGCACCGATCCCGACGCGCCCAAGCATCGCGGCATCAGCTACCTGCTCGTCGATATGCACAGCCCGGGGGTTACCGTCAGGCCGCTCAAGCAAATCACCGGCGACGCCAACTTCAACGAGATGTTTTTCGATGAGGTCAAGGTCCCGAAACAAAACCTCGTCGGGGAAAAGAACCAGGGCTGGCAGGTTGCGATTACCACGCTGATGTTCGAGCGCTCCTCGATCGGCGCGGGCCTGAGCATGGCCGACGCGGTCAAGGACCTGGCTGTGCTCGCGAAGGGATTGCCGCGCGGCAGCGCGAGTTTGTGGGACGATTCGGCGGTGCGGCATCGGATCGCGCAGTTCGCGTGCGAGGCGGAGGCGCTCCGCTACACGGAATTCCGGCAACTGACGCGGCAACTCAAGGGGATGCCGCCGGGGCCGGAGGGCTCGATCCTGAAGCTCGGCGCAAGCGAACTCAATCTGCGGCTCAACTCGTACGCGATGGAGCTGCTCGGGGCCTACGCGCCGCTCGATTCCGGCGCGCCCTTCGGCATCGACCGCGGCCGATGGTCGTACCGGATGCTCGCATCGCGGGCGCTGACGATCGCAGGCGGGACCAGCGAGATCCAGCGCAACATCATCGGGGAGCGCGTGCTAGGATTGGCCAAGGGCTGACGACCTTGGGCGTGGACTGGTGCGCGGCCCGATAAGCTCTGAGATGAGTACGCGGGCCCCACGCAAGCGCCTCCCGGCAAAAGAGCGCGAGTTGCAGATCCTGCACGCGGCAGCGCGCGCGTTTGCCCGCTCGAATTTCCGGATGGCGGGCACGGCGGAGATCGCCGCGGAAGCGGGCATCGCCGAGCCCACCATCTACAAGTATTTCCCCAGCAAGAAGGATCTGTTCATCCGGATTCTGCGCCGCATCGGCGAGCGCATCCTGGAGCAGTGGAAGGCAGCGGCCGCCGAGGAGGCCGGCGCGGGCGAGGCGCTCAGGCGAATCGGGAAGAGCTACCTGGAAGCGGTGCAGACGCACAGCGATGAGTTGAAGCTTCAGTTCCAGGCGCTGGCGGAGTCCGACGATGCCGACATCGCCCGCCAGTTGCGCAAGAACCACTCGGCGTACGTCGAGTTTCTTGCCGGCCTCGTCGCGCAGGCGAAGAAAGAAGGAACCATCCGGGGCGAGGTCGATGGCTATGCCGCGGGCTGGCTGCTCAACGGCATCGGGTTCACGCTCACGATGAGCAAGCTGCTGGACTTCAAGGGTAAGCCCGGGCGCGGAGCGGAGAGGATGGTGCTTGGCTACCTGGATTGGATTGCGCCGTCGCCACCCGCGCGCCCCGGCGCGGTCGAAGGCCGGCGCAGTTGATCGCGTCGCGATGCGACTGACATCGGTGCGGCGTGCGGCGAACTCTCCGGTCTGGCAGCATCCCGCCGCCAGATAGTAATTTCGATTGTCCGCGCGCGAATGCGAAACGGCGCGCGCGTCTATCCCTTCTTTTTCGCCGGGGCCGGCGCAGAAGCGCGCTCCGTGGGCGCCTCTTCCTCCTCGACTGCGGCTGACGCGGGCAGGGCGACCGGGCGGGCGCCGACCTTGGCGCGAACCTTTAGCTCGATTTCATCGGCGAGCTTGGGATTGGCCTTGAGCAGGTCGCGCGCATTCTCGCGCCCCTGTCCGATTCGCTCGCCGTCGTATGAGTACCACGCGCCGAGCTTCTCGATGACTCCAAGGTCGGCGCCGAGATCGACCAGCTCGCCTTCCTTCGAGATGCCCGAGCCGTAGAGGATGTCGAACTCGGCCTCGCGGAACGGCGGTGCGACCTTGTTCTTGACGACCTTGACCTTGGTGCGCGAGCCGATCACTTCCTGCGCGCTCTTGATGGTGCCGATGCGCCGGATGTCGATTCGCACCGAGGAGTAAAATTTCAGCGCGTTGCCGCCGGTGGTCGTCTCCGGGTTTCCGAACATCACGCCGATCTTCATCCGGATCTGATTGATGAAGATCACGATCGTCCGCGAGCGCGCGATTATCGAGGTGAGCTTGCGCAACGCCTGCGACATGAGCCGCGCCTGCAAGCCCATCTGCGGCTCGCCCATCTCGCCCTCGATCTCCGCGCGCGGCACCAGCGCCGCGACCGAGTCGATCACGAGCACGTCGATTGCGCCCGACTGGACCAGGGTTTCGGCGATCTCGAGCGCTTGCTCGCCATTGTCGGGTTGCGAGATCAGGAGGTCTTCGACGTTAACGCCGAGCTTGCGAGCGTAATTGGCGTCGAGCGCGTGTTCGGCGTCGATGAATGCGCCGATTCCGCCCGCCTTCTGCGCCTCGGCGATGCACTCGAGCGCAAGCGTGGTTTTGCCCGACGATTCCGGGCCATAGATCTCGACCACGCGGCCGCGCGGGAGCCCGCCCACGCCGAGCGCGATATCCAGGCCGAGCGAGCCGGTCGAGATCGCGGCGACGTTGGCGTCGACGGCCTGCTCGCCGAGCTTCATGATCGAGCCTTTGCCGAATTGCTTCTCGATTTGGCTGAGCGCCAGGTCGAGCGCCTTGCTTTTGATCTCCTGCACCATCGAATGTCCTGCCCCCTGCGGGTCTTGGATACTCCGAAGAGAGTCCTCTCACAATAACGTTCAGACGGGGGTCCGCGCGATGGGGGTCGCCTGCGGGCCTTGGACTCAGGCGGCGGGGCGGAACACGAACGTGGCGAGCGCTTCGTAAATCGATCCCTCGGGCGCAAGAACGCTCCGATACAGAGTCATCGAGTCCACGCGCGAGACGCCGAAATCGCGTTCGCGGGCCGCCTCGAGCCGCGCCCGCGTCGCGCGGTATCCGCGCAGGCTGCGCACCCGTCCGATCGTGAGATGGCCCGAGAACGGACGCGACTCGCGCTCGAACCCGCAAGTAGCGGCGGCCTGCTCGACCCGCTCGGCGAGCGGCGCAAGTCTGTCGCTGATAAGTCCCGCCCAAATCACTCGCGGGCGCGCGAGGTCGGGGAAACCGCCAACCCCGCGCGCGCGAAATTCGAACGGCTCAGTCGCGCTCGCGATCGAGCGCAGTTCGCCGGCCAGCGGCTCGATCGCCGTGAGCTGGACCGCGGGGCCCAGGAATTTGAGCGTCACGTGCAGGTTGGAGCGGCGCACCCACTTGATTCCGTCGTCCGGCGAGCGGAGTTCCGCGATGAAGTCCGCTAGCGCGGCCTCGGCGGCATCGCTCATGCGGACCGCGATGAACGCGCGGATCCGGTCGGGCATCGTCTGCGCAGCCATGCCAATTGTTGGCGAAGTACTCAGCCGGCCGCGCGCGAGCGCATTACGCGCCGCGTTATTTGTCGAGTTCCCACTCGACCAGGACGAGGCGGTCGTTGCCGAAGAACATCGAATTGCCCACGAACATCGTCGGCGAGCCGAAACCGCCGCGCGCGATGAGTTCATCGGTATTGGCGCGCAGCTTCGCCTTGTACGGATCGGAATTGATCTTCTCGAAGAACTCGCGCTCGTCGAGTCCGACCTCGCGCACGATGGAGCGCAGGACGTCGTCCTGGCTGATGTCCCGGTTCTCGCCCCAGTAGCTCTCGAACGCGCGCCGCAAGTACGGCGAAATCTTCCCATGCTCGATCGCGACGAATGCGCCGCGCATCGCCTTGACCGGGTTCACCGGGAACACGGTCGGACTGCCGATTTTGACCCCGTAGAAGTTCGCCCAGTCCCGGAGGTCTTTGCCGTAATAATCGCTCTTGGCCTTGACCGGCTTGGTGCGCGACTCGTACACGGACGGGTTCACCGTGTTGAACACGGCGCCGACCAGGAACGGCTTCCAGACGAGTTCCGCGCCGTGACGCCGGGCGATGTCCTCGATCTTGGTGAAAGCGAGGTACGTCCACGGACTCGAGCAATCGAAGAAGAATTCCAGTTTCTTGGCCATGACTGATGCTCCCGCGCCGGGTTGCGGCGCATCCAGCATTGCATCGCCGGGGGCGCGATTGCCAGCGGCATCAAACGCCCGGCTCATTTGGCGGCGGGATTCGCGACGTCGTCGATCTCGACCAAATCCGCGCGCACGCTGCCGATGAAAGCCGCCGCCTCGGCCCGAAGCGGGAGGTGGCGGGGGTCGGCGCTGACCCACAGGCGCGTATCGTGACCGGATTTGCTCATCTTGCCGTTGCTCTCATAGACGACTGCGGGCGTGAGCCGGATCGCGTCGAACGATCCCGCCTTTACGCTTACCTGCTCGTGATCGCCGACTGCGAAATCGAATACATAGCGCGAGCTGCCGGTGAAGACGTCGAATGCCAGATGTCCGCCCGGCTGAAGCGGCTGCGAGAGCGCCATCATGGTGCCCGATATCGGCCCGCTGGGGTTCGCCGAGATGAACCTGCGCGTCTGCGAGCCCTTGTGATTCTCCTGTACCAGCGTGACGAGGCTTTCCGACTGGTCGAAGGAGACCCGGTACTCGTTGAAGCGCTGGTTCTCGTGCTGGCGGATGTACATGTCGTGGGGCGCAAGGGTGCCCACGCTGAACGACTCGCGCACGTAATCGCGCATCCTGAACAGCAGGTCCACGAGCGGATTGGTCTGAACCCATACTTCCGCGGTCCACATCGAGGGTTGCTTGCGATCGCGATGCAGTTCGACTTTAGCGTCGGCGGCTGGAATCCCCAGCCACGATGCCTGGAATACCAGCCGTTCTCCGTCGTGGAACGGGAGCGGCCCGGCCTTATATGCCGGGACTTTCACGCCGTCGGGGAGCGGGATGGGTTCGGCCGAAAGGGCGGGCTTTCGCGCGGCGTGGATGGCCGGCGCGGGCGTCGCCGCAATGGTCGGCGCGGCAGGCGCGGCCGGGCTCGCGATTAAAAGCGCGGCAACGACTGCGTAGGGCGCGATTACCGCCCTTCGAGCCGCTATTTTGGTTGCAATACCCGCCATGATGCCCGATAATTTTGTCCGATCGCGGAGGGCTGGGAAATGTTTAGACGCCGGCTTTTTCCTGCAGCGTTCGTTCTCGGCGCGGCTTTGGCGCTTCCCTGCGCAGCGCGCGCCCAATACGGCGGCGAGGGTATGGGCAGCGCGCTCAGTTCCAACCCGATGATGCACCAGGGGAAGGTCGTGCCCGGCGTCGACGACCAGGTTTCGCGCGCGCAGCAGGAATCCTCCTTCAAGATTATCAAGGACGTGAAGGTTGGCCTCAAGGACGCCGACCCCAACGTGCGCGTCAGCGAGCTCAAGAAGCTCATCCCGCTCAAAGACCCCGAGGTGGATACGATCCTGGTCGAGTCGATGGCGGATCCGGACATCCGCGTAAAGATGAAGGCGATCGACATCCTCGGCGGCCGCGAGAGCAATGCCGCCGTGCCGCCGATGTCGCAAATGCTGTTCCTGCGATCGACCGAGCCGATCGTCAAACTGCACCTGGTCGCCGCGCTCGGACGGATCGGAGATTCGGGCGGAACGCTGCCGGTGATGCAGTACATGGAGCAGCAGGCGGACGATCGCGCGCGGGGCACCGCGGTGTTCGCGCTGGGCGAAATCGGCGGAGATCGCGCGGTTCCGCTGCTGGCAAGCGCCGCGCAAATGGATCGAAGCCCGATGGTGCGCCGGCTTGCCAAGGAAGCACTGGAAAAGATCGACGGCGAGATTCCCACCCAGCACAGCGAGCAGCTCGCGGCGGACAAAAAGCCCGCGGGGCTGCAAACCACCGATCAAAAGCTCGCCAAGTTGCGCGAGTACGACAGCAAGATCCAGGAACAGGAACGTTAGCAGGATATTGGCGCTCAGCCGGGATCGATCGCGGTTTGCAGCCGCGCTCAGATTTTGAGCAGGCCGGCGGGGTTGCTGCGGGCCGCTGAGAAGCCGGGGAACACCGTCTTAAGCTGGCCGTCGCTGAGTGCCATGTGGCCCGCGAGCACGGTCGAAATCGCATCGCGGAAATCGGTCGTGACGGCGAGATCGCGTTCCTGGTAAAGCTCCGCGGTCCCCAGCCCGGGCCATCGCCCATACACCTTTGCACCGCGCACCAGGCCGCCCATCACCCACATCGCGTTGCCATGCCCGTGATCGGTGCCCGCATTTCCATTCTCGCGCACGGTGCGGCCGAACTCGGAAATCACCAGCACGATGGTGTCGTTCCATGCCGGTCCAAGCGCCTTGGCGAAGCCCGCCAGCCCCTCGGCGAGCGGCTTGAGATGGTTTGCGAGCTGGCCATTGGCAGCGCCCTGGTTCACGTGCGTGTCCCATCCGCCGAGCGCCATGAACGCGATGCGGATGGTCGGGTCGCGCTGGATGAGACGGGCAAGGCGATCGGTGTCGGTGGAGAATCCTTCCGGCGACGGCGCGCCGTTGTTCGCCTCGGCCATGTCCTGCGCGAGTTCGCCCATGAGCCGCTGCCGCGCCGCACGTCCGTCGCGATATGCGATGCTGAGCGGGTCCTTGCCCGTGTATAGGCGG
The DNA here is from genome assembly GCA_035626155.1 of Binataceae bacterium (SeqCode). Taxonomy (GTDB): domain Bacteria; phylum Desulfobacterota; class Binatia; order Binatales; family Binataceae; genus DASPOF01. Next base: position 19,092 of record DASPOF010000089.1, read on the forward strand.
TCGAATGCCTGTTCGATAATCGGGCGGTCCAGCGGCATCGGGCGTTCGGCGGCCCGGCCGGTCGGGATGTTCGCAACCGGCATCCTGCCGCTAAGAATTCGCGGAAGTGTCGGCCCGAGGCTCAGCGCCTCGGTCGGTCCGTGATTTCCCGCCATCGTCGCGAGCACGCGGTTAAGCCATCCGTCCGAGGTGGTTTTCACGCCCGGCGTGCCGCTCTCCATGAAATCCTGCGCATCGAAGTGCGAGCGCGTCGGGTCGGGCGAGCCGCAGGCGTGGATGAAGGCAAGCGTGCCGTCCTTCCAAAGCGGCATCACCGGCGCCAGCGCAGGGTGAAGTCCGAAGTATCCGTCGAGGTCGAGCGCGCCGCCGGCGCCATTGCGGCCCACCGCGATGTTCGGTCGCGCATCGTAATAGATGGAATCGCCGTGAGGGACGACCACGCTCAGGCCGTCCACAGCGCCGCGCTGGAACACCACGACCATGCGCTTGCGGCCTGGGCCGCCGCTATCGGTGCGCGCAGCCCATGCGTGCGGGCTTACGAGCACGATTCCGGCGGCGGAGAGAATCGCGGCGCGGCGCAGAAACTCGCGCCGTCCGATCGGGTTTGCAAGCCGGGGATTGCAGGCGGCGCATCGCGCGGCGGCCGCTTCGAGTTCTCGCTTGTCGATTGGCTCCATCGGCGATGCTCCTACCTCGTCATGAACTCCGGGCTTCCAAGGATCAGGGCGGCGCGAAGCTTCGGGTCGGCCGCCGCGATTGCCTCGGAAGTCGATGCGGTGAAATCGGCGCCGAGCGCGGCGGCAAGCCGGCCGGGTTCGAGCGGCGGCATCTTCTGCGCCGGGCGCTCAGGATGATCGCCCGCGGCCAGCTCGGGGCCGTGCTCGTCGGGCGGCCGCTCAAGCGGCAGATTCCCGGTGCCGAGCCCGGTTGCGAAGCTGAGCCGCCTCATCATCGCATCGGGATTCAGCCACGCATCGCGCACCGACGCATATCCGTTCGGCGTCTGGCATCCATATGGCGGCATCCCGAGCATCGCCATCGTTCCGGCCAGCGGACGGTAATTGCGCACTGCCACGCCGCTTAGCCGCACCGATGAAATCACGTACTCGTATGGCGTCTTGAACTTTGCGCCGAAGCAGGCGCGGTCCCAGAACTCGGGCGCGCTGAACATCGTCTCGAGCACCGCCCGGATGTCGCCATCGGAGGAGAGGTAGCGTTGCGCCATCCGCTCCACGAGCCGCCGGGGCGGATCGTCGGCGACGAAGTATTGCGCGAGCTGGTAGCTCAGATGATTCGCGGTGGACGGATGGCGCGCGAGAATGTCCAGCGCCTGCTCGCCCTCCTGCGCTCCTCCTGCGCCGATCCGATGGCCGAGCAAAGTCTTGTCGGAAGAATCGTGGCGGTCGGGGTCGAAATAAAATCCGCTCGCGGGAATCGCCGGCATCCCGGTTCCCCATCGGCGGTACCGGCCCGCGAAACGACCCATCCCCTGCCCGGAAAACTTGCGGCGCGCTTCCTCATCGCCCTTCGGGATTCCCCATCCGGTCAGGATGCGCGCGAGCGCGATCACATCCTGCTGCGAGTATCCGCCGTTTACGCCCAGCGTGTGCAGCTCCATCAACTCGCGCGCGTAGTTCTCGTTTATGCCCTCGAACTTGCCCTTCGCGCCGGGGCTCCCGGGCGCGGTGTTCTGCCAGTTGTCGAGGTAGAAGAGCATCGCGGGATGCCGGGCGGTCGCGGCGAGCAGGGTGCGGAACTTGCCCATCGTGTTCGGTCGAATCGCGTCCTGCTCGAATGAGCCAGTCCAGATATGATCGAGACCCTTGCCGGCGAAGACGTTGAAGTGATTGAACCAGAAATGGGTCATCACCTCCTGGAGCTGGCGCGGGCCTTCGATCGCACGCAGCAGGCGCGCCTCGACCGCCTCCTCGAGCACGATCCGCTGCGCCTTGAGCGCGTCCTTGATGGCGCCCTTGTCATCGCCGTTGTCGCGCTTAATCTCGTGCCGGGCCTGCATCACGGGGCGCCAGTATTCGAGGAAGAGCGCCATCGGCGTCATGTGCAGCGTTCGATAGCCGGCGACTTTGCGGACGAGGCCTTCGGGGATCGGAATCATTTCCGGATGGAGCTGCTGGCGGATGTATTCTTCGACTCCGATGTTCCGCACGAATTCCGCATCGCCCGGGCGCGGTCCGAAGGCGAGCCGATTGAGCGCGTGCATCGCGCGATCGCGCCCGGGCATATCACCTGTTTCGCGCACGCCAAGCCCCTGTTACTTGATATATACGACGCCCACGCGGATCGGATTCGCGGAAATCCGCAAATCGGCGCGACCGCCCGGCGGCGGTCCTGCTCAGCGCGTCGCGCGGCCCCAGGCTTCGATCAGGCTCTCGAAAGCGCGGCGCAGTTCCGGGTCCTTGAGCGCGGGCAATTCGATGGCGTGGCGCGCCGCGCGCGGCACCGGACGCAGCGGAGAGCGCTCGCGGCGCGAGAGGCTTCCGCGCACGAATCGGATGTCGCGCACGCTGTCGTCGCCGAGCCGTTCGCGCACTCGGGTGAGGATCTGCGACTTGATCAGCCCGAGCTCCTGGATCCACATCGCCGTCGAGACTTTAATCACAGCTGTGTGGAACTTGATGGAATCGACCTGAGTACGCCGCGCGATATTCGCGCCGACGATATCGGGCCATTCGCGGATGAGGCGCACGATCGCGAAGTGACCCTCGGCATCGAGGCGATCGATGATCGGGCGCAGGAGCGCGCCGACTTTCTGGGGAGCATCTTTTCGCGTCGATGGCATCGGGGTTTGACGATAACGCCCCCCGCTGGCATTTCAAGACCCGGCGCGAATCGGCGGGCTCAAGCGAGGGTTTAATGGTGTTTTATTCCGGTCAATTTGAATTAGCCATCCTCATTTGACTTAGGACTTCTCATTGGGAAGTATATGAAAGCGAAGAAACGTCGAACGGTTATCAACAGCCCGATGTATAGATTATGAACAGGCCTGTAAACACTACATCTAGCGGTAAAGGACTTGACATCGACACAATGCCGGGAGCATATTTTCCCGCGCGCACGATGATTTTATGAGGCGGAAACGTCATTGAGCCGACGGACTTAACGCCCCCTCCCGGAGGGGGCGCTAAGTCCGTGGCCGCGGCAGGTGTAACAGAAGCGAAATCTGGTGGAGGGGCGGCGGATGGCTGGAGGAGCCACGGATTTTAATGAGAGCCTCGACATGAAGGCGGCCAAGGGCAGCAACGAACGCACGGCGGGCACGGGCGATGGCGCAAGCCCGGCAGCGCGCCGGACGGGGGTGGCGATCGAGCGCTTCTTCACCCGGCCCGGCGTCGATCCGATGAGCGAGGTCGAGTGGGAGCTTCGCTCCGCGGTGATCGCGGGCGAGGATGGCCGGCTCGTTTTCGAGCAGCGCGACGTCGAGATGCCGCGCGCGTGGTCGCAGACCGCAACCAACGTCGTCGTTTCCAAATATTTCCGCGGGCCGCTCGGAACGCCGCAGCGCGAGCGCAGCGTTCGCCAGCTCGTCGCGCGCGTGACCGACACCATCACCGGCTGGGGCGAGAAGCAGGGTTATTTTTCCTCCGCCGATGACCGCGACGCGTTCCACGCCGAACTCACCCATCTGCTGCTCACGCAGAAGGCGTCGTTCAACAGCCCGGTCTATTTCAACGTCGGAATCGAGCCGAAACCGCAATGCTCGGCCTGCTTCATCCTCAAGGTCGAGGACAACATGGACTCGATCCTGAACTGGTACCGCAACGAAGGGATGATCTTTAAGGGCGGGTCGGGCGCAGGGGTGAACCTCTCCGCGCTGCGCGGCTCGCGCGAGAAACTCTCCGCGGGCGGCACCGCGTCGGGACCGCTTTCCTTCATGAAGGCCGCCGATGCATCGGCGGGCGTGATCAAGTCGGGCGGCAAGACGCGGCGCGCCGCCAAGATGGTCGTGCTCAACATCGACCATCCCGACATCGAGGACTTCATCAAGTGCAAGGTCGAGGAGGAGAAGAAGGCGTGGGTGCTGATCGACGCCGGCTACGACTCCTCGCTCGACGGGCAGGCCTACGGGTCGGTCTTCTTCCAGAACGCGAACAATTCGGTGCGCGCGACCGACGAGTTCATGCGCGCGGTGCTCGATGACGCCACCTGGCAGACGAAGTTCGTCACCACCGGAGAGCTTGCCAATGAGTATCGCGCGCGCGATCTGATGCGGATGATCGCGGAATCGGCGCACGCGTGCGGCGATCCCGGGATGCAGTTCGATTCCACGGCCAACCTGTGGCACACCTGCCCGGCGTCGGGGCGAATCAATGCGTCGAATCCGTGCAGCGAGTACATGCATCTGGACAACTCGGCGTGCAATCTGGCGTCGCTCAATCTGCTGAAATTCCTCGATGAGCGCGGAGAGTTCGACGTGCGCTCGTTCCGCCACGCGGTGGACGTGGTGATCACGGCGCAGGACATCATCGTGGACAACTCGTCGTATCCCACCGCCGAGATCGCGAAGAACGCATCGGCGTACCGCGAACTCGGCCTGGGGTACGCGAACCTTGGTGCGGTGCTGATGGCGCTCGGGCTGCCATACGACTCCGACCAGGGACGCAGTTACGCCGCCGCGGTGACCGCGCTGATGACCGGCCAGGCGTACCTCCAGTCGGCGCGGATCGCGGCCGCGATGGGACCGTTTGCGGGCTTTGCGCCCAACCGCGATGCGATGCAGCGCGTGATCGGGATGCATCGCAGCTACGCCTACAAGCTCGATCCCGCCTACGTGCCGCTCGACCTCCTGCGCGCATCGCGCGATGCGTGGGACGAGGCGGCCAGGCTCGGCCAGCAGGCCGGCTACCGCAATTCGCAGGCGACGGTGATCGCGCCGACCGGCACGATCTCGTTCATGATGGATTGCGACACCACCGGCGTCGAGCCCGACATCGCGCTCATCAAGTACAAGAAGCTGGTCGGCGGCGGGATGCTCAAGATCGTGAACGGCACGGTTCCCTCCGCGCTCAAGCGGCTCGGCTACGACTCGAAGGAAATCCAGGAGATCGTTGAGTACCTCGATGAGCACGAGACGATCGAGGGCGCGCCGCACCTGGCCGATGCGCATCTGGCGGTGTTCGACTGCGCGTTCAAGCCCCGCGCCGGATCGCGGACGATCCACTACAACGGCCATCTCAAGATGATGGGCGCGGTGCAGCCGTTCATCTCGGGCGCGATCTCGAAAACCATCAACATGCCGGCCGAGGCCACCGTGGATGAGGTCGCGGAGGCGTACGTCACCGCGTGGAAGCTCGGCCTCAAGGCGGTTGCGATTTACCGCGACGGCTCCAAGCGCACGCAGCCGCTCAACACCGGCAAGGCGAAGGAGGAGAAAGGGGTCGCGGATGCGGCGCGGGCGGCGCAGTTGCTCCAGGCGCACGCAGACGAGTTCCGCGCGGTGCGGCGCAAGCTTCCCGACGTGCGCGATTCGATCACGCACAAGTTCGATATCGCCGGCCACGAGGGATACATCACGGTTGGCAAGTACGAGGACGGATCGCCGGGCGAAATCTTCATCGTAATGAACAAGCAGGGCTCGACCATCTCGGGCCTGATGGATTCGTTCGCGACCGCGATCTCATACGCGCTCCAGTACGGCGTGCCGCTCCAATTCCTGGTGGACAAGTTCGCGCACATGCGATTCGAACCCTCGGGCTTCACCAAGAACCCGCAGATACCGTACGCCAAATCGATCGTGGACTATCTGTTCCGATGGATGGCGTCGAAGTTCCTCGATGACGATGCGAAGCGCGAAGTGGGAATCGTCGCCGACGGCGAGCGCAGGGATCTGGCGGCGGGCGAGGTGGTCGTGCATCGCGCGCCGGCGCGGGCGGTCGCAAGCCTCGGCGAGGGCAAGGACGGCGGGATGCGCCAGGCGTTCATCAACCAGGCCGATGCGCCGCCGTGCCCGGATTGCGGCTCGATGATGGTGCGCACCGGGTCCTGCTACAAGTGCATGAATTGCGGCACGACGAGCGGATGTTCGTGAGGCGGTGGAGGTGGACGCGATGAAGCCGGATGAAAGACTGGTGCTCAAGTCGTCGCGCGCATTCGCAGTGCTCGCGATGCGCCATCCCAGGGCGTCGCTGCATGTGGCGGCGATCGTGCAGGGCGCAGAGAGCGGGCCGAGCTACGCGTGGGTCCAGTGCCTGGATTGCGCGGCGGATTTCGATTTCGAGAAAGACGGCGAATGGCGGCTTGCGGGAGCGCCCGCGAGCGAGCTTGGGCGGGAATTGCGCGCGGGAAATCCCGCGAACACGAATTGATTGTAGCGGCTGTTTGAAGGCCCCGGAGGAAGCGCGGAGGGGACGCCAGGGAAGTTTTACGATGAGGAGTGGACGCGGAGGGGTGCGCGGCGCAGAGAAGTTTCGTCACTCCTTGGCGCGGTGCTGAGGATGATTCCTCCGGGGCCTGCCTGAAACAAGGCGGGGCGCACGCTCCGCTTGCGAGTGTGGCGGTGGGGTGGCGGATGTGGTGACGGCGAGGGGCGGCGGCAACGCCGCCCCTCCAGTTTCCTGGAAGGGCGGGAGACAGCCGGGTGATCGCCGGCGCGCGGCGCCTAACTCTGTCTGAGCGTGGCCTCGAACGCGCCGCTGGTATCTTTCCTGAGGCCAAGGGCGATCAGCAGCCGCGCCAGCAGGATCATCGGGAACGCGTACCAGTACTTGCGGCCGACGAGGGCGAAGACATGATCGCGCTGGCGGTCGTCGGTGATCATCTGCGCATCCGCCTCGAATTTCTCTTCCCCGATCGCGAGCTGAACCCGCGGCGTCTTGCGCACATTGCGGACCCAACTGCGATTCACGTCAGCCGTGGGCAGAAACAGCCGGTCGCCATCGACCATGAACCAGATTGTCACCTGGTACGGCTTGCCCGACGTGCGCCCGATGTGGGTGAGCGTGAGCGTCGAATTGGCGGCGACGCGTCGTAATCGATCGGCAGGGCTCGCATCCATGGCCGTCTCCCGTGGCGCGCTTGACGGCCGCGCGCCGCTTGGTTGCCCGCGCACTCGCGCGCATGGCAGGCGGTCGCGCGCGGGAGACGGGGCGGGTCTAGTCCGTGATCGTTTGCATCACGCGGCCACTTGCGCTGTCGACGATATCCATTTCGACAGTGCCTGCAACCTTGTGATCCTTTTTGGCTGACTCAATTCCCGCCTTGATGTCGGTCACGAACTTCTGCTTGGCGAACGGCGGCATCTGGTCGATCGGGAAGTTGTCCATCATGACCTTGGCCTGGAGGTCCTTGGGCCACTGGACCGAGCCGACCTTGGGACCCATGTTGGGCAGCCCGCGGACCATCTGCTCGATTTCGCCGTGGAAGGTGCCGGGTGCGGACTCGGCAACAGGGGCCTGAGCGGCTGCCGATGGCGCGGATGAGGGCGCACCGCCGCCCGGCGGAGGCGTCAGGCTGCCGCTGTTGATTCTTGCGGTCAGTTCCTTCACCTGGTTGCGCGTATTGTCGTCGGGCGCAAGCGGCAACGCCTTCTCCAGCGCCGCGAGCGCATCGCTCGGTTTGTTGCTCTGCACATAGGCGACGGCCATGTTGAAGTAGCCCTGGTAGAAGTCGGGCTTGGTCTTGATCGCCTTTTTGTACTGAACGATCGCCTGGTCGGCATTGCCGGTGTAGAGGTACATCGTGCCGAGATCGGTCCGCACCTCGGGATCGTCGGGCTTCTTCTTCAGAAAATGCTCGTAGGCTGCGATCGCTTCATCGTACTTGTTGCGATCGTAATCGATGTCGCCGATTCCGCGCAGCGCATCGAGGTTGTCCGGGTCGATTTTGAGGACGTGTCCGTACGCATCGGCGGCCATCCCGTAATACGACTCATCGAACATCGCGGCGCGCAGCGCGACTGTCCCGAGCTTGTTCCACGCGGCGGTATCGTTGGGCTTCGACTCTGCCTCCTTCTTGGCTTTGTCGATGAAAGTGCGCGCCTCGGTGGGAAGTTCGATTTTCGGGTGGCCGGGCGGGAGTTGGCCGGGGGCGCCGCCGCCCATTCGGCCTGCCTCCGGGCCGGCGTTTGGAGCGCCCCCGCCGGGGACGCTCGCAAGCTGCTCGCGGACATTCTCGGGCGTCCGGAGCATGATCCATCCGGCGGCGAGCAGGCCGACGACTGTGATCGCGAGGAACACGCCGACGAACGCCGTCGTGATCGGCAGATTGCGCAGCGGCTTGGTTTCACCGGTCATTGCCGATGCCCGGTCCGGGCCGCCACTCGTGCCGGAAGCCGCTCCGCTGAGCGGCCGGCCGCATTCGACGCAAAATCGGGCGCCCGCCATCAATGCCGCGCCACACTGGGGACAAAATCGCATGAGCAAACTTCTACCGGCGGATTGCCGCGCGTGCAACTGGGGGACCGGCCGCGTCTTCGCTGTTCCGTGTGCCGGGCGCGCTGGAGTATATTCGCCCGGAACATCGAAGCCCGCACCGAAGGAGAGAGACGATGCTACTATACGACTCGCTGGGACCAAATCCGCGCGCGATGAGGATGTATCTGGCCGAAAAGGGAATCACGCTTCCCACCAAGGCCATCGACCTCAGGGGCGGGGAGAACCGCCGCCCGCCCTACACCGACCGCAATCCCGGAGGCCAACTTCCCGCGCTCGAACTCGACAACGGCCAGTGCATCGGCGAGACCGTTGCGATCTGGGAGTACCTCGAGGAGAAGCATCCCAGCCCGCCGCTGATCGGCGCCACCGCCGAGGAGCGCGCCGAAGCGCGCCAATGGCAGCGGCGCATCGAACTCACCATCACCGAGCATCTTTATAACGGCTTCCGCTACGCCGAGGGAGCGCCGCTATTCAAGGATCGCATGCGAATCCTTCCCGAGGCCGCACCGGGCCTGAAGCAAATCGTGCAGGACCGGCTCAAGTGGCTCGATGGCCAACTGGAAGGAAAGGACTGGATCGCGGGCAAACGCTTCACGATCGCAGATATCATCCTGTATAGCGCGCTCGATTTCGGCAGCGGCGTCGGACAGAAGATCGACCCGTCGCTGAAGAACGTCAACGCGTGGTTCAAACGGGTTGAGTCGCGGCCGAGCGCCAAGGCGAGCCTCCATCCGGCGGCCGCGCAAACCGGGGTGAGAGGATAGCGACGCCACCGGGGCCGGATACACATCGCGATGAGGCTCGCTCGCAGGAGGGGGCACTAGCGTGCGGTCCGGACTCGCGGTTGAATGTGGGGCAGGGTCGGAGGAGATCCTGATGGCTAACGAGGGCGCAAAACGGCATTCACCCAGGGACCTTGACGGACGCGTTTTAGAGTTGGAGCGGAAGATCGACGAGATGAGCGAGCGTCTCGCAAAGCTCGACGAGCGAGTTCAGCGGATCGCGAACTCGCTTGCCGCGTCGCAGGCCACGCGCTTCTGACGGCGCACTACGCCTGCGCGCCCTCGAACGAATCCCCGAAAATCAACGCGTACACGCGGCGGTCATCGGTCAGCTCGGGATGAAACGTCGCGGCGATTACCCGTCCCTGCCGTACGAGAACCGGCTCACCATTCCATCGCGCCAGTATCTCGACCCCCGGTCCGATGCGCCGGATTCGCGGCGCGCGGATAAACACACCGGTGTAAGGCGGGTCGAGCGTCGCCTCGAATGAATCGACCTGCCGCCCGAAGGCGTTGCGCTCGATATCGATATCGATGAGCCCCCACGAGGGCTGGCTTGGGCGCGATACGTTCTTCGCAAGAATGATCGCGCCCGCGCAGGTGCCGAAGATCGTGCCGCCGCGCTTAAGCAGCCGGCGCGCGGCGTCCTCGATGCCGGTTCCTTCCAGCAGGTGCAGGAGGGTAGTCGATTCGCCGCCCGGGATTACCAGCACCTCGAGCGCATCGATTTCGCTCGCGTGGCGCACCTCGATTGCGCCCGGAATCGCGCGGACGTGGGCCGCAAAGTCGCCCTGCAGCGCGAGCACGCCGACCTTCATTACCATCCCCTCGCTTGCAGCCTCTGTTCCTTCGGTATGGTGGAGATTTCCAGCCCCGGCATCGCATCGCCGAGCGGTCCCGAAACCTCGGCCAGCACCCTGGGGTCGCGGTAATGCGTCACGGCGAGCACGATCGCGCGGGCGCGGTCGGCGGGATCCGCAGACTTGAAGATTCCCGAGCCGACGAAGACGCTCTCCGCGCCGAGTTGCATCATCAGCGCCGCATCCGCCGGCGTCGCGATTCCGCCCGCGGCAAAGTTTGGTACCGGGAGCTTGCCGTCCGCCGCGACCATCCGCACCAGCTCATAGGGAGCGCCGAGTTCCTTCGCTGCGGCCATCAGTTCATCTTCGGGCGCGGTCTGAAGCCTGCGAATCTGCGAGTTGACCGCGCGTACGTGACGGACCGCCTCGACGATATTGCCCGAGCCCGCCTCGCCCTTGGTGCGAATCAGGGCCGCTCCCTCGCCGATGCGCCGCAGCGCCTCGCCGAGATCGCGCGCGCCGCACACGAAGGGGACCTTGAACGCGTGCTTGTCGACGTGAAACGACTCGTCGGCGGGCGTGAGCACTTCGCTTTCGTCGATGAAATCGACGCCGAGTTCCTCGAGGATCTGCGCTTCGACGAAATGGCCGATGCGCACCTTGGCCATGACCGGGATCGAAACCGCATCCTGGATTTCGCGAATTTTGCTGACCGGGGCCATCCGCGCCACCCCGCCCTGCGCGCGTATGTCGGCCGGGACGCGCTCGAGCGCCATGACCGCCACTGCGCCGGCCTTCTCCGCGATTTTGGCCTGCTCCGCATTGACGACGTCCATGATGACGCCGCCCTTGAGCATCTCGGCCAGTCCTGTCTTAAGCCGCATCGTTCCGGTTTCCTGCATGATCCTGTGCTCCTATTGTTCCTATACGAGAATTCCGGGACCGCTCGGCTCGGCGCTCTCCGCGCCGCGCGCGACCAGTCCATTAATGATCGATCCGAGACGCCGCACCCCGGTGCGGATTTCTTCCGGCGCGCAATGCCCGTAACCAAGCCGGAAGCAGTTGAGGTAGCGGCCGTCGATATCGTGCGCGGGGCCCGGCACGATCGCAACCCCTTGCTCCATCCCCTGTAAGAAAAGCTGAACCGACGATGCCCCCGCCGGCATCATGACCCATAGCTGGAACCCGCCCTGCGGGCGCGTCCAGCGCACGCCCTCAGGCGCGAATTCTTCCAGCGCCTTGAGCGCGGCGTCGCGCCGCAGCCGATAATACGCGCGCATCCGCTCGAGATGTTTCGCGTAGCCCGACTTGAGGAACTGCGCCGCGATCGCGTGCATCAGGGACGGGCCGCTTACATCCATGTAACGCTTGTAGGCGAGCAGTTCTCGGACCAGCGGGCGATCGGCGACCAGGTATCCTATTCGCAGCCCGGGCATGAAGGTCTTCGAAATCGATCCGATCAGGATTCGATGGCCCGGCGCGAGCAGCGAGTAGAGACTTACCGGCTCCTCGCCCTCGAAGCGCAGCTCGCGGAAGATCTCATCGACCAGCACGCACGAGTCCGAGCGCCTCGCCCAGTCGGCGATCTCGCGCCGCGCCTCGGTCGGCACGGTCAGGCCGGTCGGATTGTGGAAGTCCGGGCACGTGTAGAAGAGCGCGCGCTGGCTCTCGGACAGGGCGCGCAACTCCGCGAGGTTCGGCGCGCCGTCCTGCCAGCCTACGCTCTGCACCCAATGGCCGAACAGCATCATCGCGCCCGGGACGCCCGTGAACGTCGGCGTTTCGCAGATCGTGGCGCGTCCCTCATCGTGCGCCCACGCAGCCGCCAGCGTCACCGCCTGCTGCGATCCGTTGGTGATGATGATCTCATCGGGGGTCACCGCAATTCCGCGATGAGAGAGCGTGGCGCAAAGCGCCTCGCGCAGCTCCGGCAGCCCGGCCGGGCCTGCATACTCGTAGAGGCGGTGCGGGTTGGCCTTTAGCGCTTCCTCCGTGAGCCTCTCTAGTGACCCGTCGGGAATGGTTGCCGAACTCGGCACTCCGCCCGAAAGGTTGATCGTGCCCGCCGGCCGCTCCATCGCCATCAACTCGCGCAGTCCGCGCGCGTAGCCCTCGCGCAGGCGGCGCATCGACCTCGCGACGTCCGGCCTCGCATCGGCGGCCGGGCCGGGACTCGGTGTCGCTTCTCCCCTGGAGGCGACGAACGTCCCGCGTCCGACTTCGGAGCGAATCAGCCCAGCCTTCTCGAGTTGCTGGAATGCCTTGACCGCGGTGAGCTTGTTGACCCCGATCTGTCGGGCGAGGTCGGCCACGGACGGCAATCGGTCGCCGGTGGCGAGCTGGTGCGAGTCGATCGCGGCGCGGATAGCGCCTTCGATCTGTCGGTAAAGGGGCGTTGACCCGTTGGGCTTGAGCTTCAGTTTTAAGGCCACCCTGCTCGTATATACTACAGCATATACTACAGTCAATTGAAAATGATGGGGTTCGCCGCGGCAGGCCGGGAAATTCTCGGACGGTCGAAACGGCCGAACTCTCCGCAGGCGGGCCCTCCTAGCGCGAGGCGAGCACCTCGGCCAGATGATGCACCTCGATCTTGTCGCCCGCGCGATGCAGCCCGCCGCCGATCTGCATCAGGCATCCGCAGTCGGCCGAGACCACCGCATCGGCGCCGCTTTGGCGGATGCGCGCGAGCTTGTCGTCGAGGATCGCGCCCGAGATCTGCGGAAACTTGACCGCGAACAATCCGCCGAAGCCGCAGCATTCCTCGCGGCCGCCGAATTCGACCAGGCGGATTCCATTGACCGCGCTTAGAAGCGCGATCGCTTCGTCGCGCCCGTTGAGTTCGCGCATCAGGTGGCAGGACGGATGGTACGCCACGGCCCGCTCGTAGCGGGCGCCGACGTACTTGACCTTGAGCACGCCGGCCAGGAATTGCGAGAACTCGAAGACCCACGGCCGGATGGCGCTCGCTTTCTCCAGCATCGCCGGCTCATCCGCCAGCAAATCGGGATAGAAGATTTTGATCATGCTCGTGCACGATCCCGAGGGAACCACGATCGGCGTCCCCGGCGCGCATGAGAAAAGGAAGCGCCGGGCGAGCGAGCGCGCCTCGTCGCGAAGCCCATCGTTGAACGCGGCCTGTCCGCAGCAGAATGCGCGGCGAAGCGGCCGCACCTTGAGCCGCAGCCGTTCCAGCACCGTTGCGGCCCCCTCGACCGCCTCGGGAAAAAATTCCTCGGCAAGGCACGTCTGGAAGAGCTGAACTTCAGTCATCTGATTGCCGCCGGCTGCCTGTCAAAGGACTGCTTACTCCCTGGGCCATACGAGAATCACATCGAGCGATTTCGGCCCGTGGACCCCGACCACGATCCGCTTTTCGATATCCGCGGTACGGCTCGGTCCGGTGATGAGCGTGATGCGTTGCGCGGCGGCGGCCTCGGGTCCGATCGTGGCGAGGAGCGCCGCGAGGTCCGGCACGAGCCCGTCGACCTGCACGAGGACCAGGCTTGCCGGCGGCACGAGCGTCAGCGAATTGGGGCGGCCCGCGCTGGAGAGCATCGCGACCGTGCCGGTAGCCGCGATCGCGTAATGCGCCTCGGCGACGCCGAGCGCGCATCGTGCGATTCGCTCGCGCATCACGATGCGCGCCGCGGGGTCGGCGACCGGGCCGGGCCGCACGACCGAAATCCCGGCCGAAGTAAGCGCGGCAGCGATCGCGCCGGTGTCGTTCGCGACACCCTCGCCGACGGCGATGCTCTGCGCGTTGCGCTCGCGCGCAACTTCGACGATCCGCGCGACGGCCTCATCGGGGGTGAGGATGCCGAGAAACCGGCCCGCGACCGCCTCGAGTTCGCGTGCGAACGTCGAGGCGAGTTCCGCGCGATGGGCGTGCGGCGGGATCCGGACCGGCGCGGGCTCTGCGGGCGGTTTCTTTTCGCCCGCTCCGGCGGTTTCGAGCGCGGTCTTGAGCCGCGCGACGATCTTGTGCAACTCGGCCATCGTCAGGCGCCCGGCGCTCCTTTTGCGCGTCGCTTTCGCGGATGCGGCCTGGGGAAGTCGCGGATCCTCGTCCAGTTGCCGAGCGGCGGCGGCATCCTGCGCAGCCATCCGTCGCGCGAGAATGGCCCAAGCGCGATCGCGGCCAGCCGCCCGAGCAGCCGAATCGTCCGGGGATGGCGCGCCATCCGCGCAAACCGCCGCGCGCCTGCGCGCGCCCGCGCCGCTGCGCCCGGCCATTTGATCGCATCGGCGCCGCGCGCGCTCTCCTTCCATCGCAGATGAAGCAGGAGGCGCGGGATGTCGATCTTGACCGGGCAGATCTCCTTGCACGCTCCGCACAGCGTCGAGGCGAACGGCAGTTGCGCGGTCGCGCTGCCGATCAGGTCCGGGCTCACGATCGATCCGATCGGCCCCGGATACGGCGACCGGTACGCGTGGCCCCCGATATGACGATAGACCGGGCATACGTTGAGGCACGCGCCGCAGCGTATGCAGTAGAGCGCCTCGCGCATCACCGGGTCCGCGAGCATCGTGCTGCGCCCGTTGTCGAGGATGACGACGTGCATCTCGCGCGGCCCGTCCAGGTCGCCCTCGTGGCGCGGTCCGTTGATCAGGTTGGTGTAGGTCGTGAGTTTCTGGCCGGTTGCGGTGCGCGCGAGAATTTCCAGGAAGTGGGGCAGGTCGGCCAGGCGCGGGATCACTTTTTCGATCCCCATCACCGCGATGAACACCTCGGGCATCGTCGAGGACATCCGGCCGTTGCCCTCGTTCTCGACCACGACCAGGGTGCCGGTTTCCGCAATCGCGAAATTTACCCCGGTCACGCCGAGGTCGGCGGCAAGAAAAATGTCGCGCAGCCGCGCGCGCGCCTCGCTGGTGAGTTTTTCGGGCTCGTCCGTGTACGCCATCCCGAGCTTGTCGCGGAACAGGGCGCCGATGTCCTCCTTGGAGAGATGAATCGCGGGCGTGATGATGTGCGAGGGCGGCTCGTTTCGGAGCTGGACGATGTATTCGCCCAGGTCGGTCTCGACCGCCTCGATGCCCGCCGCGGACAGCGCCGGGTTAAGCCCGATCTCCTCGGTGGTCATCGACTTGCCCTTGACCACCCGCCGCGCGCCCGCCCGCTTTGCGGCGGAGACGATGTAGTCGCGCGCCTCCGCCGCGCTCGCGGCGAAAAATACCTTGCATCCGCGGGCTTCAAGCTTTCTGGTGAGCTCGACCACGAGGTCATCGAGGCGGCCGATCGCGTCCTCTTTGATTCGCCTCGCCTGCGCGCGCTCATCCTCGTACGGCGGAAACTCGGCGCGGACTTCGGCGAAGTGCTCCAGGTGTCGCGCGCTTGCGTTTTCGAGCTTGCGATGGAGTTCGCGATCCGCGGCGGCGGCGCTGCTCGCCTCAAAGAAATCTCGCGGCGCGGCCATCGGGTCCGGCGCTTGCGCGCGGCTCAGTTGATGAGCGCCACCTGGCGCGCCAGCCGCATCACCGCCTCGCGCGCCGCGGCGGAGGCGGGATGCTCGGGAGCCAGGGAAAGGAAGCTTTGGAAGTCATCGAGCGCGGCCTTGAAGCACTCCAGCCGCTCGAACAGCGCGCCGCGTTCGACCAGCTCCTCGATTGCGCGCGGATCGAGCAGGAGGATCCGATCGAGCGCGGCGAGCGCGCGGTGCCAGTCCGCAAGATCCGTGTAAACGCTCTTGAGATTCTTGAGCACGCGTACGAGGATCTGCCGCCCGCGCACCGCCTGGAGCATCGCGGGATGCAGCTCGACGGGCTGCCCGTACACCTGCGCGAGCAGCGCGCGGATTTCCTCCAGGTTCAGGATCGCGCCGCCGTTGAACGGGTCGATAATCAGCTCGCCGCGATCATCGACCGCCTTGACCAGGAAGTGGCCCGGAAAGCCGACGCCGTAGAGGTTGAAGCCGAGACGCCGGCCGACTTCCAGGTAAATGATCGAGAGCGTGATCGGGATGCCGAGGCGGCGATTGAGGACCTCGTTCAGAAACGAGTTGCGCGGGTCGTTCTTGTGGTCCGCATCGCCCTCGAAGCCCTTCTGCTCGAACAGATAATGCGACAGGAGCTGGATGCGCTCGACGGTGTCGCTGCCCGCGCGGACAATGGGTTCGGCCTCGCGCGCCATCGCGGCAATCCGCTCCATGTAAGCATCGACGTCGAGGTCGGGATATTCCTCCCTGGCAATCAGCAGCGCACCGAGCGCCACCGGAACCGGCTCGCGCGAGGCAAGCCACTTGAATTCGCGCCGCGCGTCATCGTTCATCAAGATTATTCCCCGCGCTTTCCAGTCTTGTCTTGCGCAACGGATTTGACAAGCGCTCATGGAGACCCGGTAGTGAGCGCCGCATCGATTTCCGCCGCTGTCGCGCCGTCCGGCTCTCGCGCGCGTGCGCGGTCGAGTGCGCGGCGCGATGGCGCCCCGCCGATACGCCCGAGCGCCCACGCCGCGTGAGCGCGCACCAGCGGCTCGGGATCGTTTTCGAGCGCGCGCGCCAGATGCGGTCCCGCCTCGGGATTGCCGGTATTGCCGAGCACGACGGCCACGTTGCGCGCAAGTCCGCGCCGCTTCGTGCGCTTGATCGCGCTTGCGGAGAATCGCCGGCTGAAACCCGCATCGTCGAGCGCGAGCAGCTCGGGAAGATACGGAAACAGGTCCGCCGTCGCGCCATTACCCTCCGCGCCGTTCCACGGGCAGACTTCCTGGCAGACGTCGCAGCCGAAGATCCACATCTCGAGCTTCGCGCGAAGCTCCACCGGAATCGATCCGCGATGCTCGATCGTGAGGTACGAGATGCAGAGCCGCGAATCGATCGCGCAGCCCGGCCCAAGCGCGCCGGTCGGGCACAGATCGAGGCATCGCCGGCACGTTCCGCAGTGCTCGCGATACGGTTGCGCGCTCGGCTCCAATTCGGCGTCGGTCAGAATCTCCGCGAGGAAAAAATACGAGCCGTGCTCGCGATTGAGAATCATCGTGTTCTTCCCGAACCATCCCAGACGCGCCCCGGCCGCCCATTCACGCTCGAAGACCGGCCCGGTGTCGACGTAAACCCGGGTCACCGCGCGGGGCTTAAGCGCCGCGATCGCGCCGGCGACGGCGCGCGCCTTCGCGAGAACGTAATCGTGATAGTCGGTCCCGAGCGCATAGGCGGCGATTCGTCCGCGCAACTCCGCGCGCCAATCCCCGGACGGCGCGGCCGGCGCCGGGTATGGATAGCCGAGGCTCACCACGGACTCGATTCGGGGATCGAGCCGGCGCGGGTCCAATCGGCGCTCGGGCTCGCGCGCGAGGTAGGCCATCGTGCCGTGGCGCCCCTCGCCAAGCCATTGGCGATAGAACGCCTCGCGATCCTCGAGCCGGCGAATGCGGGCAAATCCGACCAGGGAAAACCCGTTCGCGCGAGCGGCATCTGCGATGGCGCGATTGACGCGGTCCACGGGACTTGCAAAACGCTAGCACTTTCGCGATGTTCTTGCTCCAGGAATAGTGGGTACGTTGACTCCACTATTTGGTATGATTAGGTTTGCACTGAGACGCTGGGCGCCTTTCTCAAGCATCTGTTACGGGAGAAAATGATGGCCGAGGAACTGAATCAGGAACCAGTCGAGCAGGAACCTTCCAAGATCGATCTCGCAAGCCTGCCCGACGTGAAGCTTACCGCCAAGGCGGCCGAGATGGTCCACAAGCTGCGCGCGAAAGAGAACCTGTCGCCCGAGCACGGACTTCGAATCGGCGTCGTCGGAGGCGGCTGTTCGGGGTTCCAATATGCCCTAAGCTTTGACCTGGCCAAGGATGGCGATCGGGTGGTCGAGTTCGACGGCGTCCGCGTCTTCGTGGATGAGCTGTCACTCCCATATATCGCAGGCACGACGCTGGACTTTGTCGAGGGGCTGCACGGAGCGGGCTTCCGCTTCGAAAATCCTCGTGCGACGCGCACTTGCGGATGCGGGTCGTCCTTCAGCGCGTAACGGAAGAAATCTTATTCGATTCAATTGGCCGGCCGCGAAAGCGGCCGGTCTTTTTTTGCCCTTGCGCGATTGAGGCGGCCTCGGCGCGAGTTCTTCCGCCCGTCGGGCTCAGCGCATCCGTGGGGTCGCGGGGCTCGACCGGATTCTTCTTTCGATTGCTCTGTGTTAGACCGACCCGGCGATGCTCGCGGCCCTGATTCACTGGCTTTCGCCTGCGCGGCGGAGCTTCATGCGCCGGCTCGGCCGTCCGGCGCTTTCGAAGTTCGATGAGCGCCTGCGTGCGTGCGGATCGCCGCGCGCCGCCGGGTTCATGTCGATCCTGCTTCGCGCCAACAGCGACTTCCTCGCCTACGCGCTCTCACGCAAGGGTCCGCTTGCCCGGTATGCCGGCGGCGCGACCCCGGAGCGCGTCGAGGTGTGCCTCGGATCGATGCTGATCTTTGCGACGAACCTGTTTGCGCGCGATGAGATGAGGAACGAGGGAAGCGGGCTGGTCGGGCTGCTTGCGGGGATCGTCGGATGGGAGCCGAAACAGGTGATGCTCCGGCGCGACAATCTGCGAAAGGCTCCCCGCTCGGAGGAATGGATGCTCTATTCGTGGCTGGTCATGGACCTTGGCGGAGAGCGGCCGGCCTACGATGCGGAGCTTGAGCGCAGCTTCGGTTACAACTACCTATCGTACATCGGGCAATTTCGCGCCGAGCTGGAGCGCGCCGCCGCTCAGCCAAAATAGCCGCGGCGAATCCAGCGGGCGATTCGATTGGAGACAACCGTGAAGGACCTCGACGGCAGGGGAGTCATCGTAACCGGAGCGACCCGCGGAATCGGCCGCGCGATCGCGCTCGAAGCCGCCCGGCGCGGCGCCAACATCGCCTTCAATTACCTCAAGAGCGAGGATGAGGCCGCGGTGGTCAAGGCGGAAATCGAAAAGCTCGGCGTAAAGGCGCTCGCATTCAAGGTCGATGTCGGCGATCTGAAAAACGTGCGCGAGATGGTCAACGCGGCGAAAAAAGAGTTCGGCTCCATCGACGGCCTGGTGAACAACGCCGGTCTCACCCGCGACAAGGTCTTCGTGATGATGACCGAGGAGGACTGGAACGACGTCATCCGCACCAACCTGACCGGCGCCTTCAATTTCGCCCGCGCGGCCGTGTTCAACATGATGAAGGCCAAGCGCGGCTCGATCCTGAACATCACGTCGGTGAGCGGGCTTATCGGGCTTCCGGGGCAGGTGAATTACTCGGCCTCGAAGGCAGGCCTCATCGGGCTAACCAAGGCGCTCGCCAAGGAGGTCGCCCGGCTCAACGTGCGCGTCAATGCGCTCGCGCTCGGATTCATCGAGACCGACATGACCGCTGCGCTGCGCGAGGAGAATCGCGCGCAGGCGCTCGGGATGATCCCACTCGGACGATTCGGAAAGGTCGATGACGTCGCGCCGATTGCAGCGTTCCTGCTTTCGGACGCGGCGTCATACATCACCGGCGCGGTCATCCAGGTGGACGGCGGCCTGGCGATGTAGGAATCATCCGGGGCTCCCCGGCGAACGCAACCGGATGGTCCGCAGCGACGCCCCGCAGCGCGCCGCAAGTGCGAGGCCGCCGGAGGCGTGACAGGCGCGCCGCCGATGACGTAATCTGGCGTGCCCCCGCGGCTGTAGATGCGAGGCGGTCGATCGAACTATAAGGGGAGCCTGGGGCGAGCAGGACAGTGCTCGCGTGGGGCCGCGAAGATCAGCTCGAGAGGAGACTCGGAAATGGCAAAGCTCAATGGCAAGGTCGCGATCGTCACCGGCGCGAGCCGCGGAATCGGCAAGGCCATCGCGGAATTGTTCGCGAAAGAGGGAGCGCGAGTGATCTGCACCGCGCGCACGGTCAAGGAAGGAGACCATCCCCTGGAGGGCTCGCTTCAGACAACCGTCGCCGGGATCAAAGCCGCGGGCGGCGATGCGACCCCGATCGCGTGCGACGTATCGAACGAGGCGGAGCTCGAAAAGCTCGTCGCTGACACCAAGAAAATCTATGGTCCCTGCGACGTGCTGGTGAACAATGCCGCGCTCACCTACTTCATCCCGGTCAAGGATTTTCCGCCCCGGCGATGGGCGAGGTCGTTCGCGGTCAACGTCCACGCGCCGTTCATCTTGAGCCATCTCGTGCTGCCCGACATGATCGAGCGCAAAGCGGGCGCGATCGTTAATATCTCGTCGGGAGCGGCGATCGGTCCCGGCCGCGGGCCATACAAGCCGGCGGTGATGCGCGGAGGGACCTGCTACGGCGCCGAGAAGGCCGCGCTCGAACGCTTCACCCAGGGACTCGCCGAAGAGGTCTATGAGTACGGAATCTCCGTGACGTGTCTGTCGCCGTCCGAGGTCGTCGTAACGCCCGGCACCGTGTATCACCACCTGGTCAGCTCGCCGAAGGAAGGCGAGCCGGTCGATTACATGGCGATCGCGACGCTGGTGCTTGCAACCGAGCCGCTCGACAAAGTGACCGGCTGGGTGACCTACAGCCAGGAGCTGATGAAGCAGTACAAGATGCTCGACAAGGCGACGGGAATCGGAGTGGACTTCCCCGGCAGCGGATACTCAAGGATGGCGGCGAACGTGACGATTCCGCTGCGCCGGGCGAGGTCTCAGTCGGAGTAAATCGGACCGCCGGGATGCGCCGCTCGCTCAGGCAGCCTGCGGGATTTTGAGCGAGATGACGCGCGAGATGCCGGGGCGATCCATCGTGATGCCGTGGATATGATCGGCGCGCTGCATCGTGCGCTGATTGTGCGTGATCACGATGAATTGCGAGCGCTGCTTCAACTCCGATACGAGCGAGGTGAACGCGGCCAGGCTGAACTCGTCGAGCGGCGCATCGACCTCGTCCATCACGCAGAACGGACTCGGGTTCAGCAGAAACAGCGAGAACACCAGCGCCAGCGCTGACAGCGCCTTCTCACCGCCCGAGAGCAGCCCGATCTCCTTGACCTTCTTTCCCGCCGGCTGAACCAGGATGTTCACGCCGGCTTCGAGGATGTCGCCGGATTCGACCAGCTCAAGGCGCGCCTTGCCGCCGCGCAGGAGCTTGGGGAACAGCTCGGCGAAGTTACGCTGAGCGCCCTCGAACGTCTCGGCGAAGCGCTTGCGCGCCTCGCGGTTCAGCTTCGTGATGGTCTGGCTGAGATCGTGGACCGCGGTTTCGAGGTCGGCCTTCTCACGGCCCAGCGTGGCGGCGCGCTCCTCGAGTTCCTGGACCTCGCTCTGGGCGGCGAGATTGACCTCGCCGATCCGCTCGGCGCGCGCGCGCAGCTCGACGAGCCGCTGCTCGTCGGCGGCCGGGTCGCGGCCCGCAAGCGCCGCCACCAGCTCCGCCGCGACCTCATCGAAGGCGGCGCTGAATTTCTCGGCAAAACCGCGCGCGAGTTCCTCGCTTAGCGTGCGAGCGCGCTCGCGCCTGAGCCCGCACTCGGTCGCGTCAGCTTCGATTTGGGAAAGGGCATCGCTCGAGCGCTTATGCTCCGCGCGGCGCGATTCGAGTTCCTCCTCGCGGGCGACAGATTCCGCGCGAAGGCGCGCGGCGGATGCGGCCAGCTCGGATTCCCGCGCGCGCGCGATCTCATCCTGCTCCGCGATCTTTTTCAGCTCGGAATCGAATTCCGCGCGCTCGCCTCGCGCGCGCTCCAGGCTGCGGCGGTTCTCGCCGATTTGGCCTTCGAGATGGTTGGCGGTTTCGACTGCATGGCGGAAATCGCGATCGAGCGCCTCCAGGTGCGACTTGCGCGCCTCGACGCGCGATGCGGCCTCCATCACGGCGGCGGCAAGCTCCTCGGCGGCCGCGCGCCTTTGCGCGAACTCATCGCGCAGCGCGGCCAGCCGCGCGCGCGCATCCTGCTCGGCTACCGCGAGCTGCTCCAGGCGCGTGTTGGACGCAACCACCAGCTCGGCGATTTCGTCCATGCGCCGGCGCGCGCCGCTTGCCTGCGCCTGCGCGAGCGCCTGTGTCTGGCGGGCGCGCGCGAGCGCATCCCTGCGCTCGCCCACGATCCGTTCGGCCTCGCGGGCGCGATGGCGCGCATCGCCGAGCGCGGACTCCGCGCGCTCGCGCGCGTCGCGCATCGCATCGAATCGCTCGGCGGCCGCACGATGCTGTTCCTGGGCGCGCGCGAGTTCCCGCGCCGCCGCATCCGGCGCCGCATCCTGCCGCTGGCCCGACGCCGTATCCTCCTCGCCGCTCCCGCCCCGAATCATTCGCCCCGGCAGCAGAAGGTCCCCATCGCGGGTGACGAAGAGCGTGCCGTGGCCGTTGAGGTTCGATGCGGCAAGGGCGGAATCGAGGTCATCGGCCAGCAACACGTGGCCGAGGAACTGTTCGGCGACCGGCTGGAAGCGCGGATCGATGTCGAGCATCTCCACCAGCCGGCCCGCGATCCCGGGCGCCTCGACCGAGGGATGCGCCTGCACTGCGGCATCGGGCGCCTGCACGAAACTGAGTTTTCCCGAGCGGGTCTCTTTCAGAATTTCGATCGCGCGAAGCGCAAAGTAAGGCGACTCCACGATCACCGCCTCGAGCTCATCGCCCAAGACCGCGCGCAACGCGGGCGCGAGTTTCTCGGACGCCTTCACCACGTCGCGCAGCCAGGTCGGATCGGCGCTCGGACGATCGCCATTGAGTGATGCGAGCACGGTGCGCAGCCGCGCGTCGGCCTGGACGGCGGCGCTGTCGCTCAAGCCGGCGCCAGGTTCCTCCGGCGCGGGGCCGAGCGCCGCGATTCGCGCCGCGAGATGCTCCATCGCGGTGCGCGCCTCGACTTCGTGCTCGGCGGCCTCGCGGTCGGCCGCCTCGAAGGCGCCGACTCGTTCGCGGCAGGTCTCGAGTTCCTGTTCGGATGCGCGCATCAGCTCGGCCGCCATCCCGGTTTCCGCACCGAGCGCCGGCGCGCTGCTCTCGGAGGCGGCCAGACGCTCCTCGAGTTCGGCGCGCTCCCCGGTCAGATCGCCGAGCCGGCCGCGGACCACTGCACCCTCGCGCACGATGTCGGACAGCTCGTCCTTGAGGTCCTCGGCGCGCCGCTCGGCATCGCGGACCAGCTTGCGCGCCGCTTCCAGGCGGGCGGAGAGATCCGCAAGCGCCTGCGGGCTTGCGTCATCGCCGCCCGCCGACTCGCGGGCAAGCCGCGCGCCGGTCGCCGCGCGCGCCGCACGCGCGAGCACCGCCTTCTGTTCGAGTTCCGTGATTCGCGCGGCGAGCAACGGCTCCAGCTCGCTTACCGAGCGAAGCCGCCGCTCGAGGAATTCGCGGGTGCGCGCGCGTTCGGCCGCTCCTGCATGAAGATTTTCAAGCTCGCGCTCGGCGGAGGAGAGGTCCCCGCGCGCAGAATGGGCTGCCGATGCTGCCGCTTCAACTCCGGATTGCAACTCGGCGATCGCCCGGCGGGCCGCGTCGATGGCGGCTTTGAGTTCCCCTTCGCGCGCGGTTTGCGCCGCAAGTTCCTCGCGCTGCTCGATCAGCCGGCGCGCGGCCGCGAGCCGCTCCAGCTCGGAAAGTTCCGCCTTGATTATGCGGTAGGTCTCGGCGCGCTTGGCCTGGCGGCGCGCGTAGCTCAGTTGCCGCTCGATTTCGGCGAGCACGTCGTTGAGGCGCGCTAGGTTTTCCTTCACGCGTTCGAGCTTGCGCTCGGAGATCTCGCGCCGTCCCTTGAAGAGCGACAGCCCGGCGGCCTCCTCGATCATCGAGCGCAACTCCTGCGGCTTGGCCTGGATGATCTCCTCGATGCGGCCCTGCTCGATGAGCGCGTAGCCGCGGCTGTGGATTTGCGCGGCCATGAAGAACTCGGTGATGTCCTTGAGGCGGCAGGGGATCTTGTTGAGCAGGTATTCGGACTCGCCCGACCGATAGACCCGCCGCGTCACCGCGACCTCGCTCAGCGCGGAGTATGGATCGGGAAGCTGATTCAGCTCATCAGCCTCGAGCACGAGCGAAATCTCGGCCATCCCGGCGGCGGGATTCGACTCGTTGCCCGTGTAGATGAGGTCCTCGGTGGTTTTGCCGCGCAGCCGGGTCGGCGCCTGTTCGCCGAGTACCCAACGGATTGCGTCCACCACGTTCGACTTGCCACAGCCGTTGGGCCCGACCACCGCGGTGATGCCGGGGGCGAAAGTTATCGTCGTGGGATCGAGAAAGGACTTGAAGCCTACTAACTCAAGGCTCTTGAGACGCATGCCGCCATCGCCTCCACCACACCACCGCGCTCCGGGAGTTTATCCCGGAGTTATTCCGCACGATCAATGCTGCCCTACGATAGCAGGTTCTCCAGGCGATTTCGCCTGGTCCGATCGCATTCGCGGGCAGCTATGGACCCTTCTAATCCTGAATCAGCTCCGTATTCCAGTATGCACTATCGACCTGCGAAAGGAACGGCATCCATTCGCGATAGCGCCTGAGGCTGAACATGTCGGAGCTGAATGGCGTCCACTCGGGGCGGTGCGGCCTGCGCACCAGCGCCATCGCGGCCTCCTCCGGCGTGCGCCCGCCCTTCCTGCGATTGCACCGGTGGCACGAGCACACGATGTTTTCCCACGTGGAGGTGCCGCCGCGCGATCGCGGAATCACGTGATCGAGGTTGAGGTCGGTGCGCGGCAGCCGCTTGCCGCAATACTGGCAGGTGTTGTTGTCGCGCGCGAAGATGTTGAAGCGCGAAAACCGCACGTGGCGCTTCGGAACCCGCTCGTACGCGATCAGCAGCAACACCCGCGGGACCCGGATGACCCCGCCCACGGTGCCGAGGCGCTCGTGGTGGATTTCGACGGACAGGTCGCGCCAGCTTTGGAAATCGAAGGTCCGGTATTGCTCATCGACCGCCCGCGCGATTCCCTGGTAAAGCAGCGCGAAGGCGCGTTTTACCGAGGTGACATGCACCGGCAGGTAAGACCGGTTCAGCACCAGCACCTTGCTGTTAAGCAGGGCAGAACCCGGGAGCGGAACCGCCGCAACGTCGGCCGCCAAGCTCATCAAGAAAGAGCTAACGGCCCCTGAGGTCCAAGTCAAGGCGGACGACCGTGAAATGTTAGTGATTTCGCGAGGTTCCGAGAGCGCCTTGCGCAAGCCGGCTCGCCGCCCGTATGATCACGCGGGAGGTTGCGGGCGTGGCGGTGACATCGTCTGTCGGCGGTCGGTGGCGCTCAGGGCAATAGCCCGGCTATCCGTAGTGCGGCACGCGATCGTCTGAAAGCGCGATACAACGACTTAGAAGACACAGCAAGTGAGACGCGAAATTGTAATCAACGCATCCGCGATGGAAGTGCGGGTGGCGCTGCTCGAAGATGGTTCGCTCGCGGAGTTCTACCTTGAGCGCAACTCGCACCGGAGCCTGGTCGGAAATATCTACAAAGGAAAAGTGACCCGCGTGCTGCCCGGGATGCAGGCGGCGTTCGTCGATATCGGGCTCGAGAAGGCGGGCTTCCTTCACGTGTCCGATTTCCGCGACCCGCGCGAGGTGCTGAGCTCGGTCGCCGATGTGACCGGCGAAGAGGACGTCGAGACCGACGAGGCCGGGCCGCCGCCCGCCGCGCCGATTCCAGAAACCGTGCAGGAGGGCGCTGCCGAGACCGCAATCGAACCGTCCGCGCCCGAGGGGCGGCGCCCGCGCCGCCGCCATCAGCGTCACCGCAGCCGCCTCCCTATCGAGCAGCAGCTCCGGCGCGGGCAGGAGATCATCGTCCAGATCGCCAAGGAGCCGATGGGCACCAAGGGAGCGCGCCTGACTTCCGCGATTTCGCTCCCCGGGCGATACCTGGTTTGCACGCCGACCAGCGACCATCTGGGCGTATCGCGCCGGATAGCGAGCGCGGAGGAACGCGCGCGGCTTCGCGACCTGATCACCGAGCTGCGCCCGCCCCAGACCGGATTCATCGTGCGCACCGCGTGCGAGGGATTGAGCCGCCGTGAAATCCAGCGCGACATCGCGTTCCTTACCAAGCTCTGGTCCTCGATCGTGGCCAAGCAGGAGACCGCTGCGCCCGCCTCGATTCTCTACGGTGAACCCGACGTTGCGGTGCGCACCGTGCGCGACCTCTTCTCGAGCGAGGTCGAGCGGCTGTGGTGCGACGAGCAGGCCACTTACGGACGAATCGTCCAGTTCGTGCAGACCTACATGCCGCGGCTGCGCTCGCGCGTGGTCCTGTACGACGAGCCCGAGCCGATCTTCACCCGCTTCGATATCGACAGCCAGATCGAGCGCGCGCTCGACCGCAAGGTCTGGCTCAAATCGGGCGGCTACCTGGTCTTCGATCAGGCCGAGGCGCTCACCGCGATCGATGTGAACACCGGCCGCTTTGTCGGCAAGCGCAGCCAGGACGAGACCATACTCAAGACCAACCTTGAGGCGGTCGATGAGATCGTAAAGCAACTGCGCCTGCGCAACATCGGCGGGATCATCATCGTCGATTTGATCGACATGGCCCGCGAGGCCGACCGCAAGCGCGTGAGCGAGGCGCTCGCGGTGGCGCTCAGGCGCGACAAGGCGCGTACCTCCGCGCTCAAAATCTCCGAACTCGGCCTTGTGCAGATGACGCGCAAGCGCACCCGCGAGAGCCTCGAGGCCTTGCTCACGGAGCAATGCCCGCGATGCCTGGGACGGCGCGTGGTCAAGTCCGTCCCGACGCTGGCCGCCGAGGTGCTGCGCGGGATTTACCAGGAGGCGAAGCGCCATCCCGGGGGCGAGATGATCATCGTCCGGCTGAACCCCGAAGTCGCGCGCCATCTCTACGATCACGGCGCGAAAGACCTCGCGAGGCTGGAACAGAAGCTCTCGATGAAAGTCGTATTGCGGTCCAAGGAAGGCATCGAACCCGGCGCCTTCGAACTCGCGCAGGAACCCGCCGCGGCCTGAAAATCACCGCATCGCCCGTCAAAATCGCGGCCAATCGCCCGTGCAACGGGAGTGCTCCGATGCCGTCGATCGGAGCTTGGCTGACACATGGATGTGTCAGCGGAGTGCCATCGGCGATGGAAAAATCTCGACTATCGGATGGCCCGCAGGTTGCTTAAGCACACAATGTTTTATAGGCCGCGTGACTTCTGACGTTCCGGCACACCTCGGGAACGGGGGACCGGAATGCAGTCGGACGCGGATGTTTGCGTTTGGGATTGACCCGTGGAAAGCCTCGCCAGATCGGTCCTCAAGGTCATCGGCGCGGTGGCCGGTATTGGCGCTCTGGCATTCATTGCGCTGTTCGTCCGGGTGCTGATGGATGAGCATGCGCTCGACCGCGAGAGCCGGGAATTCGCGGATCATTCCGCGCTCGCAATCCTCACCGGATGGAAGGAGCAGGCGCTCGTCGATCGGGGGAGCGATCAATTCAAGTTGGCGACTCGATCGAACGCCCAGATCGATCGAATGTTCGCGCGATGGCGCCGGCTGGGCGAGCTGGAAAAGTACGACGGCTCGACCGGGAAAGCCTCGATCCATCTGACCCCCGATGCGAAGGCGGTCGTGACCGCAAGCTATGTGGGCAAGGCGGACTTTCGCCACGGCTCAGCCGAAGTCCGCATCTCTCTCATCCAGCAGGACGGCGAGTGGCGGATTTTGGGCTTCGGCATCTATCCGGTGGCGGCCACCGCCGATTCGAACGTTCGCCCACCCGACCTTTAGCCGCGGCGGGAATCGCGCCGGTCCTCCCGCGCGCCGACGGTCAGCTCGGCTCGGCCGCGGATGCGGCGGCGACCTGGGCCGCAGCCTGAATCTGGCCGAAGTGGATCTTGCCGAGGTCGAACTCCTCGAGCGCCTTGATTAGCGAGTTCAGCGCGGTCTTGCAGGGCGGGAGGGTCTTGCGCGCTCGCGAAAGCGGATTGCATCGCGCGACGATGAAATTCTTGAGATACGGGTGGACCAGTCCGCGCTTGCGTCCGCGCACAACCAGGTCCGCCAGGATTTTGTCGGCGCGCTCGACTTGCCCGGCGCGCTCGTCGCGCTCCTCGAACGCATCCTTGAGCGGCTTGGCGAGGAACGTATCGACGCGGCTCAGAATCGGCGCGTAGGCGCCGCCCGAGAACTTCGGCGTGCGATCGTAAGAGATCCCGAGCGTGATGAAGTGGGCGCGCTCGAACTCGAATGCGAAATCCTTCTCCGGCGAGCGCGGATGCTCCTCCGCCCGCGCGCGGTACATCCTGATCACCTCCAGCGACTTGTCCCTGAGGTTGTGCGCCTTCTCGGTGTTGAGCGCGAGAATCTGGAAGGCGACCTCTGATTCCGGAATCACGATCGCGGGGATCGTCTTCGCGCCCGCCTTGGCGGCCGCGGCGCGGCGATGGTTCCCGTTGGGAGTCCAGTAGATGTCGCCCGCGCGCACGGCGACGATCGGCTCGGTGTAGCGGTCGAGCTTCTTCATCACCTCGACCATGCGCTTCAAGTGCGCGGGCGAAAGGTCGCGCTGATAAGGCGTGGGCTGCACCTTCGCGAGCGGCAGCAGCGCGAAGACGTGCCAGTGGCCGCCCACCGGCTCCTGGAACGCGGCGAGCGCCGCACCGCCATCGATGTCGATCGCCTCGGCAAGCTGCTGCACCGGCGCAGGAAGTTTCGCATCGTGGGGCGCGATCGCGATATCCGCCATATCAAAGATTTGTAGTGTAACGGCGCGGCTCGCGCCAACCCGTGCCGATAGCCGCGCGGCCGCGAACTGGCCGGCGCGGGACCGCCGGAGCGCACTGCCGGTCAGGACGGCGCAGTGACGGCACGCTGCGCGATGTCGGGGCGGCGCGATGCGATCACGCGATCCTTCGCGCGGTGGATGAATGCGGGATCGAACACCACGATCAGGACCGGCAGAATCGTCATCGCTCCCAACATCGAGACGAACATCCACACCGCCAGCAGCAGTCCCATCTCGGCATCGAACCGTATGCTCGACCAGTACCAGAAGAGCACGGACGCAACGAGCGTAAGCGCGGTGAACGCGACCGCCTTGCCCGACGTGGTAAGCGCCCGGTAGGTCGCATCGTTGAGTTCGTGGCCGAGCGCGAGTTCCTCGATGACGCGGCTTACGATGTAAATTGCGTAGTCGATTCCAAAGCCGACGCCGACCGTCACCACCGGCAGAGTGTTGATGTTGATGCCGATGTCGCGCGCGCCCATATACGCGTTGACTGCCGCGTTGGCTAGCGCGAGCGGAAACAGCAGGTACAACCCCGCCATGAACGAGCGGTAGGTGAACAGCACGATCACATAGATCGTCGCGAACGCGAGCACGTTGAGCAGCAGATCGTTCTTGAGGATCTCCTCGTTGGCGGCTGCCAGTTCTCCGATAATTCCGGCCGCGAGCTTGAATTCGACGCCGTCGACCTTGTGCTCCGGTTCGGCAAAGAAGCGCCTGGTCCGCGCAACGATCCGCTGCACGTTCTCGCCCTCGCGATCCTTGGAATAGACCGTGATCTGGGTCGCATCCCGGCGCGGCGTGATGATGTAGGCGGTCGACAGCGGCGATCCGCCCGCGAGCAGGCCGCCAACCAATTGGCTCGTGCCTTGCCGCGTGGTCGGAAGCACATTCCACTTGGGCTCGAACTCGCGCAGCGCCGAGGCGCCATTGGCGATCAGGTCGGCGATTGAGAAAGTATGGCCGACCGCCGGATCGCCCTCCATGTAGCGCTGGTATGCATCCATCACGTGATAGAGCTTGGGATCGTTGATCGCGTCGCGGTTGGATGCCTCGGCGACCACGACGAACTGTTCTATCGCGCCGAATTTGTTCTGTATCGCCGCCATCGAGCGATTGTACTGCGAGTCGGGCCAGAGGATCGGAGTTGCCGATGACGGGTCGCCGACCTTGAGTCCCGTCCAGCAGGACGCGCAGACAGCGATCGCGCCGGCCGCCGCGGCGATCGTGAAGATGCGGCCCGTCTTCGAGAGCATCGGGCCCGCGCTCGCCTCGAGCACCCGCTTGAAGATTCCGTGCTCGCGCCGCTCGATTACCAGGATTCGCGGCGGCTCGAGATAATAGTAAACGATCGGGTTCAGCAGCAGCTCGCTCACGATGATCGCGGTGATCCAGAACGCGGCGGTGATCGCAAGGTGCTGCAAAATGACGACCGGCACGAGCAGGATCACGAGCACGCCGAACGCGTCGGCGAGAATCCCCGACAGCGACGGCACGAACAGCTCGGAGAACGCGGAAAGGATCGCCCGGTTCTTGTTGCGCAACCGGTAATACTCCTCGTAATACCGATCGTGCATCTGCACCGAATGGCTCACCGCCCGCGCGGTTATCAAAAATGGAATCACGAGCACGAGCGGGTCCAGCGCGAATCCGATCAGGCGGATGAAGCCGAGGCCCCAGATCGCGCAGATCACGCCCGAGATGGTCGGACGCAGCGCGCCGCGCCAGTCGAGAAAGTAAATGTACAGAAGCGCCCACACCGCGATGACAGTAACGATGAAAATCCGGAACACCTGCGGCGCGAAGTCGTAAACCCATCCGTAGAGCACCGGCTGGCCGCCGTAATATATCTCCACCGTCGCATCGCGCTCCGGGTCCACCACCGTGCTGCGGATCTCATTGAAGATGCGGCGGTAGTCGAGCCGCGATTCGAGGAAGCTGCCCTCGACTATCGCCGCCTGGTCATCGAGCGACACGAACCGCCCGAAGACCACGCCCGGATTCTTGTGGACATTGCTGCGGACCTCGTCGATCTCGCGCTGCGTGGTGGGCACCTTGCCCTCGGGAAAGACGGGAACGTTGAGGATTACTCCGCCGGCCAGCGGGCGAAAGTAGCTCGCCGTCACCATCGAGCGCACCGACCCGTGCTGGATGCCGTAGACGACGTCCATGTTGCGGGTTATGCGCACGATCTTGGCGAGAATCTCGGGCGTGTAGATCGTGCCCTCGCGCGCCTCGATCATGATCGTCACGTTGTTCACGGCGCCGAAGTAGGTGTCGTACTTGTGAGCGATCTGGACGAAGGGATGGTTCTGCGGGAGCAGGTCGCCGAAGCTTGTGACCTGATGGGTTCTCGCGGCGAAATATCCGAAGAATGCGGTGAGCGCTCCGATCGCGAGCAGCACGGCGAACCGCCTGCGCAGGATCCAATCGCCGAATCGATACCAGACCATCCTCGTGCCCGCAGCCGTCCTGCTCGATTCGGCGCTCAGCCCTGGCAAAAGCGCCAGGTCTTGCCGCCATCCTCGGTATAGAGAATCGTTCCGTAGCCGACGATCCATCCGTGCCGATCGTCGAAGAAGCGCACCTGGCTGAGCGGGAATGGGAGCGCCGGCACGCTTGAGTCGTGCGCCCACGCGCCATTGGGCTGCAACCTGAGCACCGTGCCGGTGAGTCCCGTCGTCATTCCCTGGCCGGTGCCGAAGAGGTCGATCGAAAAGAGCGGATCGCGCGCAGGAATCTGCGGCGCGCCGGGCATCACGGTATCGGGCGGTCCGCCCGGGCTGTCCGCCTGATGCGCGAAGGACCAACTCTTGCCGCCATCGATGGTCTGGATGACCCATCCTTCCAGACCGCATGCCGCGCCGTGGAGCGCGTCGCGGAACGACACGCCGAACATCGTCGGCAACATGAAATCCGCAAAACGCGCGTCCTCATTAGGGCCGAGCGGACGGTGCCATTGCCCGACCAGCGAGCCCTGCTCCTCGTCCCAGGTCCTGCCCCCATTGACGGTGCCCCAGACTCGTCCGAGTTCGCCGACCACCCATCCGCGCTGGCTATCGACGAACGCTGTCGAGTAAAGGACCGGCTCCTCGTATGGCAACGCGTATTCCTCGATTTCGCGCGGGAATATCCGTTGTAGCTGCCGCTTGAAAAAGCTCTCGCCGCCATCGGTTGTGCTGAGCACCAGCGCGCGGTCCCCGACCAGGAACCCGTGGAGGCGATCGGGAAATGAAAGCCCGAAGATAAACAGGTGCGTGCGCGAAGCGAGCCGCTCCCAGGTCTTGCCGCCCTCGCGCGTGCGCATCACGAGTCCATCCTGGCCGCACAGGAAGCCGTTGCGGTCATCGGTCATCTGGATTCCGAAGATGGCAAGATCGGTACCGATATTGATTCGGGTGAAATGAAGGCCGCCATCCTCGGTGAGCAGGAGTTTCCCCCGTGCCCCGCCGATAAACGCTCGCGAGGGTCCTGTCGGCCACACATCGAAGAACTTGTCGGTCAGCGTGACGTTCCGCTCTGGGAGCGGAGGGACTGGGACCTCGCGATGGCATCCGCACACGGCCAAAGCCGCGGCGATCGCGAGTGCACGGATCCCGCGTAAGGTGAAAATCTTTCCGAACAACACGACTTTGGTCCTGAAGATTTGCCTTATACTCAAGGAAAGCCGCCAGCTTCGCAAGACAAATGATCGCGGCGGGTCCGCAACGAGGATCAGCCGAGCGCCGCCAGCAGCAGACCGGTCAGATATTCGCCCTCGACGTGGCCGAGAAGCACGGGATGATCGGGGCCCGCTCCCAGATGCGCGAGCAGGCGCATCATGCGGCCCGCGCGAGTCTGCCCGATTCGGACCGCGCGTATGAAATCCTCTCCGCGCACGTGCGCCGAGCAACTGAAGGTCATAAGTCGCCCGCCGGGCGCGAGCACTTTCATCGCGAGCGTGTTCAGCTCCGCATAAAGCCGCCCAGCGCGCTCCGCATCGGCGCGGCTTCGGGCGAGCGGCGGCGGGTCGAGCACGACGAGATCGAAGCGCCGATCGGTCTCTGCCATGTACCGGGCCGCCTCGCCATGGACGAACTCGGCGCCGTCGCGTGAGTGTCCGTTAAGTTCGAGGTTGCGCCGCGCCCAGTCCAACGCGCGCGCCGACGTATCGATCGCGACCACCTGCGACGCTCCACCCGCCAGCGCCGCCAGCGCGAATCCGCCGCCATAGCAGTACGCATCGAGCACTCGCGCGCCGCGGGCAAGCTCGCCCGCCCGCGCGTGATTCTCGCGCTGGTCGAGGAACGCGCCGGTCTTCTGGCCGTGGACGAAATCGACCACGAACTTGATGCCGTTTTCGGTCGCGATTGTCTCCGCGATCGTTTCCCCCGCAAGCACCCCGTCGCGATCGTCGAGGCCCTCCTGTTTTCGCACTGCGCCGCGGCTGCGTTCGATTATCGCGCGAGGACCGGCCAGCTCGCCGATGGACCCGGCCAACGCCTCGCGCATGCGGTCGGCGCCCGCAGTGAGCAGTTGCAAGACGATGACATCGCGATAGCGATCGGCCACCACGCCCGGAAGTCCGTCGCCCTCGCCGTTGACGAGGCGATACGCATCGGTGTCATCGCGGACCAGCGCGCGCCTCAAGGCGAGCGCCGCCTTGAGGCGGCGCTCGATAAGGTCCGCGCCCGGCGCGCCCCACGCGAGCATCCGGACCGCGATCGTGGTGTTGGGGTTGTAATAGCCGGCGCCGAGCAGGTCGCCGCCCGCATCGCGCACCTCGACTTGCGTGCCCGGCTCGATGCCGGCGGGCTCGACGCGTCCGATCGCCTGCGAAAATATCCACGGATTTCCGCCGCGTACTGGGCCATCGCGGCCGGGGCGAAGATAGACCACGCTCATCGGGACATTGCGCTCAGCCGCCGCCGAACCCATCGGTTTCCTCTGATTGCGCGCTCGGCGCGCAGCACCCCGTTCAGCGCAAGGGCGATTGGTCCTCGCCGGAGCGTATGAATTCGCCGCTGCGCCCGCCGCGCTTGCTCACCAGCCGAATCGGACCGATCACCATCGCGCGATCGATCGCCTTGGCCATGTCGTAAATGGCGAGCGCGGCGACGCTGGCCGCGGTCATCGCCTCCATCTCGACGCCCGTGCGCGCGCTGGTTGCAGCACGCGCCTCGATTTCGATCGACGATTTCGCCCGGTCGGGGCGAAAGCTCACCTCGACGACTTCGAGCGGGATTTGATGGCAGAGCGGGATGAGATCGTGGGTGCGCTTGGCGGCCATGATGCCCGCGATCCGCGCCGCCGCGAGCGCCTCGCCCTTCTTGAGCTTGCCGCCGGCGATCGCATCGAGTGTCGCACGCGCCATCGCGATGCGTCCGCGCGCGACCGCCTCGCGCCGCGTGACCGGCTTCTCGCCCACATCGACCATCGCGATCCGTCCGCGGGCGTCAAGATGCGTGAGCGTCGCGCGCGGCGCTCGTCCGGCCAAGCGCCCTGAACTCTTCTGTTTCTTGCTCCCCATCGCGGCAGCGGATAAGAGCTTATGTTGGCCACCTGCTCATATACAATAAACTTCACGGGTTTGGACCGAATTCCGCGAGCGAAACCTATGGCAGATGAAGCAAATCGGGTTGTGATTCTTGGCTCCGGACCGGCGGGATTGACCGCCGCCATATACACCGCGCGCGCAAACCTGACGCCGTTGGTCGTCGAGGGCCTGGAGCCCGGCGGGCAGCTCACGATCACCACCGAGGTCGAGAACTACCCGGGCTTCGAAAATGGAATTCAGGGCCCCGAGATGATGGAGGTGTTCCGGCGCCAGGCGGCCAGGTTCGGGACCCGGTTCCTCACGGGCGAGGTCACCGAGGCGCGTCTTAACCGGTGGCCGTTCGAACTTGTCGTGGATGGCACCGCGGTCGCGGGCGAGACCCTCATCATTGCGACCGGCGCCTCGGCCAAGTTGCTCGGCATCGAATCCGAAAAACGGCTCATGGGTTACGGAGTGAGCGCATGCGCGACCTGCGATGGCGCATTCTTCAAGGGCAAGGAGGCGGTGGTCGTCGGCGGCGGCGACACCGCGATGGAGGAGGCGATGTTTCTGACCCGGTTCTGCTCCAAGGTGACGATCGTCCATCGCCGCGACTCGCTGCGCGCATCGAAGATCATGCAGGACCGTGCGCGCAAGAACCCGAAGATCGCCTTCGTGTGGGACTGCGTGATTAATGAGATTTTCGGCGAGCAGAAAACCGGCGTGAGCCGCGTCCGGCTGAAGAACGTGAAGACCGGCCAGACCAGCGACTTCAAGACCGACGCGGTTTTTATGGCGATCGGGCATCAGCCCAATACCGCCATTTTCAGGGGCCAGCTAAAGACCGACGAAACCGGCTACCTGGTCGTCCGGCCCGGCTCGACATATACCAGCATCGACGGCGTGTTCGCGGCCGGCGACGTGGCCGATCACGTGTACCGCCAGGCAATAACGGCCGCCGGCAGCGGCTGCATGGCGGCCATCGATGCCGAGCGCTGGCTCGAAGCCCGCCACGCGGCCTAGCGCTTCGGCCGCAGAGCACCGTTCCCTCGACAAGTAGGCGGGGAACCGGCGTCTATGTTAAGAGGGGAACCAGCTTAGGGGCCCAGCCTCATCGGCGCGCCACCGCAGAAAAGAGGAATATCGCGATGCTACGAACGCCAATCTGCGATTATTTTGGAATCGAGTACCCGATCCTGCTTGCCGGAATGGGCGGGGTCGCGATGCATAAGCTGACCGCCGCAGTGTCGAACGCAGGCGGCCTGGGCGTGCTCGGGGCGGCATCGCTGATGCCCGAAGAATTGCGCGCGGAAATCCGCAAGATCCGCGAACTTACCGACAAGCCGTTTGCGGTGGACCTGCTCGTGCCGCTTCCCGAGATGCTGCGGCCGTATCTGCCGATCATGTTCGAGGAGAAGGTCAAGATTTTCGTGGCGGGACTGGCAGTGCCGGCCGAGGCCGTCCAGACCATGCACGATCACGGGATGAAGATCGTCGTAATGTGCGGCAAGGTTCATCACGGCGAAAAATCGCAGGCGGCGGGCGCCGATGTGGTCGTCGCGCAAGGCACCGAGGCGGGCGGGCATACCGGCGAGGTCGGCCTGATGTCGCTGCTTCCGCAGATGGTTCGCGCGGTTAAGATTCCGGTTCTCGCCGCAGGTGGAATCGCGCATGGCAGCCAGGTGGCGAGCGCGCTCATGCTGGGCGCCCAGGGCGTCGTGGTGGGGACGCGGTTCGTTGCAACTAACGAGGCGCAGGCTGCGCGGGTCTATCAGGAGCGGATTCTGGCCGCCGGCGATGACTCCACGTTGCGGACGCGATGTTACACGGGCAAGCCGTGCCGCGTGCTTCGCACCTCGTATGCGCTCGAATGGGAGCGCGATCCCTCGAAGATCAAGCCGTTCCCGCAGCAGGGGATGATCTCGCGCGACAACAAGGTGATGAATTACTCGGGGCGCGGCGAAGGCCCTTGCGATCCGGACCGCACCTTCATGCCCACCGGTCAGAGCGCGGGCCTGATTAAGGAAATCAAACCGGCGGCGGAAGTCTTTTCCGATTTGGTCCGAGAAGCTATCGAGACATTCAAGAGCGCGCAAAGATTTCTCGCTGACGATACGCGCGAAAAATTCTCCGCCGCGCCGGCGCGCTGAACTTTAGTGGGGCTCCTCGTGATTGGACCCATCGAGGCGCCGCTTCATCGCAACGTGATCAATCTGCGGTCGAGCGCGATCCAACGCGCCGTCGTGCTCGCGCATCGCTCGCGCTCAGGTTTAGACTCGCCCTCCTGCTGACATTCGCAGACCTATGTTGCGTGCCTCCCGGCGTTTAGAATTGAACGCCGGGAGGACGCCTAAGTCCGCGTGGTTCATTCAGGCGAGTGACAACAGCGAGCTTACAATATAGGCGACGGTCAGAAGCCCGAATGCGAGTCCCGGCAGTTCGCTCAAGAAGCTGTTCTGAGCGTAAGCGATGTACTCGGTGGGTTCCTCCGCGGGACGGCTCGCGCTTAATCCAGTGAGTCTGATTTGGCCTTTAATCGATGCGTTCATGATGGATTCCTCCGCTCGATAATTTGTATGGTTCGGTTAAGCCAGGGAGAGCAGGGAGCTGACAATGTAGGCCAGCGTCAGCAGGCCGAAGACCGCTCCCGGCAGTTCGCTGAGCCAGCTGTATTGCGCGATGCGAACGTAGTCGGTCGCTTCCGCAGCCTCTTCCGCCCTCGCGAACCCAGCAAGCCTCGCCTCGTTAGTCGTCGCGTTCATGTTGAATGCCTCCCGTACGTGATAATCTAAGGGAGGCATTAAGCAACGGCTATGCCATCGAAAAACTCTCGATTTTCAAAGGGGAAGGGATTTCGCAGCCTGTGCATAATTTTCGTGCAATAGTGAGAAAAGCCGCAAAATCTCTAGACTTTTCCGATAATCGCAATTTGCGAGTGGCGAAATCTTATAACCGTGATGTCTGAGACATATTCCTAAAATGCAAATGCACGCAGGCCAGAGACTGCGGCGATCACCGCAGTCAATTGCAGGCTGAAATCAGTTCTTTGATGCTCCGTACCTATCTGCGAGAGAATCCCGATGCCGACAGACAGCGATGCTGAACAACCCGCCTCTTCGACCAGTAAATCCACCGGAGCGCTGACCGCGGCGACCGGGCCGTTGACCGCTCCGCAGCCGCGGCGCGCTCACATCAGCCCCCGGTCTCTGGTCCGCCTCGGCGAGCAGATAATTTTTCTGACCGCCGTCATCGGTGCGGTTGCTCTCGGACTGGGAATCACCGACTACATCCGCGAGCATCGCTACGTAGCCGCCTACCTGCTTGCCTACGTGGGGTTCCGATTGGCGGAGCTGGTCGTGGACGACCATCCCGGCAATCGCGACGGCGCCGACCATCGCGCGCGGCGGGTTTTGGACGAATTCCCGGTATTAATCCTGTTCGCAGCCGCGCCATTCGAGCGGACCTTTTATACGGGCGATGCGCCGGCGTGGCTCGGTGCGCTCGGGCTGCTTCTCCAGCTCGGAGGTTTATGGCTCGCGCTCGGGTCGCGGGTGCAGATTCACTTTTTCTCGGAGGATAGTACCGGCCGCGAGCATGCGGTGCTGGTCACGACGGGCTTCTACCGCTACGTGCGCCATCCGGTGTACGCGGGGAGGATGCTGGTATTGGTTGCGTGGCCGCTGGTGTACGGCGCGCCGATCGTCGCCCTGATTACGATCGTAATCTCCGTGGTCGTGGCGCGCCGGCAGGTGACCGCCGACGAGCAGGTGCTGCTGAAGCGTTTCGGCACGGAGTACGAGGAGTACCGCCGCCGCACCGACGCTCTCATCCCGAGCATCTGGTGAGCGTCCCGCTCACGGCGCCGATCCGATTCGTGCGGGTGCGGCGCAAGTCAGCGGCGCGCGATAAGTTGGCATTCGGCGAGCGAGCAGTACGATTCGCCCGCCGGTGAGCTTACGAACTCGCGCCCGCATCCCGCGCATCGCATGAGCGACTCGCCCGGCCTGAGCATCGCGTCGAGCCTGCGCGCCGAATCGCCGGCGATCTGGCCCCGCGCGCCCATGTTGGCGAGTTCGTCGGCGCGGTTGTTGAGCGCGTCGTCCGCGTGCCCTCTCACCCATTCGAACTCGACATCGCGCAGTTGCGCCTCGTGGTCGAGCTGCTCCCACAAGTCGAGATTCTTGTTGCGCTTCCAGCCAAGCTTCATCGTGTTGATGACGTACTGGCTGTCGCTGCGCAGGACGACCCTGGCGCCGCTCTCGACATGACGCAGTCCCTGGATGGCTGCGGTCAGCTCCATTTTGTTGTTGGTGGTGTGCGCGGCGGCGCCGTGGAGTTCGCGCCTGCGGCCGCCGGGTTCGATGATCACGACGCCCCATCCGCCCGGCCCCGGATTCCCGATGCATGCGCCGTCGGCGTAAACGAGGTAG
Organism: Binataceae bacterium (SeqCode); assembly: GCA_035626155.1. GTDB lineage: Bacteria > Desulfobacterota > Binatia > Binatales > Binataceae > DASPOF01. The sequence continues at coordinate 57,613 of DASPOF010000089.1, forward strand.
TGGCCGTTGCCCGCTGTCACGTTTATCTATGCACCCGCACGAGCGCGGCGCAGTTTCTCAAACCATTCGAGATAGGCGGCTGCGGCGCGGGACCACGAAAAGTCGGCCCGGAAGCAATTCGCCATCAACTTCCGCCAAAGCGGCGGATCGGCGAACACTTTCACCATCCGCGCGAGCGCGCCCACGAGCGCATCGGGCTCGTACTTTTCGAAGACAAAGCCGTTGCCTGACACCGATGCGGGATCGAACTCGACGACCGTGTCGCGCAGGCCGCCGGTTGCGCGGACCACCGGCGCGGTCCCGTATTTGAGCGCATACATCTGCGTGAGGCCGCACGGCTCGAATCGCGACGGCATCAGGAACGCATCGCTGCCCGCCTGGATTCGATGGGCGAGCGAGTTGTCGAACTCGATAATCACCCGCAGGCGCTCGCGATGGCGCGCCTCGGCGGCCCGGTAGGCCTGCTCCAGCTTCGGATCGCCGCTGGCCAGCATCACGAGCTGCAAGTCGAGCTTCATCACCGCCTCGATCGCATCGCGCAGCAGGTCGAGCCCCTTCTGCGACGTGAGCCGGGTGACCATCCCGACCAGCGGGCGATCGTCCCAGGGCGGAAGTTCGACCGACTGGCGCAAATCGCGCGTGCATACTCGTTTGCCGCCGGGCCTGGCGGGCGTGAATTGCGCGGGGATCATCGGGTCGTGCGCGGGATCCCACTCGGTATAGTCCGCGCCGTTGAGAATCCCGATGAAGCGCTCGCCCTTATGCCTGAGCACGCCCTCCAGCCCGAAGCCGAGTTCGGGATCCTCGGTCACTTCGCGCGCATAGGTCGGGCTAACCGTCGAGACGCCGTCGGCGAGCACTACCGCGCCCTTCATCAGGTTTACCCGCCCGTAGAACTCAAGCCCATCGATCGTGAAGTAGGAGCCGTCGATTCCGAGCAGCGGAAAATTCTTCGCATCGAACAAGCCCTGGAAGGCGAGATTGTGAATCGTGAAGACGACCAGCGCGCGCGCGAAGCGTTCGCTGAGCGCCCGATCGGCGCGCATCACGATCGGCGCGGCCGCGGCGTGCCAGTCGTGCGCGTGCACCACGTCGGGACTGACGAGTTCAGCCGCGGCGGCTGCGGCGGCGCGCCCGAAGAAGATGAATCGCTCGATATTGTCCGGGTAGTCGGCGCCCTTCTCGCCGTAAACGCCATCGCGGCCGAAGTATCCCGGGTGATCGATCAGGTAGAGCACGACGCCACCGGGCGCCTGCGCTCGCAGCACGCGGAAAGCCCGCGGCTTGCCGCCGATTAGCGCTGACATCGGACTGCCAACTGGAGCCGGCGCAAGCTTGCTCACGATCGACTTGTAGGCGGGGAGAAACACGGACACGTCCGCGCCCGCGCCGGCGAGCGCGCCCGGCAATGCGCCGATCACGTCGGCCAGGCCGCCGACCTTGGCCCAGGGCGAAATCTCGGCCGCGACGATCGCGATTTTCTGCTTTATTTGAGGGGAAATAGCGGTTGCACCCCAGATTTTGCTGCTCAATTTCTGCGTGCGCGCTCCATATTATCGGGGGCCGGAGCGCAAGACAATTTGATTGCTTCGCAAAGCCCGCGCCTGGGAGCGAGTCGATCGCGTTCACGTGACGCAGGAAGAGAGCTAGCATCTTGACTTGGGTGTGGCGCGCCGGCAACTTTCCAAGGCGGGATGGATCTCGCAGCTTGAAAATGACGGAAGTGGCGCGGGAATGAGACTTCTTCGTCCTATCGGCGGCTCGCGGCGGGCGCGGAAACTCGCGACCGTCGCGGCGATCCTGCTGCTGCTCGCTCAATCGCTGAGCGTCGCGCACTATCATCCGCTTCCCATCCAAAGCAAGATTTCGGCGAGCTTGGCCGCCGGCGACGACGGCGTGTGCTCGCTTTGCCTGTTTCACTTTCATTCTCCCACCGTGTCGGCTTCTTCGCTCTCGCTTACGATTCCGGCAGCGATGCGCAAGGTTCGGCCGCTGGCCGGAGCTATCGAGCTTCGCCGCGGCTTCGACTCTCATCTGTTCGGCCGGGCACCGCCCGCGTCGGTCTGAACTCATCCGCTTCGTAAATTTGGACTAGAAGTGCGCGGCCTCGGCCGCGCGCGGGCCCGTATTTGGGCGGCGGCGCCGCCGCTTTTCGGGTCGCGACAGAGCGAGGATTTGACCGATGCGAAACATTGCCATCGTGGCACTCGGGCTGGTGATTCTGCTTGGCGGGCCGCGCTGTTCCTGGTGCGCGCCTGCGGCGGCGGCGAAACCGGCGCGCGCGACAATATCAGGCACGGTCCGCGATGCGCTCAATCGGCCGGTCGAGGGCGTATTGCTGTCGCTTCAGGACAGCAGGGGCGGGATTGCGGCGCGCGCGCATAGCGGGCCCAAAGGTGAATTCCGCTTTCGCGATGTGGCGCCGGGCGTGTACGCGATCATCACCGAGAAGCCGGAGTTCAAGCCCGCGACCGCGATCGTCACCGTTACCGCAAGCGGCGCGGCGCCGGTCGCCTTGACTATCGAGTCGCAGGCCGCGCTCAGCGTGGCGGTGATCGCCAAGCGGCTCAATATCGCGCGCAACCGCTTGTCGCCCGAAACGGGCGGGAGCGTGTACCAGTTCAGCAAACAAGCGATCAACGATCTGCCGCAAAGCGATAACACCGCGCTCAACCAGGTCGTTCTGCAAGCGCCCGGCGTCGCGCAGGATTCGTTCGGACAGCTTCACGTGCGCGGCGATCACGCCAACCTTCAATACCGGATCAACGGCGTCCAGCTCCCCGAAGGGATCACCGGCTTCGGGCAGGCGCTCAGTCCGCGCTTCGCGCAAAGCATCAGCCTGCTTACCGGCGCGCTGCCTGCGCAGTTCGGATTGCGCACCGCCGGAATTATCGACATCAAGACCAAGGATGGCCTGCTCGACAACGGCGGCGACATCGATTTCTACGGCGGACAGCGCGGCACCACTCAGCCGAGCTTCGAGTACGGCGGGTCGGAAGGGAACTTCAATTATTTCGTGACCGGCCAGTATCTAGGCACCGACCGGGGCGTCGAGCCGCCGACTCCCGGGCCGACCGCGATTCACGATACGAGCAACCAGGGCAACGGATTCGGCTACTTCTCGTATTTCCTGACGCCGACCATCCGCATCAGCCTCATCACCGGCACGGCGATCAATCATTTCCAGATTCCGGCCAATCCCGAACAGCCGCAGCAATTCGTGCTCGCCGGGGTGCCGGTTTACCCGTCGGCGAAGGTGCGCGAGAATCAGTTCGAGCAGAACTACTTCGGCGTAATCGCGCTCCAGGGCGTGGCCGGGCCGGACTTCGACTATCAGATAGCGCCGTTCAGCCGATACTCGACGGTGACGTTCAATCCCGATCGCGCCGGCGATCTGATCTACAACGGCGCGGCCTCAAAAGTGTTTCGCAGCGACTGGGGCAATGGAATCCAGGCCGACACCGCATACCACGGAATCGCGAACCACACTTTTCGATTTGGCGGCTATTTCGATTCGGAACGCGCGGAGATCGACAATCACGAGTCGGTATTTCCGGCCAATCCGATCACCGGCAAGCAGAGTTCCGATATACCCTTCTCGATCGTCGATGACATCGCGCTGCAAAGCTGGATCTACAGCGTTTACGTGCAGGACGAATGGAAACCGGTCGAGCAACTGACGATCAACTATGGCGCGAGGTTCGATCTCTACGACGGACTGGTGCGCGCCGATCAGGCGAGCCCCCGCGTCGGCCTCCAGTACACCCCGATCAAGGGGACCACGTTCCACGCCGCCTACGCGCGGCAATTTACTCCTCCGGCGACCGAACTGGTGACGGTTACCGACATCCAGAAGTTCAAGAGCACGACCGGCGCGCCGCCATCGAGCGCCAACGGCACCCCGACCGTCGAGCGCGACCATCTCTTCGATGCGGGCGTCACGCAGGAGGTGATTCCCGGGCTCAATCTCGGGATCGACTCCTACTACAAGAAGGCCGCGGACCTGATCGATGAAGGGCAGTTCGGCCCGGCGCTGATTTTCGAGACCTTTAACTATGCGAAGGGGCGCGTGTACGGAGTCGAAGCCACCGGCTCATACACGCACGGCAAGCTCTATGCCTACGCCAACTTCGCCTACAGCGTCGCGCAAGGCACCCAGGTCGAGTCAGGACAGTTCAATTTCGCGCCCGCCGAACTCAAGTACATCAGCAATCATTATGTTTTCCTCGACCACGATCAGACGTTCACCTCGTCGGCTGGCGCGGTCTACAACTGGCGCGACTACATGTTCAGTATCGACGGAATTTACGGCAGCGGGCTTCGGAGGGGGTTCGCGAACACAGGCAATCTGCCCTTTTACATTCAGGTCGACGCCGCCATCAGCAGGAGAATCGATCTGGGGTCGCGCGGCGCGCTCGAGCTTCGTGCGGCGGTAGTCAATCTCAACGACCGGATTTACCAGATTCGCAACGGCACCGGGATCGGCGTCTTCGCCGCGCAGTACGGTCCGCGCCGCGCCCTGTACGGCGGCATCAAGTGGGAATTGCCGACCTTGAAGGCGGCTGGAGCGGGACGCTGAGCATGGACGAGCGGTTCAGCGAGTACGCGCCCTACCGGCAAGCCGCACGGCGGCGATTTGCCTGTACCATCCCGCTCTCGGTCAGCGTGATGACGCTGATACTGATCGAGGCGGCGCTCATCAGGCCGAATCTCCCGCCGCCGCCCGAATTCAATGCGGTCGAGGCGCGCTTAATCGAGCTCGCCCCGCCGCCCAAGCCCGCCGGCCTCCAGGGTGGAGCCGCTCCCGCCACCGCGCCAAAGCCCCGGCGCCGGCCGGCTCCGCCGCCCAGTGCGCGTAAGGCCGAAGCCGCACCGCCGATCAAGAAAGGGGAAGTTACGATCGTGACTGTGCCGGCGCCGGCCGGTCCGTCTTCAGGCTCAAAGGGGGCGGCGGAAGAGGGCGGGGTCGCGGGAGGGACGGGGATTGGCAGCGGCCGCGGGCTCGGCAATGACAGCGCCGGCGCGCGGGCGATTTATGCTCCGATTCCGAAAATACCCGACGATCTGCGCGAGGAGAGCTTCAAGGCCATCGCGATCGCGCACTTCAGGGTTCTGCCGGACGGCACCGTACAGGTTTCGCTGGCGACGCCGACCTCCAATCCGCGGCTCAATCAGATCCTGCTGGCGACGCTGGAACAATGGCGGTTCTTTCCGGCGATGAGGGACGGGGTCGCGGTGCTGTCCGAGTTCGACGTGCGAATCCCGATCGCCGTCGAGTGAGCGCGGGGAGGGAAACGAGCTTCGCCGCGCCAAGTTCGCGCGGCGTCGCATGAGTTCGCGCGGTGGCGCGCCGCGTCTCGGGGTGATCAGCCCGCCTGGGCCTGCTTGAGCGGGACCACGACGCCCTCGCTCATGATGTTGCGCAGATGCGCGGCCGCATCCTCGGGCGGCACCGGATTGATGTAGAAGCCGGTGCCCACCTCGAAGCCCGCGACCTTGGTCAGCGCGGGAGTGATCTCGAGATGCCAGTGATAATGCTTGCTCTCCGCCTCGCGCAACGGCGCCGAATGGATGATGTAATTGAACGGCGGATCATCGAGCGCCGCCTTGAGCGCGCTAAGCGTCACCTTGAGCGAGTTGGCGAGCGCGCGATACTCCGTCGCGGTCGCATACACGAAGTGCGAGGAATGCACCTTCGGGATGATCAGAAGCTCAAACGGAAAACGCGCCGCGAACGGACATGAGACGATGAAGTGGTCGTTTTCGATCACGACGCGGCGGCCGTCCTGGCTCTCCTGGCTCACGATATCGCAGAAGATGCAGCGCTCTTTGCCCTGGTAGTAATCGTTCGACCCGCGCAATTCCTGCTGCACGCTGAGCGGGATAATCGGGAGCGCGATTAGCTGGGAGTGCGGATGCTCGAGGCTCGCCCCCGCATCGGCGCCGTGATTCTTGAAGATGATCACGTACCGGAAGCGCTCATCGCGGGCCAGATCGAGCACGCGATCGCGGTACGCCCACAACACCTCCTCGATCTGATGCGGCGTGAGGTCGGCCATCCCCTTGTCGTGTATCGGCGTGTCGATTACCACCTCGTGCGCGCCGATCCCGTTCATCAGGTCGTACAAGCCCTCGCCCCGGCGGCCAGCCGATCCTTCAATTCTGAGCGCGGGGAACTTGTTGGGTACTGCGCGCACCCTCCATCCGGGCGCGTTGGCGACGGAGCCGGGCTCGCGATACGCAAGCACCTCGGGTGGCGTCAGATGCTCCATGCCGTAGCAGAAGACGCAGGCGCCGTTCTTGCCGGGTTCGACGTGAGCCTTGCGGAAGTCCGACGGGCGCTTGCTGCGCTCCGTCGACATGATTACCCATCGCCCGACGACCGGGTCTTTCCTCAATTCAGGCATCTAAGCGACCTTCCCCCAATGGCGGTCGAAAACGTATGCAACACCCTGCACCTTCGCGGGCGGCCAATGCAACTGGAATTTTGGAGGGCATTTTAAAGGTCGCCACGCTTTGGCCCTTCTATTCCTAGTAAATCACTCATTAGGATGCCAAACCAGCAGGAAGATAGCCCCCGCTGTGGAGGGCAGGCAGATGGGCGCTTCCACCCGTCTTCAACCCTATCCTTCCCGGATGGTTGAGACAGGTGGGGCGCTCCCGCCCAAAGAGGTTTGGAACGGCGCTAGTTGAGCGCGGTCCGCTCGATTCGCACGGGCGCCTCGGCCGGATGCTCGGCAGCGCCGTCGCGCAGTGCATAACGGAGAACCTCATCGACCGTGTCGACGAAGATCAGTTCGAGTTCATTGCGCAATTCGGCGGGGATGTCCTCGAGGTCGCGCTGGTTGCGGCTCGGCATGATGACCGTATGAATTCCGGCGCGCCGCGCCGCGAGCACTTTTTCCTTGATCCCGCCGACCGGAAGCACCTTTCCGCGCAACGTGATCTCTCCGGTCATCGCGACGTCCGGTCTAACCGGCCGCCCGCTCAGCAGCGATGCGAGCGAGGCCGCAATCGTGACGCCGCCGGAAGGACCGTCCTTGGGGATCGCTCCCGCCGGGACGTGAACGTGAATGTCGGACTTTTCGAAAAAGTCGGCCGGGATGCCGAGCCGGTCGGCGCGCGAGCGAATGTATGAAAGCGCAGCCTGCGCCGACTCCTTCATCACGTCGCCCAGAGAGCCGGTAAGGGTGAGTCCCTTCTGGCCCGCCATCCGCGTGCACTCGATGAACATGATGTCGCCGCCGTTGGCGGTCACGGCAAGGCCGGTTGCGACGCCCGGCTCGTTGGCGCGTTCGGCGACCTCGGAGTAGAACCTCGGCGATCCGAGGTAGCGCTGAACGTCTTCGACGGTGATTCGTTCGGGCAGCTTTTCGCCCTCGGTGTACGCGCGCGCAATTTTGCGGAACACGCGCGCAATCTCCCGCTCGAGATTCCGCAACCCCGCCTCGCGGGTGTAGCTCCGGATGATCTCGGCCAGCGCCTCGGGAGCGATCTCCATCTTGGCATCGGCCAGGCCATTCTCCTTTAGCTGCTTGGGAACCAGGTGCCGCTGGACAATCTGGAGTTTCTCCTCCTCGGTGTAACCCGGAAGTTCGAGCACCTCCATCCGGTCGCGCAGCGCCGGCGGAATCGGGTCGAGCACGTTCGCGGTCGTGAGGAAGAGAACCTTCGACAGGTCGAACGGGACGTCAAGGTAATGGTCCACGAAGCTGTTGTTCTGCTCGGGATCGAGCACCTCGAGCAACGCTGCCGCGGGATCGCCGCGGAAGTCCATGCCGAGCTTATCGACCTCATCGAGGATGAACAGCGGATTATTGGAGCCTGAGTTGCGGACGCCCTGGATGATCCGACCGGGGAGCGCGCCGATGTAGGTCCGGCGATGGCCCCGGATTTCCGCCTCGTCGCGGATTCCGCCAAGCGACAGCCGCACGAACTTGCGCCCGAGCGCCCGCGCGATCGAGCGGCCGAGCGAAGTCTTGCCCGTTCCCGGCGGTCCGACGAAGCAGAGGATCGGGCCCTTGGTGTCCTTCTTCAGCTTGCGCACTGCGAGGAACTCGAGGATGCGCTCCTTTATCTTTTCAAGGTCGAAGTGGTCCTCATCCAGGACCTTGTGCGCGTTGGCGATGTCGAGGTTGTCCTCGGTCCCGACTGCCCACGGCAAGCTCACCAGCCAGTCGAGGTAAGTGCGCACGACGGTGTGCTCTGCCGACTCGGGCGGGATCATCTTGAGCCGGTCGAGTTCCTTATCGGCCGCCTTGCGCGCTTCGGGAGGCATGTTGGCCTCCTCGACCTTCTTCTGAAGCTCCTCGAGTTCGCCCGAGCGTACGTCGCCCTCGCCGAGCTCCTTCTGGATCGCCTTGAGCTGCTGGCGCAGGTAGTACTCGCGCTGATTCTTGTTGAGTTCGGTCTGAACCTGCGACTGGATCTTGTGGCCCAGCTCGAGGAGCTCGATTTCGCGGGTCAGGATGGTGATGAGCTTCTCGATGCGCTGGCGGACGTCGGTGGTGGAGAGCAGGTCCTGCGCCTCCTCGATGGCGATCTTGAGGTAGGAGGCGACCATGTCGCTGAGCTTGCCCGGCTCCCGCACCTGCATCGCGGTTACCTGCAACTCGTCGGGAAGATATGGCACCAGCGAGACGAACTTCGAGAACTGGCTCACCAGGTGAGCATGAAGCGCCTCGACCTCCTTGTCGGCCGGCGCGGTCTCCTGGAGCCGTTTTACGCGCGCCACGAAAAATGGCTCGCGCTGGACGAACTCTCCCAATTCGATTCGCGCGATTCCCTGCACCAGCACGCGTACGCTCTGATCGGGGTAGCGCAGGACGCGCAATACGCGGACCGCGGTGCCGCGCGCGTACAGCGCGTCAGGGGTTGGGCTCTCGTCCTCGGGATTCCTCTGGGCGGCGAGCGCGATTACTCGCGTCGCGGTGCCGAGATCCTCGATGAGCTTCAGCGATGATGCCCGAGAGACCAGGAAGGGCAGGATTTGGCTTGGGAAGACCACGATGCCGCGCAATGGCAGCACCGGGAGCACCTCGGGAATCTCAACCTTGCTCAGGTCCTCCTCGATGTCGAAACGTTTTTCGCGAGCTGGTTTATCAGCCATGGTTAGATTCGAACCTCGTAGGGAGGGGACCCCGCCTCACCACGCTTCCACCAATTCCGGGATTTACCGTAGTATATGGGTGCCGGGCAGACAAGGAACCTCCAAACTCAAAGCTAACCACGCCTGGCGCTCCGCGCCACCGGCGAGGAGGTTATCGAAAATTCGGTTCGAGAAGCTATTCAGCGCCGAGGAAGCCAACGAGATGATTCCCCGGCTGGAGATACTCCTGCGCGATCTGCAACTGGCAGCCAACGCCTTGCGCAATCGTGTCGGCGAACTCGCCGATTCGGACACGGCGGCGGCCGGTTCTGAGCTCCGCGACCTTATTGCCCGCTATCCGGAGCTTGGAGGATTTGCCCGCCGGATGGCCGAGGCGGCGAAGCAAATCGACTTGTTGGGCTGCGTGCTCAAAGATATCGACCTGGGGCTGGTCGATTTCCCTTACGATGCGGGCGGCGGCAAAATCGTGTTCTTGTGCTGGCAGTTCGGTGAGCCTCGAATCGTCGCCTGGCACCCGGTCGATGGCGGCTTCGCCAGCCGCAAGCCGCTCCCCGGCGTGGTAAAGCCGCATCTCAACTGAGGCGTTCCCAGCCGGGGCAAGAGGCATCGGACGATGGTCGCGCTTTTCGTTTATCTCCTGAGTATCGCGTGCTGGCTGGGCGCGATCGTGTTTTTCTCGTTCTTCACCGCGCCCGCGATTTTCCAAGAACTCCCGGTCGCCGAGGCGGGCAAGGTGATCGGCGCGATCTTCCCTCGCTACTACGCGCTCGGGTATGCCGCCGGCATCGTCGCGGTGCTGCTCGCGGCGTATTTCACCGCGATGCGGGAGGCGCGCGGATGGTGGGGAGGTTGCGCGTTGACCCTGGCGGTCGCGCTCGGAATCACGTTATATGCGGGAGGGGTCTTGTTGCCGCGGGTAGCCCAAATTCGAAGCGTGACCGAGCAACAGAATCCCGACGCCGAGCGCAAAGCCGAGTTCGACCGGCTTCATCATCTGTCGGTTGTCCTGAACGGGATGGTCCTGATGCTCAACCTCGCCGCCCTCGCCGAAACCGCAGGAGCCTTGACCCATCGTGGCTGACGCACGCATCAAGGCGGTGGTGCTCGACCTGTTCGACACGATCGTCGAGTGGAATCCGGCGGGATTGCCGCGGTTCGAGTGGCGGGGACGCGAGGTTCGCAGCACGGCGCCGCTCCTGTTCAAACCGCTCGAGGCGGCGCTCGGGGAGGGCTTCGATCGGGACGCGTTCCTGGAAATGCACGAGTCGGTCATCCGGGAAATCTTCGCCGAGCGCGCCGGAGACAACCCGCGCGAGGTCACCTGCTACCAGCGATTCGAGCGGATTCTCCTCAGACTCGGCATCGACGATGCCCGCGCGCGCTCGCTCGCCGACGAACTGCGGCGCACGCACATGGGGCAGGTCCGCGCGGTTACCTCGGCCCCGCCGCATCGAGTCGAAGCGGTGCATCGGCTCAAGCGCGCCTACCGGCTCGGATTGCTCTCGAATTTCGACGATTCCGAAACCGGCCATCAGATCATGCAGGACACCGGCGTGCGGGACCTGTTCGATGCGGTCGTGCTATCGGCCGATCTCGGGCTGCGCAAGCCGAGCGCGGGGATTTTCGCCGCGATCGCCGGGATGCTCGCGCTCGATCCGCAGGAAATCCTGTTCGTGGGCGATACTGCGAACGAAGACGTGCTCGGCTCGAAGCGCGCCGGGATGCGCGCGGCGTGGATCAACCGGCACGGAAAACCGCTCCCCGATGGCATCCCGCAGCCCGACATAATCATCGCGGACCTGGCCGAATTGCCCGGCGCACTGGGACTCTGAGATGGCGCGTGCGCTCGTGATCTCGGTGATCGGCGCGGGCGATGCGCCGGCTGCGGTCTGCAAACTCGCCTTTGAACTCGGATGCGAAATCGCACGGCGCGGCGCGGTGCTGGTCAATGGCGGCCGGACCGGTGTGATGGAAGCCGCGGCCGAGGGCGCCCGCAGCATAGGCGGCCATACGATCGGCATTCTGCCCGGCTACGATCGCGCCGAGGCGAATCCGCACATCGAGTTCGCAATCGCGACCGGGATGGGCGAGGCGCGCAACGCAATCGTCGTCGCCAGCGCGGATGCGGTAATTGCGCTGGCGGGCGAGGGCGGTACGCTCGCCGAGATCGGATTCGCAAAGAAGATGCGCAAGCCCATCGTCGCGCTCGACTCGTGGCGCGAGATTGACGGCCTCAAGCGCGCGGCGACGCCCGCCGAGGCGGTCGCGCTCGCTCTCGAACTGGCTGGCAAGCTCGGACGCCGGAGCTGAATGGCGATGGCGCAAATCGATCACTCAATCGCGCTCGCATCGCTGCAAAGAGCCCCCTTTGCGGCGATGCTCGAGCTTAGAATCGAGTCCGCGGACAACGGCGTCGCGGTCGCGCGGCTGCCGATGCGTTCCGAGCTGCTCAATGATGGCGGCGCAAGCGCGCCAGTTCACGGCGGTGCGATCGCATCGCTCGCCGACTTCGCCGCGTGCGCCGCGGTATGGAGCCTCGCCGAGACCCGGCGGAGCGCGACGATCGCGATGACGGTCAATTACGCGGCTCCGGCCGTGCGCACCAGCCTCGTTGCTCGCGCGACGGTGCGCCGGGCGGGCAAGCGCGTCGCGACGCTCACGGTCGAAATCCGCGACGACTCGGGCGCGCTCGTAGCCGATGCGCTCGTCACGTACAAAATCGCGTAATCATCGGCCGCTCGGCCGGCACGTCAAACAGGGATAGGATCGAGCGGTGATGCCGATGCTCGACGCCGTGCGTGCCGCGGCCGCCCCGTGGGGCCTCAATTTGGCCGCCGCGGTACCGGTCGAGCGCTACGATGCGATCGTTGCGCCGCAATACCGGGCCAGCGCGATCGGTCCGCGCGCGCGCTCGATAATCGTGCTCGGAAACGGCGGCGGCGCTTTCTGGGAGGCGTTCAAACGACACGCCGAGCGCAACCCGGGATGGCGCGATCGCGATCATCCCCTCGATGATTTCACGCACGAGATAATCGAGCGCGACGTTGCCCGCGCCGCTCGGTCCGCAGGCGCACATTGCATCACCGTCTATCCCTTCATGGACAACGGCGCGACGCTGAATTTCATCGCGCTTGCGACCGTGGCCGGACTGGCCGGCCCGAGCATCCTCGGCGTCGCCGTTCATCCGCTATTCGGCCCGTGGATCGCGTTTCGCGCCGCCCTGCTGACCGACGTACTCATCGACGAGCCCGGCCGCGCGCTCAAGTTTGATCCATGCCCGGCGTGCGCGACCCGCGATTGCATCGCGGCCTGTCCGGCCGGCGCGGTCGCGTTCCCCTCGGGATGGGATATTCCGAAGTGCCTGGCGCATCGAGTCGAAGTGGAAGCCGGCTGTGCGCCGCGATGTCACGCCCGAGCGGCGTGCGTGCTCGGACCCGAGCATCGGTACCCCGACGATGCGCTCGCGTACCATCAGATGCGCGCGCTCCGCGCGATGCGCCCGTATTACGAGGAACACATCAAAGGGAAGCAGAGAAAAGCTTGAGGACTATCGACCTCGCGCGAGAATTCAGACTCTAGGTTATCGCGGTCGCAGAGCTGTACGGCACGGGAGTCGTTATCGCGCAGCGCTTCGCTTCAGGGTTCCAGGTACTCGCAGATGGTGGTCGGTGGTGGGACCGGCAAACCGTCGCCTCGCAGACCGTCGATATGAAAACGGATGGCTTCGCGGATGTTGCGTTCGACTTCCTCGACGGTGTCGCCGGTCGCGACGCACCCAGCCAAGTCCGGAACGTATGCGGAGAAATTCCGCGCCGTCTTCTCTATGACGATCGCGTAACGCATCAGCGGTCTCCCTTAAGCTGCGCTTGCTTCAGGACGCTATTCAGAGTTCCCGGGGCCAAATCATCGGAGGGTTTGCCCGCAATCGTTACTCTACCCCGCTTGCTTGCGTGCTTGAACTGGCGGTGGCTACCGCGCGTCGCAGCCAGGAACCAACCGTCGTCTTCGAGCATCCTGATGACTTCCCGCACTTTCACGCGGCGACCGGTGCCAGCGGCTAGCCCGCGAGTTTGCGGGCGACGTCTTTGGCGAAGTAGGTGAGGATCATATCCGCGCCGGCGCGCCTGATTGCCGTCAGCACCTCCATCACCGCGCGATTTTCATCGAGCCATCCATTCAGACCCGCCGCTCGGATCATCGAATACTCGCCCGAGACGTTATAGGCGGCGACCGGCACTCCGAACTTTTGCTTCACGCGCCAGATGAGGTCGAGATAGGCGAGCGCCGGCTTGACCATCACGATGTCGGCGCCCTCCTCGAGGTCGAGCGCGACCTCGCGAATCGCCTCATCGCCGTTGGGCGGATCCATCTGGTAGGAGCGGCGGTCGCCGAACTGGGGCGTGGACTCGGCCGCCTCGCGGAACGGCCCGTAGAACGCCGATGCGAACTTGGCCGAGTAGGCCATGATCGGGACGCGCGCGAAACCGTTCTGATCGAGCGCCTTCCTGATTGCGCCGACCCGGCCATCCATCATGTCGGACGGCGCGATGATATCGGCCCCGGCGCGCGCGTGCGAGAGCGCCTCGCGCACGAGCAGCTCCAGCGTCGCATCGTTGTCCACGTCGCCATCGACGACCACGCCGCAATGGCCGTGGTCGGTGTACTCGCACAGGCACACGTCCGTGATTACCACCATCCCGGGCACGCGCTCCTTGATTTCGCGGATCGCGCGCTGCACTTCGCCCTGATCGTTCCACGCCTCGCTGCCCTCGGCGTCCTTTCGGCCGGGAATGCCGAACAGGATCACCGCGGGCACGCCCGCCGAGAAGACCTCGCGCGCCTCGGCAACGACGTTTTCCACCGAAAGCTGCGCGACTCCGGGCATCGACGCGATCGGGCGATTCACGCCGCGTCCGGGACACACGAAGAGCGGCTGGATCAGGTTGTCGGGCGAGAGCCGCGTCTCGCGGACCATCTTTCGCAGCGTTTCGGTGCGCCTCAGTCTTCTGGGTCGATTGATTGGAAATGCCATCACGATATCTCCGCCCGCGCGGGCCTGATCAAATATAGATAATGAGGCGGCACTCCAACAGGCTGTGATTTATCACAGCCTGTTCCCCCTCTCTTATCTCCCCCGGGAAAGACCGGGGGAGAAGATAGAGGAAAGCAGCCATCTTTCATGCAGGATGTTGAGACCGTGGCGCATTCGAAGTGCGATGACCGCGCCTTCTTCAACATCCTGCTATGAAGCTCCCGCGCGCCCGCTGAAGTAATCGCAAATTGCCGCGGCAAGCGCGGGGACTGTGTATCGCATCGGACGCACGACCACCTCGAACCCTTTTTTCTCCGCAGTCTGCGCGGTAATCGGGCCGATCGCCGCGGCCTTGATCGGCCGCGTGGGCTCGCCGACCATCGCGCAGAAATTCGTCACCGTGCTCGAACTGGTGAACGTCACAAGGTCGATTTCGCCCGCGGCGGCCATCTCGCGAACCCGGTCGGCCGCCGCAACCTTGGGTCTCACAGTTCGATAGGCGTGCACGACCGCGACCTCGCGCGCGCCGGCGCCGCGGAGAATTTCGGGCAGCGCCTCGCGCGCGACCTGCGCACGCGGGATGAGAATGCGGGTGCCGCGGATCCGGCGCCGTCCGATCGCCGGCACGATCGCCTCCGCGCGGTACTCCTCCGGCATCGCGGCGACCCTCAGCGCGTAAGCGCGGACACGCTCGGCGGTTGCCGGGCCGATCGCGCCGATCGACGCGCGGCTCATTTCGCGGATGTCGTGGCCGAGCCGCTTCACCCTCGCGATGAACGCATCGACGCCGGTTGCGCTCGTGAAGATCACCCAGTCGAATTTCCCAAGCCGCGCGATCGCCCGATCGAGCGCCGCGTAGCTCGTCGGAGGCGCGAACTCGATCGTCGGGAACTCGATCACGTCAGCGCCGAGCGCGCGCAGGTCGGCGGCGAAGCCAGAGGCCGCATCGCGGGCGCGGGTCACCACGATTCGCTTGCCGAACAGCGGCATCGCCTCGAACCACTTGACCTGATCGCGCAATCCCGCGCATTCACCGACGACTATCACTGCCGGAGCGCCGAGCTTTTCGCGCTCGCACCGCGCGGCCAGCGTCGCCAGCGTTGCCCGGACGGTCCTCTGCGATGCGGTCGTGGCCCACTGAATCGCGGCGGCCGGGGTGCGCGAGGCAAGTCCGGCCTTCACAAGCTCGCCGAGCACGTCGCGCATCCGCTCGCTCGCCATCAGGAGCACCAAGGTTCCGCCGCGTTTTGCTGCCGCGGCCAATTCTTTCCACGGCACCGGCGCGGACGATTTCTTGCTCGAACCTCGATGGCCGGTCAGGAATGCGACGAAGGAACCGTACCTCCGATGCGTCAGCGGAATTCCGGCATACGTCGGCGCCGCGATCGCGGAAGTAACGCCGGGGACCACCTCGAATGCGACGCCAGCATGGGCCAGCGCCTCGGCTTCCTCGCCGCCGCGGCCGAAGATGAAGGGGTCGCCGCCCTTGAGGCGCACGACCGTTTCGCCCCTTCGGGCACGCGCGATTAGAACCTGGTTGAGCGCGTCCTGGTCGATCCTGCGCCCGCTGCCGCGAATATCTCCGGCGGGTAGGAGCGCGGCTTTCGCGGGCGCCAGCCGGAGCAGATCGGGATTAGCGAGATAATCGTAGATTACGGTATCGGCGCGGCGCAGGCACTCGGCGCCGCGCATCGTGATCAGATCCGATGCGCCCGGGCCTGCTCCGACCAGGTAAACTTTGCCCCTGCGCTCACGCATCGCCCACCAGCGCGCCAGCGCCGCGGGCAAGCATCCGCTCGCCGAGCCGCACCCCCGCCGCCTCGGCGACCGAGGGCGCCAGATCGCTGTCGAGCGGCTCCTGGAGCGCATCGGCCAGCTCCCGCGCGCCATCGCGGCTGAATACGATCGCGCGGATCGAAAGCGAGCCGCCCGCCGCGACCGCCCTCACGCCGACCGGTGTCACGCAGGAGGCTCCGATCGTCGCGAGATACGCGCGCTCGGCCGCGATTTCATACATCGCGCGCGCGTCGTTGATCGCGGTGAGCGCCCGTTCGAGATCGGACGGACGGTCCAGCCGCGAGTTCTGGAGCATCTCGATCGCAAGTGCGCCCTGGCCGCCCGACGGGATGAAGTCGCGCTCATCGAGCGGCACGAGTTTCAATCCGGCGAGCCGATTGAGACGCTGAAGCCCCGCCATCGCGAGAATGATCGCATCGAGACCGCCCTCCTCGATACGCTTGAGGCGCGTGTCCACGTTGCCTCGAAGGGGAGTGATCGAAAGATGCGGGTTCACGCGCAGCGCCTCGAACTGCCGGCGCGATGACGAGGTGCCCAGGCGCGTCCCGGCCGGCAGCGACTCGAACCCATCGCCCGTGCGCGTGACCAGCACATCGCGGGGGTCCACACGCTCTGGCACCGCCGCGAGGCGGAACTCCGGCGGGAGCGCCGCCGGCAGGTCCTTCATCGAGTGGACCGCGATATCGATCGTGCGCGCCTTGAGCGCCTGTTCCAGCTCGCGGATGAACAATCCCTTGCCGCCGACCTGCGCGAGCGACGCCGATGTCATCTTGTCGCCGCTGGTTCGAATCTCGACGATTTCAGCGCTGAGACCCGATGCGACCGCGGCCAGGCGTTCGCGGACGATCGCAGCCTGGGTAAGCGCGAGCCGGCTGGGCCGCGAGCCAATCCTTACCGTAAGAGCCATGATGGATTTCCCGCCGCAGGCCGCTAGCAGGCTGGTGTTGAGACCGCAGGGCGGCCGAACTCCGATGCTCTCGCTTTTCTCAACATCCTGCTAGTGGGCCTCGGTTTCGCCATCTTCGTCGGATTCGTCGCCGTCGATCAAGCCGCCGGCGGCATGAAGCTCGCCGCCCAGCAGACGGCGCGCCACCTCGGCGGCATGCGCGCCCTCGGGCGTGTCGGCGCCGCTCTGGCGAAGGCCGCGCAGAATGCGGTGGAGGAGCTTGTTGGTCAGCCCGCGCGTGACCCTTTCCACGCGCTCGCGCTCGGCGGGCGCGAGTCCCGCGAGCCATCCGCGATGGCGTCCGAGTTCGAGATGGCGCAGGCGCTCGATGCTGAAGTGGATATCCTTGATGGTCGGCACGAGATCGAGTCCGTTCAACCATCGCCAGAACGCATCGAGTTCGCTCTCGACGATCTCCTCGGCCTTGGCCGCCTCGCGCTCGCGCTCGGAACGCGACTTCTGCACCATCTGGCCGAGATCGTCCATATCGTACAGGTAAACGTTCTCGAGCGAGTTGAGCCGCTCGTCGAAATTGCGCGGCACGCCCAGATCGATCAGGAACATCGGACGATAGCGGCGCTCGCGCACGATCGCCTCGAATTCGGCCGGTCCCAGCACCGGCTTGGTGACGGCGAGCGAACCGATGACGATGTCCGCCATCACGAGGTATGGCTTGTACTTGTCGAATGGGACCGCGGTGCCGCCCAGCTCGCGCGCGAGCGTGACCGCGTGATCGAACGTGCGCGAGGTTATGAGGATCCTCTGTACGCCGACCGCCTTGAGATGGCGCGCGGTCAGCTCGGCCACTCTCCCCGCGCCCATCAGCATGACCGTCTTGTCGTTGAGCAGATCGAAAATCTGGCTTGCGAGGTCAACCGCCGCCGAGCTGACCGAAACCGCGCCGTGCCCGATGAGGGTCGCGTTGCGGACGCGCTTGGCGACCGAAAACGCGCGGTGAAAGGCGCGATGCAGCACAAGCCCGACGGTCTCCGCTTCGGCCGCCTGCGCGTATGCGAGCTTCACCTGCCCGAGTATCTGCGGTTCGCCGACGACCATCGAGTCGAGGCTCGCCGCGACGCGGAAAAGATGGCGCGCAGCCTCGCGCATGTCGAGCCGGTCGATGACGCCATTGAACGCCTCGCGGGGAACCTGCCGATCTGCGGCGAGAAAGCGCAGCGTATCCTCGGTTGCGCGATCCACGTCGGTTGCGACTCCAACGATTTCGACGCGATTGCAGGTCGATAGAATCGCCGCCTCGGACATCGCGGGAACCCCCGCCTTGAGGCGGCGCAACGCGGGCGCCACCTCGTCTTCACCGAAGGCGAGCCGTTCCCGGAGCGCGACCGGCGCAGTGCGATGGTTCACGCTCAGAATGAAAAGCGCCTGCTCCATCGCTAACCGAAATTGCCGCCGTGCTTCCCGGGATACATCAGGCTCACGCCGAGAAACGAACTGACCAGCACGCCGAACACGACGATCGTCAGCGCCGCTACGCGCCGCCCGCGCCATCCCACCGTCAGACGCGATTCGAGCAGCGCCGCGTAAAGAATCCAGATCGCCAGCGACCAGGATTCCTTGGGCTCCCAGGACCAGAAATGGCCCCAGGTGTCAGCGGCCCAAATCGCACCGCTGACTATCGCGAGGCTCAACATCAGGAAGCCCCAGCGCAGCAACTGGTAATTGATTCGATCGAGTTTCTCGAGGCTCGGCATCCGCTCCCGCTCATGCGCGACCGGCCGCTTGGCCTTCAGCCGCGACTCGTAGGCGAGGTAGATGATGCTCACGCTCGCGGCGAGAACGAACAGCGCGTAGCCGAGGATCGCCAGCGTCACGTGAATCGGAAGCCAGACGCTCCGAAGCGATTGCGGCAACTCGAGCCGTCCGCTCTTCATCTCGAACGCCGCCAGCGCAAGCACCACCGTCACCGGCGGCACTAAATAAGCGCCGATCACCGTCATCTGGAGCCGCACGATCAGCATCAGGCAGGCCAGCGCGGTTATCCACGTGAGAAACGACAGCGACTCAGCGAGGTTCGTGACCGGGATATTTCCGGCCCGGATGCCGCGCGCGGCCAGGTCGAGACCGTGAAAACCGGCGCCCACGGCGAGCAGAGCGATCGCGTATTTCCCGCCGCGTCTCTTTCCGGAGAGCCGATCGCTGATGAACAGCGCGGCCGACAACGCGTAGCAACCGAGCGCACAAACGAGCCACACGGTTTCCATTGCCATTCAACCTACCGCGATGCGTGATCGCGGCCGGCCGGAGGTAAGTCCGGCATCTTCAGCCCGAGCGCTTCAAGTCCGGCGCCCAAATGACGCGCGAGCAGAGCATCGAGCGCGCCTACCTCGCCGCAGCGGATACACTCGGGCAACTCCGATGCCGCAAGCGCCCTGAGCTTGCGCGAGCGCTCGGCCGGTTCAGACTCGGTCGCGCGCAGATGACGGCGCGCGGCGCGCAAAATCGCAAGCGCCATCGCATACTCGGCGCCGTAGCGCCCCTCGAGCTCGCGCCGAAGCCGGCTTGCAAAGGCGGGGCTCGCGCCGCCGGTGGATATCGCGATTTGCAACTCGCCCCGCTTCATCACCGCAGGAGCGATGAAAGAGCAAAGCTCCGGCGCGTCGGCGACGTTGAGCAGCACGCCGCGCTCGCGCGCCTCGCCGGCGATTTCGCGATTAAGTTGGGCATCTCCGGTCGCCACGTAGGCGAGCATGAACCCGCCGAGGTCGCCATGACGGTACTTTCGCGCGACGCGGGTAACGCGGCCGGCGGCGGCAAGTTCTTCCAGTCCGCCGGTAACGAGCGGGCTTACGACGGTCACCTCGGCGCCGGCATCGAGCAGCGTCCGCGCCTTTTGTTCCGCAACCGCGCCTCCTCCAACCACCACGCAGCGCCGCCCGCCGAGGTCGAGATATATCGGCAGGTATGCCATCGGCCCGTATCGAATCTTATTACAGCCCGCCGTTCCGAGACAGTCCCGTTGCCGGGGCGTCAGGACGGCCCTGAGCGCGCAGGCCATTGATCGTGGGCGCGCCGCGGCGAACAATTCCCGCCCAGAACGAGGTCGCGATGGCGAAATATCTTCGAGCAATCAACGCGACGCGCGGAACCGTCGTGTGCGAGCGCCTGGAGGACGCTGGGGGCCTGGCCGGCCAGAGCCGGGGGCTTCTCGGCCGGGACCGCCTTAAGCCGGAGGAAGGGATGCTGTTCGAGGCGGGGCGGTTTGCGCCGTTCATGTGGATGCACATGTTCTTCATGCGCTTCGCCATCGACATCGTCTTTCTCGACCGCACCGGGACGGTAATCAAGGTTAATGGCTCGCTCAAACCCTGGCGCGTATCGTCGATCGTCCCCGGCGCTCGCCGCGCGCTCGAACTGCCCGCCGGCACGGCCGCCCGCACCTCGACGGCGGCCGGCGATCGAATCGTCTTCGAGGACGGGCAGTGATCCGCATGAAATCGTTCGCCTAGCATTCTATTGACCGGCTCTACAATCGGGCGTTTATTCATACAGTTGGCCTGGAAATTGCAACTCACTCGGCCGACCTGTCTCGCGGGGGTCTTCGGTCGCTCAATGAGTCTGAGGGGGATGATGCGGTGGAGCGTGCGGCATGAGTTCAGGGAATGATTTAATCGGTGGCGGCGCCGGCGCGTCTTCGGAGGCGACGGCAGCGCGAAATGCCGGGAACTTGCTATGGGCGTGGGCGCTCATTGCTGTTCTCGGCATCGCCGACTGGATTTGGGCCGAGCGGGTTGGATTTTCGTTCGTCGGATGGCCGTCGGTCTTTTCTACATTGGCAATCCTCGGACTGATTGGCGGGGTCTACGGCTTCAGTGGCCGCAGCCAGAGATTGACCGATGCGGGGCACTTTGCCGCGCTGTGGGTCGCGTTTTCGGTCGTGGGATGTATTTTCACCTATCTCGCGGCGGACCTGAGATTGCCGTTGAGGGACCAGGCAATAGCCAGATTCGACGAAGCACTGGGATTTAACTGGTATGCGTGGTCCGGATTCATCGAGGCGCACCGAGTTGCGCATTTGGTTCTGGAATGCGCATACCTGACGTTTCTGCCGCAGATCGTCGGCGCTCTTCTCTATTTTGCCCATACTGAGCAGACCGATCGGAACCGCGAACTCCTGTGGATCGGCATGGTGTCGTTGATCGTCACGACGATCATCTCCGCGTTTGCTCCCGCCCTTGGCCCTTATGCCCGGACTCCGCCTCCGTGGACCGCGGCGCTGATCAGTGTGCGCAGCGGCCTGGTTTCGATCTTCAAATTCGATGACATGCAGGGCATCATCACGATGCCGTCGTTCCATGCCGCGATCGCAATTGAGTTGATATACGTACATCGCCCTCCGTCGCGATCCTTTCTCCCGTTGCTGCTGCTGAACATCCTGATGTTGGTATCGATCCCTTCTTGTGGCCATCACTATCTGACCGATGGGATCGCCGGCATCGCAGTGGCGGCTCTGTCGATTGCGATCGTGAGAGCTGCAGCGAGAATTCAAATCGGCGTGCCGCAAGCGGAGTTCGAGCAAATTCCCAACGCCCGCGATCGCGATACTCTCGGCGAGCCGATCCGGGTCTCATCCGGCGCGCGCGGCTGATAGCCAATCATGCGAGGGGGAATGGCGGCGTTCCCGTCAGCGGCGGAGCAGGCAGGCTCGAGCGTGGAT
>DASPOF010000090.1:0-25138 GCA_035626155.1 Binataceae bacterium (SeqCode)
CGCGGCGGCGTTCGAAGTCGAAGGGCACCTCGCCGAGTTTTCGCCATGAGCCGACATCGAGCTGGCGATGCTGGAGGATGGCGTCGTCGAGCGGGCTCTTATAGCCACTCTCGAAATAGCTATTCAAATAGGCGAGCGTCAACACGCGCTCGCTGCTTTCTCCGGTGCTATCGAGATGGCGCACCAGGCGGATGCGCGCCTCGGTGAGCGTCCCGGTCTTGTCCGTGCAGAGCACATCGATCGCGCCGAGGTTATGAATCGCCGACAGACGCTTCACGATCACCCGCTTGCGCGCAAGCCGCACCGCGCCGCGCGCCAGAGTGACGGTGAGAATCATCGGCAGCAGTTCCGGGGTCAGTCCAACCGCCAGCGCCAGCGCGAAGGTCAGCGATTCGAGCCACGGCCAATGCGAGACGATGCCCTCGGTAAGCACGAACAGCACCAGCAGCAGGGTGATCCTCAGAAGCAGCCCGCCAAACTGGAGCACGCCGGTCTCGAATGCGGTCGGCGGCGGCTTTGCGGCGAGCGCGCCCGCCAATTCGCCGAGCGCGGTGGCGCGGCCGGTCGCGCATACCAGCAACGTCGCGCTGCCGGTAATAACAGAGGTGCCGGCGAACGCCGCATTAGCGGCCTCTCCTGCGGTGGCCGCCGGCTTGCGGACATCGGCGGCGTTCTTCTCTACGGGAAAGGGTTCGCCGGTCAAGAGCGCCTCGTTGACAAATAAGTAACGCGTCTCGAGCAGACGCCCGTCAGCCGGCACGAGGTCGCCCGCGCGAAGCCGCACTATGTCGCCGGGAACGAGCCGCTCGACCGGGAGTTCGGTTTCCTCGCGGTCGCGCAGAGTGCGCGCGCGCAATGCCACCTGCTGGCGCAGAGCATCCACCGCATTCTGCGCTCGCATCTCCTGGACGAAGTCCATCGTGACGCTCAGCGCTACGATTGTGACTATGATTACGAAACTTGGGATGTCGCCGGTGACCGCCGACAGAGCGCTCGCAAACAGCAGGATGAGCACCAGCGGGTTTGCGAAACGCCCGAGCAACCGCACCAACGCCGGCGACGGTTTGGGCGCGGCCGCATCGTTGGGTCCATAGCGGAGTAATCGGCGCTGCGCTTCAAGCGATGCCAACCCGTCCCGAGTGGTTTCGAGATCGCTCAAAAGCTGCGCGCTCGATTTGTTCCAGAACGGCGCCTCCCCCATCGCGCTTCTCCGTGCGACGAATTCTAATTGCCGCTGCGTGGCTGGGCGAGGTCTGGTTTGGCTATCACAGTCTGCGCTTGATCGCGTTGTTGCCGCTCAAGACAATAAAATTGGCGCTGCCGGTCCCCACTGATGGTGCCGCGTCTCAAGAATCCCAGCTCATCGCTCATCGGTCGCGCTTTAGCAGGCTGGTGATAAATCACAGCCTGCTCCCTCTCTCTTATCTCCCCCGGAAAAGACCGGGGGAGAAGATAGAGGAAGGCAGCCATCTCTTACGCAGGATGTTGAGACCATAGGGCGGTCGAACTGCGATGATCTCGCTTTTCTCAACATCCTGCTAGGCAACCGTCTTGTGCTCATCGAAACTTTGCGCTTCGCGAGCTGATGTTCGGGGATACGCGGGAGAGGCCGGCTTTTGCGCTAATTTCAAGACCTTCGCGTTTCCTATGTTCTCTGTCAGCGCGGCAACGGTTGCGGATTCCTTGTCCTCCGGCGCGCCGACATACTCAGGAAGCGCGCCCGCGTCGAACTGTTCGACGAACGCGCGCAGTTCATCCGGCAACCGAATGATCGACGTGACCGGGTCGCCTTCGACGAATCGCGTCTGACCATACCAGGTTGTTCTTATCGCGTATGCTATTTTCGCGGCGTCCTGACCAACAGCTTCGACGCGCAAGTGTCCGCTGCCAACTGCAAAAAACAGCCGGTCGGAAACTCCCATCCTGAATGCACGGGCAATCGGGCAATGTGAAGGATTGCATTTGAGCCCGTTCGGCAGCTCGTCGAGCCGCGAGGCGCCGTAGGCGGCGCGAGCGCGGTTGATGGTTGCGAGCACCTCCCGCACATCGACCGCCGGCGTTCTCGCTGTACTCAGTTCGTCGTCGTTGGGCATGGTAGTGAAAATTCACTCGGCGCACGCACGGCGGGGTCGTGTTCGCACCGGTGCCAGCTAAATCGGTACCCCTACACGCCAGGCGTCCTCAGAGTGGACGTTTTCAGGCTTGCGCCTGCTCCTCGCGAGTCCCGCGTTCGCTTTCGACAGGCGCGGACGCTTCCTCTTCAGGCGCGGCTTGGCGCGTAAGGATGCTCTCGACTCGCTGAGCTGCGTCGCTCAGCATCTCGCTGGTTTTGGCGGCGGCCGAATAGCATGCATTAACCGTGCTATCGACGATGGGCTGTACAGTGTCTCCTACGGCCTGGGGCAGCCACCTCGAAGCGATCATTATCCCTGTTCCCAACGCGACTCCCACCAGCAGCTCGGATTCCAAAAGCAGTCCCACTCCAATCAGTGCCGCGGAAGGTATCAGCGATTTCGCGTCGGGGACCGGGGCGGTTGGTGCCGCAGCAGCCGCCATCCTCTCAGCCGCGGGTTCCTCCTCCTTGGCGCGTAACTTGGATGGCGTCACGCCCGCCTTTGCTCCTTTTCTTTCGGCCATCGCAACGCTCTTCTTCACTGGATCGTTCATTGGCCTTCTCCATGTTTTTCCGCGCGAGTTTTCAAGTTTGAACCTGGCAAGGTCTGGAGGGTCCAAGCCGCGTTTCGAGCACATAGCGTGCCGCTGGGTTGCGCGGCGTGCGGTGACGCCGCGGTTTAAAATTCCTTCGGCGTTCTTGGAGACTTCAACCTCGAAGCGGCAGCCTCGCTCGATCTCGGCCCGAATCAGGCCGGGAAAGAGAGCGAACTCGATGCGTCCGAAGGCGCCAGCAGATACCAAATGGATACACTCGAATTGCGGTCGGAGCCGAACGACTATGATCGCGTCGCATGTTCAGAAAATCGCGCAGCGGATATCGCTCGCACGCGGCGGCAGGAATGATGAAATCCGAAGCGCGCGGCCGCCTGCGCTGGGACTCCGCGAAGGTAGTCTTGGAGGCGAGGGATCGCGCTGCGCTTCTACAGAAACAGTGCGCGCAAGGCAGCGGAAACGATTTGAGAAAGCAAGGCCTGAACAAAAGCAACTAATAGCTGAATCATAATTGTCTCTCCGCGCAGTCGTCAGGCGATCTTAACCAACGGCCCGGGATTTGGGCGTCCCTCAGACAGAGAGCGGGGCCGGTTCACGAACGAGGCCATCTGTGAACAGGCGAGGCCGGCGTGCTCAGGCAAGCACGATGGCGACAATCGCAGCCGCCAACTGCGACAGCAGCACTTCCGCCAGAATCTGAAGCAGAAAAATCATCGCGAGTCCTCCTTTCCTTTGCATTGCGGCTGTAGTTGAATAGAAACCATTCAGCCGTTCAATTTCTTCAACTGCGATTCTAGCTCGGGGCGCCATAATCCTGCATGGCGATCGGGTGAAGATGATGCGAAATGTTGGTTACTAACGTGTTACGTATGACGCAGAGCCGGCGCATCGAAGCTCGACTTCCATGATCGTTTCCGCGAGCTATAAGACCGACATCCCGGCGTTTTATCAGCGCTGGTTCCTGAATCGGCTGCGGGCTGGCTACTGCAAGATGGTGAATCCGTTCAACTCCGGACAGCGCCGCACGGTGTCGCTTGCCCGCTCGGACGTGGACGGGTTTGTATTCTGGACGAAGAACCTGGGTCCCTTTCTCGAAGTTCTGCCAGAGGTAAGGCGGCGTGGGTTCCCGTTCGTCATTCAATATTCGATCAATGGGTATCCACGAGCATTGGAGTCGCAAGTCGCGGATGCGAAACGATCCGTCGAACACATGCGGTTCGTCGCGCGGGAGTACGGACCTCGCGTCGCGGTCTGGCGCTACGACCCGATCATTATTTCGAGTCTGACGCCGCTCGACTTTCACCGTCGGAATTTCGCAGCCCTGGCGAAGGAACTCGCCGGCGCGACCGACGAGGTCGTTGTCTCTTTCATGCAGGTCTACAGGAAAACCCGGCGCAACATGAATCGCTCCGCCGCCGAAAACAGCTTCGATTGGCACGATCCCGGCCGCGAAGCGAAGCAGGCTTTGGTCGGCGATCTGGTTGGCGTGGCTTCGCAATACAACATTCGCCTGACAGTTTGCACTCAACCTGATTTACTTATCGATGGTGCGGGCGAAGCCCGTTGCATCGACGCCCGCCGGCTCATGGATATAAGCCGTCAGACATTCCGCGCTCAACTTGGAGGAGTGCGCCAGGGATGCGGCTGCTTCGAGTCGATCGACATCGGCGACTACGACACATGCCCTCACGGGTGCATGTACTGTTACGCGGTCCGAGACCGGAAAGCGGCCCTCCGGCGCTTCCTGGCTCACGACCCGGACGGAGAATACCTGTTTCCGATGCCGCCGGTGAGGATAGGCAAAATTAAACAGGGTAGCCTGTCTTAGCTTCCATCCGCTTGCATCAGCAACTATTTTCAATTGGAAGCTGAATTTTCCACACGGCATATCTGAACAATCCCGAAAAAATCGCGGCGACTCCCGCTGGCTGGCCCGCCGCGCGCCCGAATTTTGAAAAACTTCAAAAGGACGAGCGCCGCGAGTGGCGAGGCTCGCTGATCGGGGTTAAGATATTTTCGCGAAGCGACCTTTTTGGGAGCGTCGCGGATCTCATGCGGTACCTGGCGTAATTTGACTGTCCGCTTCGGCGGAACCACGCGCCCATCGCGCGTGCGGCAGATTGGCGCTTGAAGGGGGTTTCTGGCATGAGGCGCTCGTCCGGGTTTCAAACTTCCCCCGAAAATTGGGAGGCGCTTGCGGTGTATGATCACCCGCCGCGCAAATCCAGATGAATTACCCTGTTTGGCAGTTGGGGTTTCCCGGCGGACTGCTTATCGCGGCGATCGCGGGGCTTCACGTCATTGTCTCGCACTTTGCCGTGGGCGGCGGGGCGTACTTAGTATTGACGGAGCGCAAGGCCTACCGGGACGATGATTCCGAATTGCTGGCGTACGCGCGTTCCCATGCAAAGTTTTTCGCCTTGCTCACGCTGGTGTTCGGCGCGCTTACCGGCGTCGGGATCTGGTTCGCGATCGGGCTTGTGAGCCCCGACGGCACCTCAGCGCTGATCCACACTTTCGTGTGGGGATGGGCAATCGAGTGGGTATTCTTTTTCGTCGAGATAACCGCGGCGCTGATTTACGCCTACCAGTGGGACCGCCTCGACCGCGCCACTCATCTGATAGTCGGATGGATTTATTTCGGCGCCGCGTGGGCAAGCCTCGCGATCATCAACGGCATCCTCACCTTCATGCTGACGCCCGGCCGATGGCTCGAGACGCACAATTTCTTCGACGGGGTCCTCAACCCGACCTATTTCCCGGCGCTCGCGATGCGCACGGCGATGGCGGTTATGCTTGCCGGGATGTACGGCCTTCTGACGGCGACCCGGCTGCGCGGGGCCACCCGCGAGCGCGTGGCGCGTTGGGCCGGTGCGTGGGTGGTGGTTGGAATCGTTTTCATGCCCGTGTTCGGAGCCTGGCACTACAGCGCGTTCCCCGAGTTTTCGCGCCAGTACCTGGCAGGCATGCTGCCGGTTGCCAGACACACGGTCGCTCTCGGAATAAGCGCCGCTGCGGTGGCGCTCGTGCTCACCGCGCTGACCGCAGTATGGAAGCCGCGGGCGCTCAACGGCGCCGTGGTAGCGGTGGTGCTCGTGTGCGGCTTCATCACGCTCGGCTCGGGTGAGTATCTGCGCGAGGTCATACGCAAGCCCTGGGTTATCGGGGGCTATCTTTATGCGAACGGGATTCCCGCGGCTTCAGTGAAGAGGCTGACGGAGAACGGTATCGCGAGCGAGGCCAAATGGCTCGCCGCGCCACCTGCGGCGGACTCGCTTGCTTACGGGCGCGAGGTCTTCGTGCTCGAGTGCGGCGCGTGCCACAGCCTGGATGGTTATCGTGCGGTTCGCCCGCGGGTGCGCGGGTGGGATGAGCCTTTCGCCCGCGAGATGATCCCGCACCTTCAGTTGATGCGCGGCACGATGCCGCCGTTCGCCGGAAATGACACTGACCGCGGCGCGCTCGCGAAATACCTGGCGAGTCTGAATCCGTACACGGTCGCGGTCAGTGAGGCCAATCAGGTTGAGGCGGGCCGCGAGGTGTTCGAAATCCACTGCGCGGAATGTCACACGGTGCACGGCGCCATGCGGCCGTTGATCCTTTATGGGATGAGGCCGGAGGCGATCGGCGCGATGCTGAGAGTTCTCCCTGCGTTCAACTCCGGCATGCCTCCGTTTACCGGCAGCAGTGACGAGCGCCGCGCGCTTTCGCGCTTCCTGCAAACCGGACAGCCGATGCTGTAGCAGGATGATGAGAAAAGCGAGATCATCGCAGGTCGACCGCCCTGCGGTCTCAACATCCTGCGTAAGAGATGTCTTCTTTCCTCTATCTTCTCCCCCGGTCTTTTCCGGGGGAGATAAGAGAGGGGGAGCAGGCTGCGGTTATCACCAGCCTGCCAGGCGCAAGCCGAGGAGTGGCAGCTATGCAGAACCTTCCGATTCCAAGTGCCGATCCGATGCCATTGCCCGGGCCGATCTGGCTATTAAAGACGTTACTGCTGCTGACGCTTTATTTGCACCTGATTGCGATGAACCTGCTGCTCGGCGGCTCACTCGCCGCGGCGTTCTATCGCATCCGGCGCAATAGCGAATTCGCCCGGCAAGCGGCGCGCGACCTGGGCGCGAAGCTGCCGGTGATAATGGCCTATACGATCACGCTTGGAGTGGCCCCGCTCCTTGTCGTGCAGGTCTTGTACGGGAATTTCCTCTACACGAGTTCGATCCTGATTGGCCTGCCTTGGATCGGCGTCATCGCGCTCCTGATCGTCTCCTACTACGGATTCTATTACGTAGCGATGCACGACGCGGACCGTTCGGGCACGCATCTGGTAGGCGCGATCGCGGCGCTGATCGTGGTGTGCATCGGGTTTATCTATTCCAATAACATGACCCTGATGCTCGCGCCGGAGCGATGGGCCGAGTTGTATCGCCGGCACGCATCGGGATGGAGCCTGAACTTCGGCGAGCCAACCCTTATCCCGCGCTATCTCCATATGCTTGCCGGCGCGATCGCCGTGACGGGGTTGTTCCTGATGATAAGCGGGATCATACGGCGCACCAGCGAGTTCGGCCGCTGGCTCATCGAGCAGGGTGCAGCATTGTTTGCCGGCGCCACCATCGTGAACTACCTCTTTGGTCTTTGGTTGCTGGTGAGCCTGCCGCCGAATGTAAGGGCCATCCTGCTCGGCGGGAACGTGCTCGCAACCGCTCTGCTTGGAGTGGGCGTCGTTCTGGCGCTTGCCGCAACTGTTCACTCTATATTGGCCGGCGCGGGACGACGGCCGATATTGAACGCCTGCATAGCTACTGCAACCGCGCTGGTGACGGTTGCCCTCATGGTGGTCGTCAGAGACTACGTGCGTAACGCATACCTGGCGCCGAACTATCAAATCGGGCAATTACACGTAACACCGCAGACTGGCATCATCGTGCTCTTCTTCACCCTGTTCATCGCCGGCCTTGCGACGGTCTATTACATGCTGAGCAAGGTGGTCGCGGCGCGCCCCCCCACGGTCGCGGCCGACCAATAGGTCGTGTTCCTGCTTTCATCGCCGCCTGAACCCGCACGGCAGTGCCGATGCTGTCACGCACCTTTGGGGGCCCAATTCGGCGCCTCTATCGGGCGCTCGCCCCTACTTCTTCGGCGCGGCCCCGGTACAACTCAGGCTCACGACCTGCGGCTCGTGAAGCACATTGTCGGTGATAGTAAGCATCCCTTTGTAGCTACTCGTGTCCAGCGGCGTACACGTTACCTCGACTTTGCAGCTCTTCCCCGGAGCGAGCGTGCCGGTACATTCGGTACCCGTCACCACCTGGAAGATCGGCGCCGTCGCGGACTCCGTTTCCATCGCCACCGACAGCGCCTTCTTTCCTCTGCCGATATTCTTGATAGTCACGGTGACCGGTTTGCTGACCGTATTCTCGGTGACCTTCCCGAACTTCGCGGGATTGGGAGCGATCGTGAGCCGCTCTTTTACCGGCGTGGGCGTCGCAGTCGGCGTCGGTCCGCCAGTCGCCGTCGCCGTCGCGGTGGCCGTGGCTGTCGGGGTGGCGGTGCGCGATGCGGTTGAGGTCGGTGTCGCGGTCGCCGTGCGCGTCGCAGTAGCAGATGGGGTCGAGCTGGCGGTGGCTGTCGCAGTTGGCGTTGCGGTCCGCGTTGCGCTCGGCGTCGCGGTCGGCGTCGCGGTCGGGCTCCCGATTACGGTCGCCGTCGCGGTGGTGGTTGCGGTCGCGGTGCTGGTGGGCGTGGCAGTAACAGTGGGGGATGCCGTGCTCGTCGCGGTCGGCGTCGCGGTCGGAGTGGAGGTAATCGCTCCGGCGGGCGACAGCACACCAAAGTATGCGTTCGTTTGCCTATAGACGCATTGCTTACATTCGGTCTGGTACGCGCTCGACGTAACCGGGAAATTCGGGTCGTCGGTAGCGCCGGCAATATAGATCTGGTTACCGAAGGGAACGATCGCGCTGCCGATCGCAGCCACGGCGTCGCCCTGGGATGCATATCCGATACACGTCGAGAAAATCAGTTGGTTGGCCGGCGTCTTATTAGGATTGATCTCGGTCACGAATGAACCGGGGCAGGTTCCGACCGCGTCGGCAGTAACCGGGAAGTCTCCCGAGTCGGTGGCGCCAGTAGCGAGAATGTTACCCGAAGCAGTGACGCCCACCGACAAGCCGACTGCCGAGTAATCCGGAATTCCAAGATAGATGTCGGTGCTTCCGCCAAGAAACGTCGAATAGATCATCTCGGTCGCGGCCGGATTCAGTTCGCTGATGATCACGGCGGTGCGCTCGTTGACGCAGTCGGGACAGGAAGCTTGGTATGCATTCTTAAGCGGAAAATCGGCGGCGGTTGTGGCGCCGGTCACATACGCATCTCCGCTGGCATCGACGGCAATCCTATCCAGTGCGTTTATGCCGCTCGCGCCCGCGACCAGGGTTGAATATAAGAGCGAAGCGGAACCGCTCAAGGTGGTGTCGAACTTTGCCACGAAGCCGCAATCCCGCGCGGTGCATGGACCAGAATTCAGCACGCCGGTCGTCGTGGGAAAATCACTCTCATACGTCCCGCCCGAGACATACGCTTTGCCTTTCGAATCCACCGCCAATCCGACGATGGTGCTCTCTACTTGCTCCTTGGCAGCGGTCGCCGGCGCTGTATTCGTCGTCCCGCTCAAGTAGGTCGAATAGACAAGCTGACTTTCAAGGCTTGGATTGAGTTCAGCCAGATACCCGGAGTTGCAGGGTAGCGTCCCGCCGACGGCGACCGGGCAGGACGGCTGATATCCACTGGAAGTTGTCGGAACATCTGTCGCCACGGTATGTCCGGCGACAAACACGTCACCGGAGGAATCGATCGCGATCGCCGCGACGTTAGTCGTATTCGCGTGGCTACCGCCCGCAAGCGCACCGGAGACGCTCCCGAAATAGGTGGAATAGAGCAGCGCATTGCCTGCCGGGTTGAGTTCCGCGATAAAGCTGTCTGAGCCCACCGGATTGTCGGAACAGGCCGGGCATATTGACTGGTATGCGTTCACAAGGGGGAAATTGCCGGTCGTGGACTGCGTAAATCCACCGAAGAACGCATTGCCCAGCTTGTCAACAGCGATGGCCGTTCCCTCGGTTTCAGCGTTGCCGCCGAAATAGGTCGAATAGATCAGCGAAGCGCTACCGCTCTTGGTAGGATCGAACTTTGCGACGTACGCCGCACCCGGGCAGTTCGAGGTATCGCCAGGGCAGACCCCCTGGTCTGCGCCCGGCAGTCCGCCCGCTACCGGGAAATCGATCGAGTCAGTAGTGCCGACGACGTAAGCATCTCCGCCGGAGTCAACCGCGATTTCCATCGCGCCCTCCCCGGGCGCCCCCTGCGGTTTCTTATACACGGGTCTGCCGCTTCCGCCCATGAAAGACGAATAGAGCAGGGACGCAGCGCCGACGCCCGCAGGATTCAGCTCGGCGACAAAACCGGTGGCCGCCCCGTTCGCACATGGGACGCAGGTCGGAGTGAGCGCGTTAGCGCTGAGCGGAAAATCCGAAGAACCGGTCGTTCCCGCGACGTACGCATTGCCAGATGAATCAGTCACGACCCAGTTGCCGAGGGATCCGTTGGCGCCGCCGAGGTAGGTGCCATAGTTAAGCGCAGTTCCATCGGGGTTCAGCTCGAATACCACCTCACTAGCGGAGGCGCATCCGCCCGGACACGAGGTCGTAATCCCGTTCGGAGTGGGGAAATTTGTATAGCCAGTCGGTCCCGCAACAATCGCATTGTTGTGCGAGTCGACGGCGATCCCGGTACGCCAGGGTGTGTATCCCCCTGATGATCCGTAGGACGTTCCGCCGACGTAGGTCGAATAGACCAGTTGATTCGCGGGCAGTTGCGTAAGGTCGAGCTTGGTGACAAAGAATCCGCAATTGATCGCGGACGGGTCCCCGCAGCTCGTCTGGTAAGCGCCCGCCGTGGCCTGGATGCTGCCCGCTCCGCCCGGTATGCCCGCAACGTAGACGCGGCCGGAGCTGTCGACCGCGATGCCTCCGGTCTGCGCGTCGTTGAAAAGGTAGCTCGAATAGACCAGCGAGGACGTACCCGACTTGCTTGGATCGATGACTGCTATGAAAGATGAATTGCAAAACGTGCTTCCGCTGCATGTCGATTGGTATGCATTCGCAGTCAATGGAAAGTCTGTTTCTCCTGCGTAGCCCGTCAGGTATGCCTTGCCGGAAGGATCGACCGCAATTGCGTACGCACTGTCGCCAAGTTCGGAGGTCTGTCCACCGCCAAGTACGGTGGAGTAGATCAAGGACGAACTCCCGGACTGCGATGGATCGATGACGGCCAGAAATGCCTGCCCGTTAGGGCAACCGTTCGGACAGGCCTGGCTGTATGCGTTCGATGTCGTCGGGAAGTTGGTGGTAGTCGCCGTGCCCGCCAGGTATGCACGCCCGGTGGCCTTGTCGACCGCCATTGCCGAGACCTGATCGATGCGGCTGATCGGCGCGGTGGTCCCTCCGAGGAAGGTCGAATACACAAGCTGATTGCTTCCGGTAAGCGACGGATCCAACAACGCGTATGCCGGCGTGCTGCATTGCTTGCTATTAACCAGGGGACAAGTGCGCAGATAACCCTGGCTGGTAATCGGAAACCCGTTGGCTGCCGTATTAGTTGAAAGATGGATTCGTCCCAAGGAGTCCACCCCGATCGAAGCGGTTTGCGAATTGGCTGCGGTAAGAAGACCGTCGGCGGGGAAATAGCTCGAGTAGATTAGCTGGCTCGCCGCGGGCGCAGCCGGGTTTATCTCGGAAACGTAGATCTGGGTTCCATAGAGCGGGTATGGTTGATACCCATTTGCCGTCACCGGGAGATCGTACGATTGTGTCCCCCCGATTACGTAGAGATTCCCGGCCGAGTCGGTGGTGATTCCTGTCGCGCTGTTGCCATCGTAACCGTTGTACGTCTGCTGTCCGCTGCCGCCCAGATAGGTGAGGTAGCTGATGACCGGATCGATGACGAGTGCCCGGCCGGGATCGTAGTTCGGGATCTTGAATGAAAGTTGATAGCCGCCGCGCTTTGCACGCGAAAGAATATACGATCCCGCAACCGGCGTTCGGACGCTTCCCGCGGTTTGATATGCGATCGGTCTCAGCAGACGCACGATGCGTCCGTGGCTCGCGATAGCCACGTTGCCACGCTCATCAAGCCTGGCCGACTGGGCGCCGTCGAGCGCGAGTCTGACCATGGATGGTTTAACGCCGCGCTTCAGCACGAAGTCGCATTCGAGCTGGCCATCGGTGCCGTACCAGACGAGATCGACGCCGGGCCAGACCTCTCGCGCGCGCACTTTTGCGTAGGTGGGGATATCGGTGCGCCATTTCGACGGATCGCCGCCGATAAAGTAATTGACGCGCGCGCGCATCGGATCTTCCCCGCGAATCGCAGCGGGCGAACTTCCGCCGATCGGGCGCAGATGAATCGCCTCGGCGCCCGCGCGCCGATCGTCCGTCTGATTTTTCCCGCGCACCGGCGGGCTCGCGAGCCGCAAGACCGTGTCGTTCGCGGTCAGAAACAGCGCCATATCGCCGCTATGCGCCAGATACCGGACCTCGCGCGCGGTCTGTCCGCGATTGGGCTCGAAGTTCAGCGGACGCCGGATCGACAGGAGCTTCGAATCGCCCGGATGCGCGGCGGTCGGCGCGGAATCGATGGCATGGGCGATCGGCGCCGGACGGGCGGCCTGGGCCGCAACAACCGAGCGCATCGCGACGAGCACGATACCGATCGAGACCGCGATTGCGACAATGGCCGGAAGGAAAAATCGCTGTAAGTTCAATTTGCACTCTCGGAGGGTGGAAACGCAGTCCCCGCTTTTGGTTGCGCCCGAATAAGCGCGGCAGCATAGCAATGCCTTTCAAATTTGCAATAGATGGGCTTGTCCAATGGATGATTTCTTCTACTGGATTTGGCCAAGTTTCGCCTCTCATTGCTGGTTTGGATTGGCGCTGCCGGCTTCGGATCTTGAGTGGCGGGCGCGGACCAGCGCCGAAGGGAATTCCTCTCCGGAGGGAATGCCTCTCAGGTTCCGTCCAGAGGTGGAATTCCTGACGGTACACTGAAGCCGGGAATTTCGTACCAGCATACGGTCGGAGCCAGTTGCAACAGGCCCGGACCAACTTGAGAACCGGTCCAGGAGATCGGGCAGGTCACACAACTTCCGTCCCGGCAGGGCGGACAGGGGACCGGCCCAATTCAAGGGGGCAGGGGTGCTTTACTGCCCCAGGCCCTTCAGCGTGATTTTTCCGGAGGCGTCGTTTGAACCGATCAGCCCCGAGCACAAAACGACTGCGCCGCCCGGGAACATACTGCTGGACGCGAGCACGCATCCGCCGCTGTTGATGATTGAATTGTCGAACTGCAGGCACGAACCGCCGCTAAGCTCGAACACTTCGTTATCCTTTGATGCGGAAATCCGGATGACAGCATAGTACGGAGAGCAACCGGCGCCGCCTCCCGCATCCGGAGCGGACCCATCGGTCTCATCAACGGTTCCTACGATGGTTGCGGTTCCCTTACCAGCCGTTCCCGAGTATGAACCGTCGACCGTTTCGCAATAGCAATTACTGCCGCTTGGACATAGATTCGCATGAGCATCGGAATCGGAACATCGGCCTGAGTTGAACGTTTCTGAAGTGACCTTAATCGTACCGCTATAATTCTTGTAGGCACTCTTTGCTTGCGCACTCTCTGCGAAAGCCAATACGAGCGCGATAGCGAGAAAAGAGGAGCTTAATTTCATTGTCAGCCTCCTTTTGGGGAACGGTGGTGATTCTAATCGCGAATTGCCAGCTGTGTGTCAAGGGCGATGAGCTGCCGAGTGGGAATCCCCGCCCCAAATCACTTCAGAAATGGGAAGGCCACCAGCAGGACGACTATCGCTACGACGAGTGCGCCGCCGCCGATTGCAAAAAACCCTATCAATGATGCCCCCAGCGCGCGCCATGCCGAAAATCGATGAACCTCACCTATGCACTTGAGGGACACGACGGTGGCCCAGATCAGGACCACGACAATCACCGCGACGTAAGGGATCATCTGTCCCATCTGACTCAGCATTGCATGCGGGTCGCCGCCGCCGGGCACGAACGAATGCGGAAAGATGAGCCCCGCCAGCGTTATGACCAGGTTTGCCGCGATTCCAGGGATCGTCGCCCAACCGAGCGCGGCCCGAACTTCGACGGCCTTCGCTGTCCCTCCCAGCAGCGCCCCGCTCCATCGGAGCACTACCCCCTGTAGGTAGAGGATTACGATCGCCGCCAGAGGTCCGATGACCAGAGAAGCGAGACTGAGAATCCGCCATTTGTGTGGGTCGAACATCGGAATAGGTTTGTTTCCGACCACGAACGCGGTTGGATTCGAGCTGAAAATCAGGTTCGTGCCCGCGCCAATGAGCGCTCCGACGACGACCAGCGCTATGACCATGTGGCGTGGATCGCGATCGACGATCGCGCGGATCGTCTCGCGGGGGCGGATGCAGATGCGAATGTACGGGCTTTCGAGCAGGCTGGTCGGATCCATCGATTGACCCCTCTCATTGTGGAGCTTTCCTGTCGCGGAAGGGCTTGCCCTGCTTGAAGAGATCGAGGCGGTCCCGCAGATCCTTTTGATCCTGCGCCGATGCGGTCTTCGCCATATCGATCGCGCGTTGCTCCCATACTACCGCTTCGGAGTAATTGCCTGCCTCGGCGTAAGCCGCGGCCAGAGTGTCGATAACCTGCCACTCCAACCACGAGGAAAGATTGCACGCCTGATTCGCATATTTGAGCGCGAGCTTGCCGTCGCGCAGCTTGTCGTCCGGACAGGTGCTGAGAATCCAGGCCAGCGCGTTGGCGATTACGGAGTTGTCCGGGGAAAGATCGGCCGCTTTCCTGTAATCTTCGAGCTCGAGGCGATACTCTCCGCGCTGTCCATGAATATCGCCGCGTTCGTCGTATGCTGATGCGTTGTTCGGCTCGATCTCAATTACGCGCGTTAAGTCCTCGATCGCACGATCATATTGTTTTTTGTCCCGGTAGGCCCCCGCACGTTTCCAGATCGTATCTCTGTCATCGGGAGCGAGCTTCAACGCCTCGTTCAAATCATCGATGGCATGATCGTAATCGTCCTTTTCGGCCTCCGCGAAGCCGCGGCGATAATAAAGGTCAGCGCGCTTTGCGCGGGAATATTTGATCGCCCGCCCCAGATCCGCGATCGCGTCGTCTAACTTGCCGCGATGGTCGAGGACGTAAGCCCGCATGCTGTAGGTTTCAGCGTCCTGCGGCGCCAGCGCCACCGCCCGGTCGGCATCGGCCTGCGCCCGGTCGTAATTGTTCATAGCGAGGTAAGCGTCCGAGCGGGCAATCAGCGTATCGACGTCCTTGGGGTTTCGGGCGAGGATTTCGTCCAGATCGATGAGGACGGCGACATAGTTGCGGTCGGCGCTTTCCGCATCCGCGCGGTAGCGCAGAAGTTCAGGATCATGCGGCTTCGCCTCGAG
This sequence comes from Binataceae bacterium (SeqCode), assembly GCA_035626155.1. Lineage (GTDB taxonomy): Bacteria > Desulfobacterota > Binatia > Binatales > Binataceae > DASPOF01. Next base: position 15,191 of record DASPOF010000090.1, read on the forward strand.
CGCGCGCCCGTACTCTTCGGCGGCACCCTTGTAATCGCCCTGGTAGTACTTCAATGAACCGAGCGCCACATCGACCCTGGTAACTCCGAGGAGCGCAACCGCGGCCAGACTCGCGAACCTCGCCGCCAGGGGCAGGGAGTCCATGAGCGTATGGGCAATGATGTTCGGGATGATATTTCTCTGCCATATATACGTGAGAACGAAGAGCAGCTCGGCCGGAAGAATCAGCACCGCGTAACGCCATCCCCAGAATGGCACGTGCGCGACTACCGACAGGGCAAGCGCCACGCCGGCGGCCAAAGCGAGACTTCCGCTAATCTCGGCGAAACGGCCGAGCGCGAAACCGCGCTCCACGATTTCCTCGACGAATCCAGCCGCAAGCGCAGCTATCAGCCACAACCCGAGCGGCATTTGCAAAAAGAATTTGAGTTGCTCGACCGCGACGTTTGACATTCCGCGCGGAAACAGGATCCGCAGGACGGTCGTGTACACCCCCTCCACAATCATGATCGCGAGAAGAAGCGCGAGTCCGAGACCGAAATCAGACCAGGTCGGATTCCTGAGGCCGAGCGAGGAGAGCGGGCGGCGTTCCACCAGAACGACAATTCCAACGATGACGGCTCCGACCGCGAGCTTGAGTATGCTCTCGGTCAGTGCCCAGGAACCCTTCGACGAAATGCCGGCCCACCCAAAAGACGATTCGAGCAGGTGAGGAACAGGGCTGAGCAGTGTTCCGAATGCGACCAGGAGGCCAAGAAAAGTCGTGAAATATAGACTCGCCGGCCGTACCGGAGTTCCCGGCGCGGTTGGCGCGCTCACTTCGCTGCCGGCCGGGCGCTGCATTGCCTGGAATACGAGCCGGACCGCGGCCGGCGGCTATCGATGCACTGCATGTGTCCGCGAATTAACACAGAGGCTATGGGCGAACAAGGTTACCGCCTGCCGTGGTTGCTGAGCTTTCAAATCCCAAAGCATTTTGTGATGTTTTTTTTCGCGATTGAATCTCGACTTGCCTCGCGCAACCACATCGATCGAAAGCCGGGGATTCAGCTCGGGACGTTTTCAGCATCGGCACTTTATCGATTGCGCTATAGCCTGGAGAGACGTTATGAGTAACGCAGTCGGAGGGGCGAAATGGTTTCCAAGACTTCGATGCGAATTTCCTCGGCGGTTGTATTGTCTCTTGCGTTGATCGTTTCGATGGTCGTCCACGAGCCTCGATTCGGATGGGCGCAGGATGCCGCGTCCGACGCATTGAACAAGGCGGTCGCTTCGACCAGCCGGCGTCCCGAGGATGCCGCGCGCGACAAGTATCGTCATCCGATCGAGACGCTGGAATTTTTCGAGATGAAGCCCGACATGACGGTGGTCGAGATTTGGCCGGGCGCCGGTTGGTACACGGACATTCTCGCGCCTTATCTCCACGACCGCGGCAAGCTCTACGTGGCGATTCCTTCGGGCGAGAATGCCGCAGCTTACCGGAAGAAACTGGCCGATGATCCTGCGCGGTTCGGGAAGGTCACGATCACCGACCTGGACCCTCCTGACAAAATGGAAATCGCGCCGGCCGGTTCGGCGGACATGGTAGTAACGTTTCGCAATGTCCACAATTGGATGCGCCGCGGGCACGGCGAACAAGTATTCAAAGCGATGTACGCCGCGCTCAAGCCCGGCGGCATCCTCGGCGTTGAGGAGCATCGCGCCGACCCCTCAAAGCCGCAGGACCCGGCGGCAGCCTCCGGCTACGTGCGCGAGGATTACGTGATCAGGATGGCCGAGCAGGCCGGCTTTCAATTGGCGGGCAAGTCCGAGATCAATGCCAATCCCAAGGACACCAAGGATTACCCCAAGGGCGTGTGGACTCTGCCGCCAACTCTGAGATTGGGCGATACCGACAAAGTGAAATACCTCGCGATCGGCGAGAGCGATCGCATGACGCTCAAATTCATCAAGCTGAACGCAAGCGCCCGCCCGTAAGTTTCCTGCGGGCATCCGATTTCAGATCGCCGACTTCTATACCTCGTCGCAGGCCAGTCGTCGGTTCGAGGTTGCGCGAATCGGGCGGCTTTGAATAAGTATGAAGGCGTGGCGATACAAGCGGTAATCTGGGATTTCGGCGGCGTCTTCACGACATCTCCATTCGAGGCGTTCAACCGCTATGAATCTCAACGCGGCCTCCCCAGGGACTTCATCCGAACCGTCAACGCGACCAATCCCGACTCCAACGCCTGGGCGCTCTTCGAGCGTGGCCGGATTGACGGCGCCGCATTTGATCGAAAGTACCTGGAGGAGTCGGCTGCGCTCGGCCACCCCGTGCGCGGAGCCGACGTCCTGCCTCTGCTTGCGGGCGAGGTGAGGCCGCGAATGGTCGAGGCGCTCGTAATCTGCAAGCGGCATTTCAAGGTCGGCTGTATCACCAATAACATGGCGCACGGCGACGGGCCGGTGATGGCCGCGAGTTCGGAGCGCGCGTCGCGAGCCGCCGACATAATGCGCCACTTCGACGCCATAATCGAAAGTTCCAAGACCGGCGTGCGCAAGCCCGACCCCAGAATTTACCTGATGGCGTGCGAGAGCCTCGGCGTGGAGGCCAGCGCGTGCGTCTACCTCGATGACCTCGGGATCAACTGCAAGGCCGCGGCCCAACTCGGGATGGCTGCGATCAAGGTCGTGAGCGAAGGGCAAGCGCTGGTCGAACTCGAAGCGGTGACGCGGCTCACATTCCCCAAAATCGGCGCACGACTCGATTAAAGGGTGACGCAAATGAGCGACGTTCGAATCGACAGCTACAAATTCCTGCCTCGCAGCATGTGGCCGATGTTCAAGGGCTTTCAGCCGGAGCCCGCGGAGGTGAAGCCGGTAATCGCTCGCGTGCCTCTGCGCGAAGCAAAAGTTGCGCTGCTGACTTCAGCGGGACTCTATCTCAGGGGGAAGCAGCCGTCATTCGACATGGATCGCGAGCGGCGCGAGCCGATGTGGGGCGACCCGACCTTTCGCGTGATTCCGCGCGACGCGAAGCAGGATGAAATCGGCGTGGCGCATCTGCATATCAATCCGGATGATATCCTCGCCGATTTCAACGTCGTGCTGCCTCTTGCCGTTTTCGCAGATCTCGAGCGCGCCGGCGAGATCGGGAAACTCGCGACCAACAATTATTCGTTCATGGGCTATCAAGGGCAATCCATCGGTGCGTGGCGCGATGACTACGGTCCCGAACTCGCCCGGCTCCTGCACGATGACAGCGTCGACCTGCTGATTCTCGCGCCGAGTTGACCGGACTGCTGCAGGAACGTGCCCGTGCTGGCGCGTACAGTGGAGAACTCGGGAATTGCAACCGTGATCGTGACGATGATGCCGGAGATGGCGGAGCGATACGGATTGCCGCGTATCGTGGGCGTTGAGTTTCCGTTCGGACACTCGTTCGGGCTACCTGGCGATCGCCGGATGCAGACGGCGGTGGCGAGGACCGCGCTGTCGGTGTTCGAGCGCCGCGATTTTCCGGTCCGTGAAGACGTTCCGATAACCTGGCCTATCGATTTCAAGGACGCATATCGCGGATGGCAGCCCAAGGAGCCGTCACCCGTGGTCGCGCTGATGGCCCGGCAAATCCGGGAACGTCACGGCAAGGACTAAACTCGCGCCGGGAGCGCGCCTGCGATGCCGGATTCCGCCTCCAAGCTGATAACCGCAACTATCGAGACCGCGTTGGTGCCAAGCCCCTCGCGCCTGAGCGTGCTGCTGCCAGCGGGATATGACCGCGGCGCGGCGTCATATCCGCTGATGTATCTGCTTCATGGCGGCGACGGCGACAATAATTTCCTTGGCATTCTCAAGCCGTTGATCGAGCGGGCGTGGGAGCGTTCGCTTCTTCCGCCGCTGGTCGTGGTTACGCCTGACGCCGATCGCTCATTCTATGTCGACTATCGCGACGGCTCCCGGAAATGGGAGACGTTCATTCTTGGCGAGTTGCTCTCGCACGTACGGCGAACCTATCGCGTCGATCCGCGCCCGTCGCAAACGGTCGTCGCGGGAATCTCGATGGGCGGCCTGGGCGCGTTGCGGATGGCATTCAAGCATCCGGAGATGTTCGCCGGTGTCGCGGCGCTCGAACCCGGAATCGAGCCGGCGCTTTCGTTCGATGAGATCGACCTGCGCGATCGATTTTACCGGTCTGACGAGCTCCTCGAAGAGCGCTTCGGACGCCCGGTGGACCGCGAATGCTGGAAGGCGAACAACCCGGCGAATATCGCGATCGCGCGTGCGGCCGAACTTCGCGCGAGCAAACTTCCAATTTATATCGAGGCGGCCGACGAGGATGCGTTCTATCTTTTCTACGGCGCCGAGTTTCTCCATCGCGTGCTGTTCGATGCGGAAGTCAAGCACGAGTACCGGCTGGTGCGCGGCGCGGATCATCTCGGACGAACGCTCGAGCATCGCTTCATCGATGCGTTCCGATTCCTTGGCCTCGCGCTCAATCCGCCGCCGCCCGACGAATCGCTGAACGAGTTCCACAAGGTGATCGCCGCGATGAAGCGCCACGCCGGATACTCAGATTGAGCCGATGCCGCCGCGCGAGCCGAGCCGCGGAATCGATCATCTGGAGGGCAAGCCGCTTGCGAGCGAGGCGGTGACTGGTGCCGCGGCGCCGGATGCGCAGCCGGCTAGGCTTTCTCCTTCGATCCGTACGAGACTGCGAGTCCCGCGCGCGCGTCGGATTGAACGCCATATTGCGGGATTGGATAGCGCAGGCCATTGGCGGCCAGCCGCTTCATCCCCTCGATCGCCTTGCGCAGGTAATCGGGTGGAATCGCCATCAGCAGCTCGTCATCGAGCACCCCTCCGTAGCGCCGTTCCGCGAAGCACGGGATCGACAGGCTCGGCTCGCCGGTCTTGAGCGCGCGCCCCCACGAGTCGGCGCACGACGACTCTCCGACCACGCTCCAGTTGAATTTGCGGTACCCGGACCACTGAAGGCCGTTGATGAAGATGATCATCTGGCCGGGAGTCGCATAGATCAGGCAGATATCGGGCGGATTCAGCCGCCCCGAGGTGAGCGGCGAGACGGCCATGGACGTGTAGCGGCCGTGCGGCGCCAGATCCATCGCGTGCTGATGCGCCGATGCGTCGGCGATCGTCTCGTACCATACTCCCGCCATCGCCTTGCCCGAGAGCCACTGTTCATCGGCCGGATGGAGACCGATGACCGCGGCGCATTGGGCGCCTGCCAGGTCTTTCGCCGTGACTCCGACGGTCCATCCCAGGCGCGCCGCCTGCGCGACAATCTGATCGGTGGTGTGAATCGCGCTGGGGCGGCGGATTTTCGGTATCTCCTCCATCTGTTCGACCGTCGCGAAGAGCTTCATCCCGATCGGAGTCGTGCGCAGGCGCAGCAGCCGGTTGAGGTCATCGACGATCGCACTCCAATCGTAGGCGCTCGTGTCGCGTCCGGCGGCAGTGGTTGGGTTCTCGCCAGTGATCGCCATCGTATGTACCTCCTCGCGGGGCGTGCCGCAGGTGCGCGGATGTTCGCGCAACGGCGCAAATTCCATCGCGACATGCAGCACCGATCGGGGAATTAACATGGAGAGGGCACGGACGGCCACTGGAGCGAGGCGCCGTCCGCCCTGCGGCGAAGACGCGCCAAACATTCCCATCGCGCCTGGTGGGAACGATGTTCATACGGTCACCTTGAACGCCTGAATTGGGGCCGAAGTCCGCGCTTGCCATCCGGCTCGCTGAACGCGTAGTCTAAACGCCGTCTAAAGGAGGGTGATCCGCTACCTCGCCCTATCCTTTGGCTCGCAGAAATTTTGAAAGAGGAGGCCAACGACGCGCTGCGAGATTGGACCCGCAAGAGGCGATCGTGAATCGGCCCCGCCAGCGCTGATGGCGAGCCGGAGCCGGCTCAGGATAACCCACACACCGCGTCGGCCATTTCTTCAACCCTGATCGATAACGCCATGATTTCGCGCGGGCCACAGTGGTTGTTCAGGCTGTCCCTCGTTCCTCGTGCGTTCCTTTCGACAGCCGTCCTGAGCGCATTCCTGCTAGGTTCGCGGTACGTCTTCGCCGGGGAGACGCTCGAGGTCCCGTCGGGATGCGCAATTCGGGCCGCATCTGACGAAGACGAGCCGGCGGTCCGGCCCCCGGCCGCCTGCGATTCGGTCGAGCGCTCCGATGACAAAGATGATCCCATGTCCGAACTGGAACCGTTCCTGGAGAGCCATTTCGACCTGTACCGCGACTCGGAGGGCTACAAGACCTTGACCGCCTCCTCCGCGCTCGGGGCGACGATCGGCGGCTACACGTTCACTCTCGCCAGGGACACGGTGTTTGCGAGCGATTCGCTTGGTACCGAGCGATCCCAGGCGCAAGTGTTGTCAGTACACAAGGATTTCTCCGAGGAGTTCGGAATCGGAGGAGGTCTTGGCACCGTGGCGAGCACGCACCGGACCGATCTTGCCTGGTCGTTTCGGACCAGCGCGGATATCGGGGGCGCCTCGCTCGAGGCGAACATTTCACACGATGTGCTCGCAGCGTCGGCCGAGGAAATCCGTTCGAACATCCGGCAGACTGATTTCGGCCTGAACCTTTCGGACAAATTGACCGCTAGTCTCGGTTCGGGCATCGAGTTCCATCATAAGCTCTACTCCGACGGGAACAGCTCGAATGAATTCCAATTCTCGCCGACCTACGAATTTCCGCTGGTAGCCAGCGATCTCGCGTTCGGTTACAGTTTTCAGTACCTCGGATTTGCACGGGACACCAACCATGGCTATTGGGCTCCGCAACGGGTTCTGTCGAACGACGTATCGATCGCATGGACGTTCGATTGGATTGATACCTATGGCCGGGTTGAAGCGTCAGGCGGGTTCGGGTCGGCGCGCATGTCGGGCATCAACGCGGGCGGTCCTTCCAGCGGATGGGATGGCGGAGCGAAGCTGGTTTTCGGGTTCCGGCCGACGCGAAACTCGGTGGTCGAGTACTATTGGAACGGAAGCGGATCGGCGCACTGGAGTTCGACATCGGCTGGATTAAGTCTTACCTACACATTCTAGGTTGACGAAAGGGGCAGGTAATTTGCGGACCGGTCAGCAAATCAGGTGCGATCCACGCGCCGGGAGGGTCGAGGCTCCTCGGGCGCGTCGGCCAATTCCACGCCGCGAAATTCATTACACACGGCTGGCGATCGTGGTCAGTCTTCTTACTTCGTCGGCCGCGCTCTACCTGCTGGTTGGTATCATCTGTGACCGATTCCATTCCTCGCACATTGCGCTGGCCGCTCTGGAGACGTTCTTTGCGTTGAATTTTGCGTTCCTCACCTACCGGATTACCACCTATCAATTCAATCGTCTGAGCTTCTTCCGCCGGCTTTTGAGACATCGTGAGGCGACCCGCGATGAGCTCGAGTCCGTTTACGATCAGGAGCATCCGAGCTCACTTGCCATCCTGGTACCTTCGTTTTGCGAGGAGGTACGGGTGCTGCAAATGACCCTGATGTCGGCGGCCCTTTCTGAATATCCAGACCGGCGGGTCGTGCTCCTGATAGATAATCCACCGAATCCTTCGGAGGAAGCGAAGCAGCGGGAATTGAATGCGACCCGCGATCTGGTGCGCACGCTGGACGCGCTGTTTCGCGCGGAGCATGCCTTCTATGCGGCGCAGCAAACGGCATTCGAAGGACGGCGCGTTGCGGGGTGCGTGGATCTCAAGGCGGAGAGCCGCCGTCTCGCAAAGCTCTACCGGCGGGCAGCGCGATGGCTCGAGGAACAGGCCGAAGGCTGGGAACGCGCCGATCATTACGATGCCTTGTACATAGACCGCATATTGCTCGAGCCGGCGAAGGCTCACCGTGCGCGGGCCGATGAGCTCGAGGGGAAAAGCCGTAATCCCGGCCGCAGAAGCGCGGACCTCCTGCACATCGCTCGCGAATACACGCGCCTGGCGAAGCTGTTCTCCGTCAGGCTCACCAGCTTCGAGCGCAAACGTTTCGTCAATCTGTCGCACGCCTCCAACAAGGCGATGAACCTCAACAGCTACCTCGGGTTGCTGGGCCGGAGCCTTCGGGAGGTCGTCGGACCGGGCGGGCTGCACCTGGAAGAGTGCGACCCGAAGATCGCTCAGTTGTCGGTGCGCGATGCAGACTATGTGATCACGCTGGATGCCGACAGCATGCTGCTCAGCGATTACGCATTGCAGCTCACTCATATAATGAGTCAGCCGGAGTGCGCGCGCTACGCGGTGGTACAGTCCCCGTTCACCGCGGTACCGGGGAGCACGTCGCTGATCGAACGAATCGCGGGCGCTCAAACCGACGTCCAATGGTTCTCAACCCAGGGGTCAACTCTCTATCAGGGTTCTTTCTGGGTAGGAGCGAACGCGCTATTGCGCCGGGCGGCCCTCGAGGACATCTGCGAGACCGTCTACGAGCGCGGGTTCGCGGTCAAGCGTTATATCCACGATCGCACCCTGGTGGAGGATACCGAATCGAGCGTCGACCTGGTGGGCCGAGGCTGGCAGATATACTGTCATCCTGAGCGCCTGTCATATACCGCTACACCCGGGAACTTTGGCGCCCTGGTGATACAGCGGCGGCGCTGGTCCAACGGCCCGGTTCTGATTCTTTCAAAACTGCTTCGCTATGCGGCTAGCGGGCCGGGCCGGCTGGCCAGGATCCCGGAAATAGTGCTTCGCCTTTACACGCTGACCGCAGTGCTCGGATCCGCCTCCGTGCTGTTTATCATCTCGGTTCCCTTTCCGGACGGCCGGCGTTTCCCCGCATTTTTTCTGCTCGCATGCGTTCTGCCCTATTACTGGCTATTCTGCCGCGACCTCATCAGTTGCGGCTACCAGTGGTGGGACCTCCCGCGCGTGCACGCCATGGATCTTCTGCTTATCCCGGTGAACCTGACGGGTCTCCTGCAGTCGCTTAGACAGGGGATTACCGGCCGGCAGTCTCCATTCACGCGTACGCCCAAGATCCCGGGACGTACGATCGTGCCGCCGGTGCATGTGGTCATGCCGCTTTTGATATTTACGGGGATTGTCCTTTGGACCGTTCAAGTAATGCGCAATGGAGGAGGGTTTGGCTACGGAATTTACGGAGTACTTAACGGTTGCTATCTCCTCTACGGCATTGTGACCTACATCCAGTTGAAATTCGCCGCGCAGGATGTGGCGGCCGTGGTTGCGGTGCGCGCGGTATCCGTTGCGGAGCGCATGCGATTGAGACGGTCGGAAGAAGCCCGAATGGAAAACGACCTGGAGGTTCCGGAACCTGAAATTCCCCGGCAAATCAGTCCCGAAGCCGCGAGTTAGCGTTGTTCTCATAATTCTCCTTGGGCTCCTGGTTTCTGCAAACCGGGCGATCGCAGGGTCCGATCCGCTGGCGTCAGATGTGCCGCTGGGGCCTGTCAGGATCGCTCTAACGATCGACGATTGGCCTGAGACCGGCGACACGCCGGACAATGTTTCGCGTACCGCGATAGCCGCAAAAATCATCGAGGTCCTCAAGGCGAATCATGTCGCCGCCTACGGCTTTGCCAATGGCCTCTTCATGGACTATGACCCGACCGAAATAGCCATACTCAAGATGTGGGTGGCCGCCGGGTATCCGCTTGGCAACCACACCTACCGGCATTCGAACCTCAACCAGGTCGGGGCCAAAGCCTTTCTGGACGATATCGAAAAGGAAGATAACCTGCTTGCGACGATCGAGGACTCCGCGGCCGGACTGCGCCGCCGCCGGGTGTTCAGGTATCCATATCTCGAGGAAGGCGACACTCTTGAAAAGCGAAATCAAGTGCGCTCGTACCTCGAGAAGCACGGCTACCGGCTTGCAGAAGTGACTACGGATTACTTCGACTGGGCGTGGAACGATGCGTATAACCGGTGTCTTAACCAGCATGACGCGGCCTCGATGGAGTGGCTCAAGAGTCATGTCTTCGA